>JBEVNG010000099.1:0-6993 GCA_040508235.1 Polyangiales bacterium | reverse complement strand
TGCGCCGTAGCTCGTCCTGGAGCTCGCGTTCGAAGCCCACCAGGAACAGCAGCTCGACGACCACGAACAGGGGGCCGATCAGGAGGCCGCGCAGGTCGTCGAGGAACGCGGGCTTCTTGCCCTCGTAGACGTGCCCCAAGAACTGCAGCGCCCAGCCGCCGACGAACAGAGCGGGTCCCGCCCAGTACGCGTGCACCGCGAGCGTGACGCCGAGCCAGCCCGCGAGCGCGAACAGCGCGCTCATCAGCAAGCCCCAGCGCAGGTCGAGCCGCAGGTAGAACTGGGCGGCGAACAGGACCGCGAACCAGGCCGGCGCCACGCCGAGCACGGGCCGCCCGAGCAAGATCATGATCGCGAGCACGATCATCGGGATGCCGGCGAAGTGGGTGGCGACGTTGCGGCGGTCGCGGTGGTACGTCGCGTAGAGCGCGAGCTGATGGGTAAGAGTTTTCAAGCGCACACCTCTCGGCGCAGACTATGGATCCCTGCCCGCGTCGAGTCTGTCGCGGCGCGGACATTCGAGGTCGAAGTGGAGCCGAAGACGCGCTGGGCCAACGTACTGCGCACCGGGCGTTGGTTCCGGGAGCTGACGCCCGGGCTTCAGCAGGCGCTGCTCGAGCACGGCGTCGCCTGCACGCTGGCGCCGGAGCAGCCGCTGTTCGCACGCGGTGATCCACCGTGCGGCCTGTACGCGGTGCTGGAAGGCAGCGTCCGCATCCGCGGCCTCGACAGCGCGGGCCGCGAGTCGCTGCTGACGATCGCCGAGCCGCCCAGCTGGTTCGGCGAGATCTCGCTGTTCGACCGCGCACCGCGCACGCACGACGCGATCGCCAACGCGCAGACCACGCTGCTCAAGGTGCCGCAGGACGTGCTGGAGGCGCTGCTCTTGCGCGAGCCCGCGTACTACCGCGAGCTCGCATTGTTGCTGACCGCCAAGGTGCGGCTCTTGATGCAGCAGGTGGAGGACCTGGCGACGATGCCGCTCGGCGTGCGGCTGGCGCGGCGCCTGCTCCACATGTCGCAAGGCTACGGCGAGTTCGGGCCACTCGGCCGCAAGACGCTGGAGGTCCGCCAGGAACAGCTGGGCGCGATGCTCAACGCGTCCCGCCAGTCGATCAACACGCAGCTCAAGGAGTTCGCGAGCGCCGGCCTGCTGCGCGTCGCCTACGGCCGCATCGAGCTGCTCGACGTCGACGGGCTGAAGAAAACCGCGGACCTGGCCTGACCCTATCCACGACCGCACGCGCGGAAGCTGATGGAGGCGTTGGCGCGGTGTCGCGCTCGACCTGGTGCGCTAGAGCAACCACGTCATGGTGAGCATGCCGGGGGGGCTGGCGCTGACGCGGGGGCCGGTGTCGCTGGCGTAGTGGCGGTGCAGCCAGGGCACGAGCACGCCGATGGCACTGCCGACCAGGGCGCCGGTGAGCACGTCGGTGAAGTAGTGGCGGTCGGCGGCGATGCGCAGGTAGCCGGTGAGCGTGGCCAGCGGCATGCCGACGCCCCAGATCCACGGCGCGTGCTTGGAGTCGCGAAAGCTGGCGATGCTGCCGGCGCCGACGGCGAGCGCGAACGTGAGGCTGGTGTGGCCGGAGAAGAACGACAGGTTGTCGTCGGGGCCGTGCGTCACCGTCAGGCCGTTGTCGCGCTGCGTGCGCAGGAACGGTCGCTCGCGGCCGACGGTGTACTTGGTGAGCTGCGTGAGCAGGGCCGTCGCGACCACGACCTCGCTCAGCACCACCGCGTTCTCGCCCGCGCTACGCCACTTGTTGTCGGCCAGGCCGATGCCCGCCACGCTGGCGAAGGCAAAACCCGGCACCAGCCCGAACAGCAGTGCGTCGCTGAGCCGCCGCGCGGGGTGCACGTTCTGCAGCAGCAGTCCGTCCTGCACGGCGCTGTCGAGCCCGTTGCGTCCACACAGCCGGCAGTCCGTGGGCGCGAGCCTGGGCTTGAGCCCTTCCGTCAAGAGCCAGAGCGCGGCACCCGCCGCGGCGAGTGGGGCCTCGTGCCGGATCTTGACGGCGAAGGGCTCTTCCGCGCGCGCTGGCACTGTCAGGGACGAGAACAGGAGCGCGCACAGAACGAGGACCCGCATCAGCTGGCGAAGAACCTGTCAGCATCGACGCTGGCGGGCAAGCGTCCGGTCTTGAACAGCGCGAACCAGACCTCGAGCTTCTCGCTGGGCATCGCCTCCAGCTGCGCGATGATCTCGCGCGCGAACTCGACCGGTGCGCTGGCAGCCGCGCTGATCAAGCCCTTGTCGCGCACCGCCAGCTCGTCCGTGCGGTACTTGTCCGCGCCCTTGTAGTCGGGCGCCATCTGCTGCAGCCAGCCCGCGTCGTTGCTGGTGTGTTGTCGTCCCTCGAAGCCGCCGGCGCGTGCGACCGCGACGGTGGCGCCGCAGATCGCGGCGACGGGGACGTTGGCGGCGAGCAGCGCGGCGAGCTTGTGTTGAAACTTCTCGACGGGATATTCGTTGCGCTCCCAGCCATCGCTGCCGGGGAGCAGCACGAGCTTGCTGTCGCCGAGCTCATCCCACTGGATGTCGGGCGAGACGCGCAGCCCTGACAACGTGGTGATGGGATCGGCGGTGAAGCCGACCGTGACCACGTCGTAGCCGGACTGGCGCAGCGCGGGCAGTGCGTAGGCGGGCTCCCAGTCTGCGAGCCCATCGATCAAGACCAAGTGTACAGCTGGTGTCATGGGGGGTGACCTCCTGCGCGGCGCAGCATGCACGAGTTGGCTCCCGAGCGCGATTTCGTGGCTGGAACGCATCGTGCACAGATCGTGCAGAGGCCTTGTCCAGGCTGGAGGCGGGCGATGCAGATCAAGCAACTGGTGGAGATCGTGAAAGAGACGGCCAACGACTGGAAGGAGGACAACGCCACGCGGCTGTCCGCTTCGTTGGCCTACTACACCGTGCTCTCCATCGCTCCACTGCTCGTGCTTGCGGTGTCCGTGGCGGGGCTGGTGTATGGAGAAGACGCCGCCAAGGGACAGATCGCGGACCAGATCAGCGGCGTGGTCGGAGAGCAGGCAGGCGCTGCGATTCAAACGGTTTTGTCGCACGCCAAGGCGCCCGAGGAGGGCATCTTCAGCTCGATCGTCGGCATCGTGGTGCTGCTGTTTGGTGCCTCGGGAGTGTTCGGTGAGCTGCAAGCTTCGCTGAACGAGATCTGGAAGGTCGCCCCCAAGCCCGGACGCGGTTTCTGGGGCGTGGTGCAGCAGCGCTTCTTCTCGTTCGCGATGGTGCTGGGTGTGGCCTTCTTGCTGCTCGTGTCGCTGTTGCTGAGCGCAGCCATCGCCGGCATCGGCGGCGCTTTCTCACGCGCCTTGCCCGGCGGCACCTGGGTCTGGGAGGCCGTGAACTTCCTGTTCTCGCTCGGTGTCGTCACCGCGCTGTTCGCGCTGATCTACAAGGTGCTGCCCGACGCGGAGGTCGGCTGGCGCGACGTCTGGATGGGCGCGCTGGTGACGGCCCTCTTGTTCTCGATCGGCAAGTTCGGGCTCGGCATGTACCTCGGTCGCGCGTCCGTCGCGTCGCCCTACGGCGCGGCAGGCTCGTTCATCGTGTTCGTGATCTGGGTCTACTACGCCGCGCAGATCCTGTTCATGGGCGCCGAGTTCACCCAGGTCTTCGCCCGCCACCGCGGCCACCGCATCGAGCCCAGCGCGCACGCCGTGCCCATCGAGGTGGTGAAGAAGGTCGTCAACGAAGACGGCACCAAGAGCGTCGCGCAGGTGCAGAAGCCGCGCACCGCGTAGCTACGTCGTCGATGCCGGCGACGCTCCCAAGCTACGCGCGCGACCACAGACCGTGCAGGGCTTCGTTCACTTCGTGGGGCGCTTGCTGTTGCACGAAGTGGTTCTTGCCGGGCAGCACCACGCTGTCGACGTCGTCGACGAAGCTCTCGTAGGTCTTGGGCTCACGCAGGAACGCGCCCACCCAGGCGTCGATCTCGCCGAAGATCAGGCGCACCGGGATCTTCACCGGCCGCAGACGGAAGGTCGGGAAGTACGCACAGGCGCGGTAGTAGTTGACGGCCGGCAAGCCGCGCGTGCGGATGTGCTTGGCGTAGGCCTCGATCACCTCGGGCGCGAACACGCGCTTGTGTTCCTCGTCGAGGTGGAAGCAGTCGCGCAGGAAGTGCTCGGGGTCGCGCTTGGCGTAGTTCTCGAAGTAGAAGGGCACCAGCATGCGCCACACGTACGAGCTCGACGCGGCCTGCTTGTGCGCGTTGCGGTACATCAGCGGCAGGCACGGGCCGTTGACGATCGCCAGCGAGCGGAAGCGACTCTGAAAGTGCTGCACGGCCTCCCACACGATCGCTGCGCCCATGTCGTGGCCGACCAGGTGCGCGCGTTCGATGCCCATCACGTCGAGCACGTCGACCAGGTCGCGCGCGACCTTGCGCATCGTGTAGCTCCAGAACCAGAACGGCGCGTCGCTGCCACCGTAGCCGCGCGTGTCGAGCGCCAGCAGGCGGTAGCGATCGGACAGACCCGCGAACTGGTGGGTCCAGCTGACAGCCAGCTCCGGGAACCCATGCACGAACAGCGCGGCCGGTGCGTCGGGGCGGCCCAGCTCGTACCAGCGCAGGGTCAGCCCCGAGCGCATGGTGCGCTCGTGCATGACGGTGCCCTCGGGAAACAGGGCGAGCTCATTGGCGGGACGCGGCGCGGAGAGGACCAGATTACTCATCAGGGCGGCTCAGACCTTAGCTTCCCGGTGGTCCGCCTTGCCAGCGCTTCATGCCCACTCGGAAAGCGCGTAAGCTACGGCACACGCAGGCCTCGTGCCCGATCCGTGGCGCGCGCCTTTTCCGTAGATTGACCCCCTCCCCCCAAGCAACAGGGGGCACTCGGCCATCTGATGGCTGCGGAGGCCCGGCGTGATGACGAAGAACTTTTGGCTCTTGGCAGGTGCACTGGCAGCGGTCGGCTGCGGCGGCGACAAGAGCATCTACGACCAGTTCGGCAACGCGGCCTCCGACGGCGGCCGGAGCCGACGCGACGGCGGCACCGGCGGCGGCAAGGACGACGACGTGTGCGGAAAGCACTCGGTCACCTCCGACCACGCGGTGCCCGACATGCTGATCGTGCTCGATCGCTCGGCCTCGATGGGTCGCGACGGCAACGAGAACCGCACCGACCGCTGGGGCGGCTCGGCGCAGGCGGTCTCGCAGCTGGTCACTCGCTACAGCATGGGCGTGAACTTCGGCCTGATGACCTTCCCGGGCGGCGGGCAGCGCGGCAGTCAGTTCAACCAGGCGGCCTGCACGCCCGGCGCGGTGGACGTCGAGATCGGCGAGGACAAGGGCGCCGCCATCAACCAGGCAATCTCGCGCATGGGGCCCGGCGGCTATACGCCCACCGCGTCCACGCTGGAGGCGGCGCTCCAGGTGATCGGCTCCCCGGAGGTCTCCGACCAGAAAGTCACGCCCTCCAAGTTCGTCCTGCTCGTCACCGACGGCGATCCGAACTGCTCGGCGAACTTCCGCCCGAATGGCGGCAACAACGAGGATCCGCAGGGCCGCATGGAGACCATCGCGGCGATCGAGAAGCTCACCGACGCGGGCGTGAAGACGTACGTCGTGGGCTACGAGACGGCGGCCTCCAGCTTCGCGGGACAGCTCGATCTGATGGCGGCCGCGGGCGGTACCGGCGAGTCCACGCACCGCTCGGTCGCGAGCGCCGAGGATCTGGCCGCCACCTTCGAGGAGCTCGCGGCCTACGCGACCTCCTGCTCGTTCCGGCTCTCCAAGACGGTCGACCCGGTCTTCGTCGCGGTCACGGTCGGCGGCAAGATGCGCAACTACCAGAACGAGGCCGACGGCTGGCGCCTGGAGGGCGACGAGCGCACGGTCAGCCTGCTGGGCAAGGCCTGCACGGACGCCAAGAACGGTGGCGCCTTCACGGTGGACGTCGAGTGCACGCCGGTGATCGGCTACTGAAAAGCGCATCGATGTAGACACGAAACGGGGAGTGTCGCGGTCCGCGGCGCTCCCCTTTTTGATGTCCGCTTCGTGCTCGCTCACCGAACAGGTTTCGCTGGTCTCGGGTCAATTTCCAGACTACACGGTCGCACCACGTCCACGCCTATGTCGGCACGCCGGCACAGGCCTGGGATTAAATGCGGGCGGGGTGCTTTCTCCCCCGCTAGCCACGCGCCAAGGGACGTCTGCACATGACCGAACCTGTCGTCATCCCGACCCTCGATGACCCGCTTCTAGAATCCAACGCCACCAGCGAGACCCCCGCCGTGCGCGGTCCGTACGACGACGCGCTCGAGCAGGGCGAGGCCCTGCGCGCGCGTCCGTATACGGCCGCCGGCGCGGTCCAGATCCTCCGTCAGCACGCCAAGGACCGCATGACGGTCTGGGAGCGCATCGACGTGCTGCAGGACAAGGGCACCCAGGCGCAGGTGCTCTATCAGAACTGGGGCAAGAACCTCGACGGCGCGTCGATCGTCACCGCGATGGTCAAGGTCGGCGGGCGCGATGTCGCGCTGTACGGCCACGACTTCACCGTGCGCGCGGGCTCCATGGACGCGACCAACGGTCGCAAGCTCGCCAACCTGTTCACGTTCGCCGCCGAGAAGGGCGTGCCGGTCGTGGGCATGAACGACAGCGCGGGCGCGTACGTGCCGGCCGGCGTCGGCGGCCTCGATGGCTACTCGCAGGCGTTCACCGCGCTGCGCAAGATCAGCGGCGTCGTGCCCAGCATCATGTGCATGTTCGGCTACAACGCGGGCGGCGGCTCGTACCTGCCGCGCCAGGGCAGCTTCGTGATCCAGCCGGCCGACACCTTCTTCGGTCTCACCGGCGCGGGCGTCGTGAAGAGCGTGCTCGGTGAAGACGTCACGCCGGACGAGCTGGGCGGACCGCGCGTGCATGGCGCGAGCGGTGTTGCGGACCTGACGGTGCCGGACGAGGTGGGCGCGCTGCGCGTGGTGCAGCGGCTGCTCTCGTACATCCCGAACAGCAACCGGGAGGC
>JBEVNG010000083.1:0-4616 GCA_040508235.1 Polyangiales bacterium | reverse complement strand
GGCCGCGCTCACGCGTGTAGACGCGGCTCAGGGCGACCACCGACTCCGCCAGCGCGCGCGGCGTGAACTTGCCCGCGAGCGTCTGGGCCACGCCGTCGATGCGCGCCAGTGTGGTGGGACTCAAAGGCAGGGGCTGGTAGGTTCTGCGCAAGGGACTACCGCGGGGTCTAGCTTCGCTGTACGTTCCGTGCACGGAAGCTCATGAACACCGTCGCCATCGCCAGCTCTCCCTCCGCCGCGCCGAGGCGTGATACCGGCGTGATCGCGCTCGCTGCCGCGTCCGCGCTCCTGCTCGCGCTGACCTTGTTCTGGACCTTCATCAAGGCCCCGACCGAGCTGCAGATGGGCATCGTGCAGAAGATCTTCTACTTCCACGTGCCCTCCGCGTACGCGATGTACATCGGCTACGCGCTGTGCGTGATCGGCAGCGCGATGTATTTGATCAAGCGCAGCGACGCCTGGGAGGCGTGGGCCGTGGGCGGCGCGGAGGTCGGCTCGATCTTCTGCCTGATCGTGCTGGTCACCGGCTCGCTCTGGGGGCGCAAGGCGTGGGGCGTGTACTGGACGTGGGATCCGCGCATCACCACCGCGCTGCTGATCGGCATGATCTACGTGGCCTACCTGCTGCTGCGTAACCTCGGCGCGACAGGCGAAGCGGAGCGGCGCTTTGCCGCGGGCCTCGGCCTGCTGGGTGGGCCGCTGATGCCCATCGTGCACTACAGCGTGCAGCTCTGGCGCGGGCAGCACCCGACCGTGATCACCAAGAAGGGTGGCGGCCTGCAGGACCCGAACATGGTGATCGCGCTGCTGCTCGGCTTCGCCGCGATGACGGCGCTGTCGGTGTTGTTGGTCTGGGTGCGCGCGCGCATCGAGCGCGATCGTCAGCGCGTGCTCACGCTCGAGCTCGACGCGGCGGAGCACGGCTTGTTGGAGGACGAAGGATGAGACGCATCAGGGCGCTTGCGCTGGGCTTGGGCCTGCTTGTCTGTACGGCCGCGAGCGCGCAGGAGGACGCGGCGGAGAGTCGCTCGGCGACGTTCCAGGCCGTGGAGGGCACCACCAAGGAAGACGTCGCGGGCTTCCCGCTGTTGGTCGCGGCGTACGGCACGATCCTGGTCGTGTTGTGCGCGTACGTGGCGCGTCTGGGCCTGCTGCAGCGCAAGAACGGCGACGAGCTCGAGCGCCTCACGCGTGCGCTGTCTCGGTCGACCGAGCGCGCGGGTCGGGCGGACTGAGCCGGGCGCACGCATGCCGACGGCAGCCCACGTCCTGTACATCCCGGGAATTCTACTGATCGGGTTCGCGCTCGGCTTCGTATACGGGGCCAAGGCCGCGCGCGCGGAGCTCGCTCGCAAAGAAAAAGCCCGCAAGCGCTGACCCCTGTACACTCCCTGGCGACTCGCTATTGCTCGCGCGCGGAGAAACCACGCGCGTCGATGGAGTCCCGACAGAGGGAGGGGTACGTGCCTGAGATCAAGCCAGCCGTTCTCGAGTCCTTGGTCGGGCTGGTGGTGCACGACCTGCGCAATCCGGCCGCGACCCTGGGCGCCAACATCGGCTTCGTCGACGAGGTGATCGACGATCCGGACGTCGATCGCGACGAGCTGCGCGACGCGCTCAAGGACGCGCAGCAGGCGCTCTACGAGCTGCAGAAGGGGCTCGACCAGCTGTCGTGGATCGGCCGCTGGGCCAACGGCAAGAGCCCCGTCGGCACGCGCCTGGAGCTGCTGAGTGACGTGCTCGCACGGCTGCGCGAGCGCGTGAAGTACGGCGCGTTCGAGATCGAGCATCCGATCCCCAGCGTGCGCGTGCAGGGCGGCGATGCGCTGGAGCGCCTGCTCGAGCTGCTGGTGAGCAACGGACATCAGCACGCGCCACGCAGCGCGGTGGCGCTGCGCGTGCTGCGCGAGGGCGGCGATGTGGTGATCGAGGTCGAGGATCAGGGCAAGCCGGTGTCTCCCGAGCTCGCGCAGCACGCGTTCAGCCTGGAGGGACAGATGGCGGTCAAGGGCCGCTCCGAAGGGCGCTACGGGCGCGTCGCGGCGCTGTTCACGGCCAACGTGCTCGCGCAGGCGCTGAACGCCGCGCTCAGCTCGGTCGCGCGCGCCAACCACAACGTCTTCCGCGTCGTGTTGCCGGCGCAGTGACGCGTCGAGCCGACGCGCCGCAGTAGCTCGAACAAATCGTACGCGACGCAAGCTGCCCTGCACTTTTCAGGGCTCCCAAATCGGTCCACGCTCCGCGACAGGGGGCTCGGTCGAGATGGAAGACGCGGTGGGTAGCTCGCGCGGCAGGCGCGTCCGCTCGATCGAGAGCACGACGCACGACGGCGTCATCGAAGCGGTCCCTTCGACGCCGCGCTTCGGCTCGATCGCGGGGGGCGTGATCACCTCGTATCGCGCGTCGCTGATCGAGCGCGACATCTGGGACCACGTTCTCGCGCGCTTCGCGCAGCGCGGCCCGCGTGATGCGGAGTGGCTCGATGCGGTCACGCACCACGACTGGGTCGACGCGCAGGCGTTCGTCACGCTGCTCGACGCGATCGGCGACACGCTCGGCCTCGACGGCCTGCGCAGCCTGGTCCGCAAGCGCATCGCGGACCCGGGCGGCAGCAACTTCTACTCGCCCATCCTGCGCAGCTGGGCGCGCTCCTTTGGCACCAACCCGGAGTCGATGCTGCGCGGCGTGGTGCACGTGTGGCGGGCCGCGCTGCGCAATGCGGGCAAGGTCACGCACCAGTCGGTGCGCGAGGGCGAGGTGCACCTGCTGATCGAGGGGCCCCTGACCGAGGCCTACCGGGAGTCGCCGGCGCTCTGTAGCGAGCTGGAGGGCATGGCGTTCAGCCTGCTCGACTCGGCCCATCCGCGGCCGATGTTCGTCGAGGTGGAGCTGGACCGACAGCGCCCGGCGCTGGTCTGTACGTACCGCGACTGACGGGCGGGCCGGTTGCATGTTCGCTGCCGTGCCGTACTCGACGGCGCCCCCCCGCAAGGCTAGACCGCGAGGCGGATGTCGGATTTGTTCAACCTTCGCTTCGTGACCGTGGTCGGCAAGGGTGGGGTCGGCAAGACCACCGTGAGCGCGGCCCTGGCGCTGGCGGCGGCACGGCGCGGCAAGCGCGTGCTGATCGCGATGTGCAACGCGAAGGAGCGCGTCAGCCAGATGCTGGAGGTGCCGCCGATCGGCCCCACCAACCAGACGGTGCTGCCGAACATCGACGCCGTGAACATGATCCCCAAGGTCGCGCTCGAGGAGTACGGCATGATGGTGCTCAAGGTGCGCGCGCTGTACCGCGCCATCTTCGAGAACCGGCTGGTCTCCGCGTTCCTGCGCGGCACGCCCGGCATCGAGGCCTGGTCGATGCTCGGCAAGGCACAGTTCCACGTGCACGAGACGCTGCCCGACGGGCGCAACCGCTACGACATGGTGATCCTCGACTCGCCGGCGACGGGCCACGGCCTGGAGATGCTGCGCGTGCCGCGCGTGCTGCTCGACGTGGCGCCGCCCGGCCTGCTGCGCCGCGAAGCCGAGCGCGCCTGGGAGCTGTTCACCGACCCGGTTCGCTCGGGCGTGGTGGTGGTGACGCTGCCCGAGGACATGCCCGTCAGCGAGAGCGTGGAGCTCTACGGCGCGCTGACCAACGAGCTGCAGCTGCCGGTCGCCGCGATCGCGGTCAACGGCATGATGGAGCGCCTGTTCTCCAGCGAGGACGCCGCGCTGATCGAGCAGCTCGCGCGCGACACGCCGCCCGAGGACATGCTGTTCAACCTGGTCAAGGCGGGCCGTCGTCGCACGCTGCGCGAGACGGTGCAGAGCGAGAACCTGGAGCGCGTGGCGAACACCTTCCCGCTGCAGCGCTTCCTGCTGCCGCAGCTGATGGTGCCCGAGCTGCGACGCGCGGGCGTCGAGACGCTCTCCAGGTCGTTCGGTTAGCCCTGGGCGTTGTTGCCGGGCGTCCAGCGCAGCACGGGCCTGCGTGCGGCGCGCGTCTCGTCGAGCCGACGCAGGCGCGTCAGGTGCGGCGCGCTCTTGACCGTCTCCGGGCTCGCCTCGGCCTCGGCCTTGATGGCCGACATGGCCGCCACGAACTCGTCGAGCGTCTGCTTCGACTCGGTCTCGGTGGGCTCAATCAGCATCGCGCCCTTCACGACCAGCGGGAAGTAGACCGTGGGCGGGTGGAAGCCGTGGTCGAGCAGGCGCTTGGCGATGTCGAGCGTGGTGACGCCGGTGTTCTTGAGGTTCTTGTCCGAGATCACGACCTCGTGCATGCACGAGCGGTCGTAGGCCACGTGCCACTCCTCGCCGAGCGTCACGCGCAGGTAGTTGGCGTTGAGCACGGCCAGATCCGTGGCGCCCTTGAGGCCCTCGGCGCCCATCTCGCGCAGGTACGTGTAGGCGCGCACCATCATGCCGAAGTTGCCGTAGAACGAGCGCAGGCGGCCGACGCTCTGCTTGCGATCGTAGTCGAGGAAGTACGTGCCGTCGGGCTGCTGCTCGACCGTGGGTGCGGGCGCGAACGGCGCCAGCAGCGACTTGTATGCGACCGGTCCGCAGCCGGGACCACCCCCACCGTGCGGCGTGGTGAACGTCTTGTGCAGGTTGAACTGCATGACGTC
>JBEVNG010000060.1:0-11958 GCA_040508235.1 Polyangiales bacterium | reverse complement strand
CGCTCTCGCAGCCTCTCGCCGCCAAAACGGCGAGAGGCTGCGTCAGGTCGCCTCGCGGCGTACACTGCTCGACTTAGCCACTTAGCTCTTAGACCCTCTTATCGAGAGAACCCGGATGTCGGACCGTACCGTGATCGCGCTTGCGACCGTTCCGATGATCTCCGGGGCTTTGCTTTTGGTCGCGCTGCAGCGCGTACCGCCGGTCCGCGTGAACGCGAGCGCCAACAAGGCGAGCCTCACGCATGCGACCGAGGGCGCCGTCGAGGCGGCTCCCTGGCTGGGCGTGGTGGTCGCGGGCCACACGGCCGAGCTGGCCACCGAGAACGAAGGCCGCGTCGACCAGGTGCTGGTCAGCGCCGGCGCCCGCGTGAAGAAGGGCCAGCCCATCCTGCAGGTCGACCTCGGCGACGCGAGTCATGCCGAGGCGCTCGCGGATGCCGAGCTCGGCCAGCGCCGCTCCGAAGTGGCGCGTGCGGAGGCCACGTACGAAGACGCGCGCGCCAAGCGCGAGCGCCTGGAGCAGGGCGGCAGCTGGATCTCCGCGCGTGAGCTCGAGGCCGCGCGCGCCGAGGAGCGTGCCGCCAAGGCGGATGTGCGCTCCGCCCGCGCCGGCGTCAGCGCCGGTCGTGCCCGGCAAGCGCAGTCCAAGCTGCGCGCCCGTCGCTACACCCTGGAGGCGCCGTTCGACGGCGTGCTGGTCAGCTGCGACGTCGACCCCGGAGACAGCGTGAACGCGGGCCAGGTGCTCGCGCGCGTGATCACGGACGACCGCCAGGTGCGCTTCGCGTTCCCGCGCGATCAGCTGCCCCCGAACGAGGACATGGAGGTCCTGCTGACCCTGCCCACCGGCGTCGCCAAGGCCAAGGTCGAGTCGATCCAACCCGAGGTCGACCCGGCGGCCCAGCTCATCTTCGCGATCGCCAAGCCGCCGATCGGGGGTCCCCCCTTGTTGCCCGGCACGCGCGTCGAGGTGCGGTACTCTCCCGACCCGGAGAAGACACCGATAGAAGGCAGGTAGTCCATGGCGGTGCGGCAGCTGTTTCGGCGCGAGGCGATCGAGCATCAGTCGGCCCGCGGCGCGCGTGCCGAGGTGGTGCGGATCGCACCGCGGTCCACGGAGTGGGCGATGCGCCTGCTGCTGGCCGCGCTTGCCGCCGCGCTGTTCTTCGTGACCATCGGCCGCGTGAACGAGTACGCCAGCGGCCCCGCGCTGGTGCGCATCGATGGCCGCACGGCGCTCAGCACCACGCACGCCGCACTCGTGCGCAGCGTCGAGGTCAAGCCCGGCGATCACGTGGAAGAAGGCCAGGTCCTGCTGCAGCTGTTCTCCTCGGAGGAGGCCTCGGATCTGGAGGCCGCGACCCGTGAGTTCGATGACCAGCTGGTGAAGCTGATGCAGCGGCCCAACGACGCCACCGCGCGCGAGGCGCTGGTGACCCTGCGTACACGCCGTGAGCTGGCGCGTGCGCGGCTCGAACAGCGCTCGTTGCGCGCGCCGCATCGCGGTGTGGTGGGTGACGTGCGCGTGCGTGCGGGGCAGCTGATCGAGCCCGGTGTCGCCGTGCTGGAGCTGCGCGGAGATCAGGCGGATACTAACGTGGTGGCCTTGCTCCCCGGTCGCTACCGTCCTCTGCTCAAGCCGGGCGCCAAGCTGCGCTTCGAACTGGATGGCTTCCACCGCCGCGCGCACGAGCTGATCGTGCAGGACGTGGGTGATCAGATCGTCGGCCCGGCCGAGGCGGTGCGCTACCTCGGTCGCGAGCAGGCGGACGCGCTGCAGCTCAGTGGCCCGGTCGTGCTCGTGCAGGCCTCGCTGCCCACCGGCAGCTTCGAGGCCGACGGCGAGAAGTTCGAGTTCGCACACGGCATGCAGGGCAAGGCAGAGACCATCGTGCGCAACGAACCGGTCGCCTACGCGTTCTTGCCAGGCCTCAAACAGTGGGTGGAACGTGTCTGGCAGTGACAAAGACGCAGCCACCCCGGCTGAAGACAAGAAGGCCTCGGTCCTCGCCCGCCTGCGCGCGCGACGGAGCCGCAAGATCCCCTTCATCGCCCAGCTGACGCCCACCGACTGCGGCGCCGCCAGCTTGAGCATGGCGCTGGCGTACTTCGGCAAGGAGACGCCGATCCACAACGTGCGCGGCCAGCTCGGTGGCGGACGCAACGGCGTCACCGCCAAGCAGCTGCTGACGGCGGCGCGCAGCTACGGCTTCCGCGCGCGCGGCGTGCAGGTCGACCTGCACACGCTGCAGTACCTGACGCCGGGCTCGATCCTGCACTGGGAGCTCAACCACTTCGTGGTTTACGAGCGCTCCGACAAGAAGTTCTTGTACCTGGTCGACCCGGCGATCGGCCGTCGCAAGCTGCCGCTCGAAGAAGCCAGCAAGTCGCTCAGCGGCGTCGCGATCGTGCTGGAGCCGAGCGAGACGTTCAAGACCGAGAAGCCCGAGCGCAAGGGCCGCTACAAGCGCTACCGCGACTGGATCTTCGGCGTGCGCGGCATCTGGTCGCGCGTGCTGGTCGCCTCGCTGTTCTTGCAGCTGCTGGCGCTGGCGGTGCCCAGCTTGATGGGCGCCATCGTCGACAAGGTGGTGCCGCGCGCGGACCAGCAGCTGCTCTCGCTGGTGGCGGCGGGCTGCCTGACCATGTCGTCGTTCTACTTCCTGTCCTCGTTCCTGCGCGGCCGGCTGCTGCTGCATCTGCGCACGCAGATCGAGACCAAGATGTCGCTCGACTTCGTGGAGCACCTGTTCGCGCTGCCGTACGCGTTCTTCCAGCAGCGCACCACGGGCGACCTGATGATGCGCCTGAGCAGCCAGGCGGCCATTCGCGAGCTGCTCACCACGGGTGCGCTATCGGCGCTGCTCGATGGCGCGCTGGTGCTCGTGTACTTCGTGCTGCTGGTCGGCGCCGCGCCGGTGCTGGCGGCGGTCGCGGCGGGCCTCGCGTTCACGCAGATCGTGATCGTGCTGTTCGCCGGCAAGCGCAACGCCGACCTGATGAGCGAGGGCCTGGCCACGCAAGCCAAGCTGGAGGCGTACCAGGTCGAGATGCTCGCGGGCGTCGAGACGCTCAAGTCCATGGGCGCGGGTCCGCGCGCGACCTCGCGCTGGACCGACCTCTACGTCGACGTGCTCAACACCTCGCTCGCGCGCGGTGAGTTCGAGACCGTGTTCGCCTCGCTGCTCGGCACGCTGCGCTTCCTCGGGCCGATCGCGCTGCTGCTCACGGGCGCGCACCTGGTGCTGGAGGGCTCGCTCTCGCTCGGCATCATGCTCGGTCTGTCGGCCCTCGGCTCGGGCTTCCTGGAGCCGGTCTCCAACCTGGTCAGCACCGGCATGAAGCTGACGCAGCTCAAGAGCTACATGGCGCGCCTCGAGGACGTCCTCGACTCGCCGGCGGAGCCCTCGCGTCCCGACGCGCAGGTGACCCCGCTGCACGGGCACATCGAGGTGCGGGAGCTGTCGTTCCGCTACCCCAGCGAGCAGCAGCCCACGCTCGACAACATCACGTTCGAGATCGAGCCCGGCGAGTGCGTCGCGATCGTGGGCTCGTCCGGCTCGGGCAAGAGCACGCTGGCGCGCCTGCTGGCCGGCCTCTATCAGCCCGCCAGCGGCGCCATCAGCTACGACGGCACCGCGCTGGCGCAGATGGACCTGACGCGCCTGCGCGAGCGGCTGGGCATCGTGACGCAGGACACGCGCCTGTTCTCGGGCACGCTGCGCGACAACGTCACGCTGTTCGAGCCCACCGTGCTCGACGCGTCGGTGCAGCGCGCTTGCGAGCTGGCCTGCCTACACAGCGACATCTCCCGCATGCCGATGGGCTACGACACCATGCTCGCGGACGGCGGCACGTCGCTCTCGGGGGGGCAGCGTCAGCGCCTGTCGCTGGCGCGCGCGCTGCTGCGCGAGCCCGACATCTTGATCCTCGACGAGGCGACCAGCGCGCTCGACACCGTGACCGAGCAACGCGTGCAGGCCGAGCTACGCGGCCTCAACTGTACGCGCGTGTTGGTGGCGCACCGCCTGAGCACCATCATCGAGTCCGACAAGATCATCGTGCTGGAGCAGGGCCGCATCGCGGGCGTCGGTCGCCATGCCGACCTCCTGCTGCGCTGCCCGGCCTATCAGAACCTGATCCGCGCGCAGCACGAGCCGCAGGTGCCGGTCGAAGCGCGCGGGTTCTCCGCGCGCGAGCAAAATGGCGTCACGCCCAAGCCGCCGTCGGTGCGGCCGCCGATGCCGTCGGTGCCGGATGCGCTGCGTCAGCGTGTGGCCAGCCGTCCCGCTCCGCCCGCGCCTCCGCCGCATGACCACGAGCATCACGAGCCGCTGGAGCTCTCGCGTCGCAAGGGCGCCTGAGCCGCGTCCCAGCCGGCCAGCGTGTGGTGCCGATGCTCGGCGCTGTATTGCTGCGGCGTCTGCCCGGTCCAGCGCTTGAACGCGCGATGGAAGGCGCTGCGCTCGGCGAAGCCCAGCTGATCGGCGACGTGCTGGATGCTGTGGCCGTGGCGTAGCTCCGCGCAGGCGTGCGCGCGCCGGGCGTCGTTGACCAGGTCGCTGATGGTGCCTCCCTCCAGCGCCAGCCGGCGGCGCAGCTGGCGGGTGGTGAGGCCGAGCTGCGCGGACAGCGCGTTCACGCTGAGCGCGGCGGCGCCGATGTCGTGCTGCAGCAGCAGCGAGATGCGCGCGGTCAGCGTCTGCGGCGGCCGGTGCAGCGCGGCCAGCGTGCGCTCGGCCAGATCCAGCAGCACGTCGTGCAGCGTCGCGTCCGCGAACGGGTGGGGCACATCGAGCAGCTGCCGGTCGCACACGAGCGCGTTCAGCGCGTCGTCGAACAGCACCGGGCACGCGAACACGTCTTGATAACGCTCGCCGTACTCGGGCCGCGCATGTTGGAACAGCACGCGGGTGGGGCGCACCTTGCGGTCGGGCAGCAGCTTGGCGGCCACGCGCATGGTGTTCGCAAGGATGTACTCGGCCGCGAAGCGTGAGCTCGGGCCGATGCCATCGCCGCAGCAGCGGAACACGAACATCGCCGTCTCGCCCTGCTCGACCAGCGTCCAGCTCATGCCCTCCGCCAGGATCGGCACGTAGCGGTGGAAGAGCGCGAACGCGTGGCGCAGCGAGCGCGAGCACAACACCAGCGGGCCCAGCATCTGCAGCATGGTGTCGGGCGTGGTGGCGCCCATGGTCAGGCCGAGCGCCGGATCCCGCGACGCGCGCATCGCACGCGCCACGATGCGGTTCAGCTCCTCGAGCGAGATCCGGTTGCGCACGTCCGTGAGATCGTCGGGCTTCACACTCAGCGCGTGCAGCGCCTGCGAGAGCCCAAAGCCACGACTCTGCAGCTCGGCCACGAACGGGCGCACGACGACCGCGGAGAAGAACATCGCCAGCTCCTTCCGCTTCAGGGGCCGACTTGCGACATCGTGCCGTCGATGAAGCTCTTGAGGAACTGCGCGGGGCTCGGCGCGCTGGCGCCGGCGGCCTTTTCGTAGAAGCGCGGTCGGAACAGCACCTGGTGCGCGGTCGCGTTGGGGAAGCCGTTCATGTAGTAAGAGCTGACGCGGTTGGTATCGACGTACTTGTCGCGCAGCTGCAGCAGGCCCTGCTTGAACTTCTCGGGGTCGTAGGTCTGGCCGATGCTGCCGATGAACAGCGTCTCCGGATCGAGCTGGTAGTTGGCGCAGCCTTCGTTGCCCAGCGAGAAGAACAGCCGGATGATCTCGTCGTGCACGCCGCTCAGCAGCGACACCGTTCCGCGCGGGTACTTGCGTCGCCAGTAGTCGACGATGCCGAACAGGTTGCCGCCCTCGGCGTTGCGACACTCGCTGCCGCAGTCGGGCGGGTAGTGCGCGTCGACGCCCCAGGTCTCGCGCCAGCGCTTCTGCAGGCAGGTCGGCACGTAGTCGTTGGTGAACGGCGGGCTGGCGTCGAGGATCACGCTGCCGAGCGCGCCCGGCAGCGTGTCCTGCAGGTAGCCGAAGTTGATGCCGGCGCCGTAGCCACCTGCGCTGGAGCCGCCCGCGACGAAGCGCGTCAGCTCCGCGCCGAACGTGGCCGCCACGCGCGCGATCAGCAGCTTGCTGTTGGTGCCGCCGTAGAAGCTCTGCTTGGTGTCGACGCCCTCGATGCTGACGTCGCTGCGCGTGCCCGCGTAGACGTCGCCGGTGCAGTACGGCACGTAGACCTGGTTCCAGCCCAGGAACGGATTGTCCGGGTTCTGCAGGTCGAACACGCCCGCGCCGTTGGGCGCCTGCGGAGACGGCAGGATGAACAGCGAGGCGACCGCGCTCTCGCCGCCGGTCAGGAACTGCTCGCTGACGTTGTCCTGGTTGAGCCGGCAGAAGCCCGGGTTGGCGCAGGCGCCGCCGCCCTCGAAGTACAGAAACAGCTTCTCGGGCTGCTCGCCCCAGTGCACGAACACGCCGAACGGAGAGCCGTCGCGGCACTTGGCGCCCTCGACGTTGAACCACGTCCAGCCCATCGGCGGCGTGAAGCCCGCGCTCGGGTGTACATCGCCCTTGCCTTGGTCGAACGCGCGGCCCGGCTTGATCGCGAGGTTGCTGAAGCCCTCCGCGATCAGCTCGCCGTCGTCGACCGGGCTGCTGGCGTCGCCGCGAACGGTCGCTCCCCCATCGCGCGCAGGTGCGGCATCGCGCGTTGCGACGTTGTCGGCGTCGCGTGCCTCGCCGCGACTCGCATCACGCGCGGCATCGCGACCTCCGGCGTCCATGCGCTTCGCGGGCGGCTCGGCGGGGTCGTCGGGGTTCGCGCCGTCCTCGGAGGAGGCGCAGTGAGCACAGGCGAGGGCGAGAGCGAGCAACAGAGGACGTTCCACGGAGACTCCCAATGAAAAAGGCAAAAGCAGCCCGCTCCGCGGTCGCGCGCGCACGAGGCGCGATTGACGCAGATGTCCGCAGCCGGTCGATGGGCTGCGTTCACGAGCAATGGGGCTACCGTAGCGCAGGACTTTTGCGCCCAGTTGTCCGCCCCGGCAGCCAGGATTAACCCGGCACGCCGGGGGCGTGTCCGACCTGACGCGGCGGGTGACTAAGCAGGCTGAACGCGGCTCCCGAAGGTAGCCGTTGCGTCCGCGCCGTCCTCAAACGTGCTTCAGTCGTTGGTGCCCGAGCCGCTGAACTGATCGTCTTTGTTCTTGAACAGGACGTTGAAGGTGGTCAGCGAGCCGTAGCACTGCGTCACGTACTGCTGCAGCTGCAGCCTGTCGTTGTCGTCGAGCTTCTCGTGGTTGTTGATCTTCTGCTCCAGCACCCGGAGCTTCTCGCGGATCAGCACCACCTTGCGGAACAGGTTGTCGATCGGGATGCGCTTCTCCTGCGTGCCCGCCTTGCCCGGCACGAGCACCAGCTCGCCGTTCTGCCAGCGGTCACCCAGCTCGATGTCGCGCAGGCCCAGCTCGTCGAGCAGGATCTCGCGCAGCACGTTGCGGAACTCGGATTGGTCCATGTCGATCCCCACGTCGCTCGGGATGGGAGCGCGCTCGAAGGTTGGTTTGGCCACGCCCATGCTCGGTTGGCGCGGCTGACGAAGCACCGGCTTGGGCTTGCTGCCGATGCGCTGGTAGTTGCCGCAGGTCGCGGTGTCGCGCAGTGGAGCTGGCCAGCAGCCGAGCCGGCACTCTCCGCTGCGCGTGCCGGTCGACGCGTCGGTCGTGTGTGGAATGAAGAAGGCGCAGGTCCCGCAGCGCCCGCTCAGGTCTCGCTCAACCACGGTCGAGCGAGCCTATCACTCGGCGGGATCGGCCTGCAGGGAACTGAGCGGCGCCTTGTCCGTGCTGGGGGCGGCGGACGGCGGGTTCATCGGTCCCGGTCCGAGCTGCACGGTGCCCAGCGACGGGAAGAACGGCGCCAGCGCGTACTGCTTGAACCAGTACCAGGCCAGGCTCTTCTGCTTCAGCGACGGGTGGATGTGGTGCTCGACGCCGCGGTGCAGCTCCGCGAGCTTGCTCCAGTGCACGCCGGGGTTGTCGTGGTGCGCCAGGTGGTAGCCGTTGTTGAACAGCAGGTAGTTCACGGCGGTGCTGGTGAACGAGCGCGAGTGGTCGTACTCGGAGAACGGGTCGGTGTGCACGTGCTGGTCGTAGTTGAACAGCATGATGGTCCACAGCGCGAAGAACGCCGGCAGGCCCATCGACAGCCCGAACACATAGAAGCCCTGACCCCAGCCATGCAGGTACGCCGCGAGCAGGAACATCGCGACGTAGGCGCCGATCCAGAACGCGTACTGGGTCAGGATCTGACGGTACAGCGTGCGGTTCTTGGCCTTCGCGTTGGCGATGTAGTCGTTGATCGGACCGCTCTGGTAGTACGACGACACGAAGAAGTACGTGATCGCCACCAGCGCGTTGTGCCGGTTGGTGAAGCGCCAGGTGATGGTCGCGTCGCCCTCGCGGTTCACGTACTTGTGGTGGTTCAGGTTGTGCGTCGGCACCCAGGCAAAGGTCGGGTAGCCGTAGAAGAAGCTGAGCCAGATGCCGAACCAGCGGTTGTGGCTCTTCTCTTTGAAGGTCTGGCAGTGGTTGTGGTTGTGGGCGATGACGCCGCAGGCGAGCGCGAAGTAGCAGCTCACCGGGCTCAGGTAAGGGACCAGCTCGGGCCGCGCGTACTGAATCCCCACGAACAGCGGGGCGAGGAGCACCCAGAGGATGGTGCGGCGGTCAGCGGGGTTCTTGAGCATGCGTCTCCTTGCCGAGGCGGCTAATATCACGGCAGCGGATTTCCAGGAAGGCCCTGTAACATTTGCGGGCCCCGACGGTCTTCCCGGGCACCTCTCCAAGCCGTGAGGTCGGTCAGAAGTGTCTGCCAGCACCCGATCGCGGTATAACCGGTCTATGCGGCGTACGAGGTCCGGGGGAGACGCTCGCTTCTGGGGGCTGTTGCTGGTCGGGCTGTGCGTGGCCATCTACGGCTGGCACGCCCAGCAGTTCGCGCAACACGTCGGACAGCCAGTGATCCCGGGCGACGGCACGGTGCACCCGGGCGAGGTGCTGGAGCGCATCGCGGCCTATGGCGTGGCGGGCCGGCAGGCGTACGTCGCGTTCCTGTCGCTGGCATGCCTGGTGCCGGTCGCCGGAAGCCTGGTGATGCTGCGGCTCTACGAGACGCTCGGCGAGCCGCGCAAGCACCGGCGTCGTTTGGGGCTGGCGGCGGCGCTGCCCGCGGTGTGCGCGCTCTCGGAGAACACGCTGCTGGCGCTGCTCGCGATGACGTATCCGAGCGGCGGGCTAGCCCTGGCCACGCTCGCCTACGCGATGACGGTCGCCAAGCTGCTGGCCTGCGCCGCGGCGCTGCTCGCGCTCGCGGTGGTGGCCTCGGGCTGGCTTCGGCGCCAAGTCGATGCCGACCCGCACGAGACGATCTAGTTCATCCAGCCGCCCTTGGGGCGCTCGTCGTCGTCGCGGGAGACCACGCGCAGCTTGGCGGCACCCTTCTTCTGGAAGGTGCGCTTGCGCGGCGCCCGCTGCATCCAGAGCTTCACGAAGCCGATGCCGCCGCCGATGGCGCCGAGGTCGGACGCCAGCGAGACCAGGTTCTTGGAGATGATGAAGCCGAGCACGCTCAGGCCAACCACCACCCAGAGCAGGTGCTGAGAGCGCATCGGCAGCACGCCGAAGAAGTTCACCTGGGCATCGGGCGGCAGCAGCACCGCGTAGGCGGACATGGCACCGAGCGTGAGGGGGCCTGGGCCCTCCAGGATACCGGGTGCGAACTGCCCGAGCGCGAGCGCCGCCAGCGAGGAACATAGGGTCGACGTCAGCAACAGCTGCACCGTGCGCTGCGTGCCGTAGCGATCCTCGAACGGCGGCAGGATCAGCCAGATGAACAACAGGTTGATCAGCAGCGGGAACACGCCGGTGGGCGACTGCACCAACACGTTGGTGAAGATCTGCCAGACCGTGGCGACCGACAGCTCCCAGGTGTTGAGCGCGAACAGCCGCATGAACGGCACGCCGGCGAAGTTCTGCGCCAGCGCACCGATCACGAAGATCGCGAACAGCGCGATCAACAGCTTGCGAACGAAAGGCGTGAGGGGAGGAAACTGGAACAAGGGCTCTTACCTTCCGAAGAAGCTCGCGCGCATCAGCACGATGTTCGAGTTGAAGTCCGCGAAGAATCCCTGCGTGTCGCTGGTGGTGGCCACGGAGCCGTCCGCGCGCAGCGCCTGGTAGAAGAACAGGTAGTCGCCGGTGGCGAGCACGGGCTCGTTCGAGACGAAGCGGCCGGCCGCGCAGTCGGCGACGGCGACCTGCACGGAGTCCGCGAGCGTCTCGTTGTCGAGCGCGGAGGTGGCCATGATGCGCACACGCGCGATGCCCGCGGCCGTGCAATCGGCGGCGACGGTGGCCTGGCTGCCGGTCGCGAACTGCCACTCGCCGGAGAGAGACGCCGAGCGACCCACCGGGGCGACGTAGTCGAGGTAGCTCAGCTCGTAGGTGGTGGCGTAGTCGGCCCAGGGGACCTCGAAGGTCGCGCTCGCCGGCACCGACACATCGTTGCCGGCCGCATCGACCAGCGTGAGCGTGTAGCTGTAGCGGGTGTCCCACTCGAACGTGTCGTTGGTGAAGAAGCCGCCGTACTCGAAGCCGTCCGACAACGTGACCGTGTCGGAGCAGTTGGCCTCCAGCACCTTGCTGCGCGAGCCGCCCGGGCCGGTCACCACGAAGCGGGCGCGTGCGATGCCGTGCTCCGCGCACATCTGGGCGTTGGGCGTGGTGCCGTTGAGGACCCAGCTCACGGCGACCTGGTAGTCGCCGTTGTTGCTGCAGCCAGACAGGCCGGAGAGCGAGGAGAGACACAGAGCCAGACCACCGAACACACGCGCGTGGGACCGCATACGCTGCATCCTAGCAGCCGTTTCGAGCACCGGGGTTGACGCAAAGTTCGACATGCTTAGGTTCCTCCTGCGACCGACGAAGGAGCTCGCAAGAGCTTCAAACAAGAGGAGAAATCCTCATCGGCCGTGGATCTTCAGGAGGCCGTCCCGACCCGGAGCATCGGGGTTAGGCCGAGGTTTGGCGCACCGCCGGGTGCGCGAGGGCTCCGTCTATTCGTCACCTCAGGAGGACCGTCATGTTGAGCGTTTGGGACCCGTTTGCCGATCTGAGCCGCTTTCAGCGTGAGTTCGAGAAGAGCTTCTCCCAGGGCCGTGCTCGCCCGGCCAGCTTCGCCCCTTCGGTCGACGTCCAGGAAGAGGAAGACGCGCTGGTGCTGCGCGCGGACCTGCCGGGCGTAAAGCGTGAAGACATCGACATCCAGGTCGATGGCAACGTCCTCACGCTCAAGGGCGAGCGCAAGCTGGAGACCGCGAGCGAGCAGCGTCGTTACCACCGCGTCGAGCGCAGCCACGGCAGCTTCGTACGCCAGTGGCAGCTGCCCACGAACGTGGAGGCGTCGAAGGTAGATGCCTCGTTCGAGAACGGCGTGCTGACGCTCAAGCTCCCCAAGAAGGAAGAGCAGAAGGCCCGCAAGATCGAGATCCGCGGGAACTGAACGCCACGTAGTCCGGGTGCGCGGGGTAGGGCCGTCAGTAAGCGGTCCTGCCCCGCGCTTTTTTACTTCAGCGCTTCCTCGATCAGGCGTTCCTGCTCGAGCTTGTGCGCTGCGTGCGAGCCGGTGGCGGGGCTGGCGCTCTCCGCGCGCGACACCACGCGCAGCGGGAACTTGCCGTCCAGCATGCGCGGCAGGCGTGCGTTCATGAAGAACCAGGCGCCGCTGTTCCACGGCTCCTCCTGCACCCACACCAGGTCCGTGCCCTTCTTGTAGGGCTTGAGGACCTCCTGCACGTGCGCGGGCTGCAGCGGGTAGAGCTGCTCGACGCGAATGATCGCGACGTCGTTCTTCTTGTGCACGTCGCGCGCGGCGGCGAGGTCGTAGTAGACCTTGCCGCTGCAGAGCAGCACGCGGCGCACGTTCTTGGGATCGACCGTGGT
>JBEVNG010000019.1:0-8174 GCA_040508235.1 Polyangiales bacterium | reverse complement strand
TCGACACCGCCACCGGCTGCCGCGCGATGGTCCGGGCCATCGAGCGAGAGACCGCGGAGTCGTACGTGCCCAGCTGGCCTTGGGCCGCCATTGGTGTCCTGCTTCGCAATCTGCCGCTGAGCATGGTGGCTCGAATGAGCGGCTCTCCTCGATAACCGTCGGGTTTAGTCACTTCTGCCACGCCAACGGGCATGTCGGTGACTGTGCTTTGGCCAGTCTGCCGGTAATCGTGTCGTTATGCTTAAACGTGGCTTGGCTTTGGCGCTGGCGCTGGGCGCCTGCGGGACGGATGCCGCTTCCGGCGGCGTGAGCTCCGGCGGAGGGGGAGACGGCGGCTCGTCGTCCTCACCCACCGGGGAGGCGTGCACCCCCGGCAAGATGACGACCTGTTATTGCCCCGACGGCGCGAAGTCGGGCATGCAGGCGTGCAGCAGCAAGGGCGTGCTCGGCAGCTGCGAGTGCGACGTGGACCTGAACCCGCTGCCCTCGACGAGCAACGGCGGCTTGTGTGCGTCGCTCGTCAACAACACCAACTGCCAGGCCACGCCGTACGTGTCGAAGGAGCTGCCCACGAGCATGCTGTTCGTGCTCGATCGCAGCCGCAGCATGGTGTGCAACCTGCCGCCGCTGCAGTCGTCCGAGGAGTGCGAGGCGAACCCGCAGCCGGTCGATCGTCTGCAGCCCTCCAAGTGGCGCATCACGCGCGAGTCGCTGAGCTCGGCGTTCGAGGAGCTGCCCAACGGCGCGCTGCTCGGGCTCTCGTACTTCAGCAACAACGGCTCCTGCGGCGTGAACTCGGAGCCGGCGGTGTCGCTGGTCGCGCTCGACGACGGCCAGCGCAACGCGCTGACGGACTCGCTCAACACGGTGCAGCCCGACGGCCTGACGCCGATCGTGGGCGCGACGATCCTCGCGTACAACCACCTGCACGAGGAGATCAAGGCGCCCGGCAATCGCTTCGTCGTGTTGATCACGGACGGCGCCGAGTCGTGCAACCCCGAGGCGATCGGGCAGCTGCTCGAGACCGAGGTGAAGAAGGCGCGCGACGCCAACATCCGCACCTTCGTGATCGGCGCGCCGGGCAGCGAGAATGCGCGCAACCTGCTCTCCGAGCTGGCGTTCCGTGGTGGCACGGCGGTCAGCAACAACTGCAAGCACGACATCGATGGCCCCGCCAACGTCGGCGACTGCCACCTCGACATGACCACCAGCACGGACTTCGCCGCCGCGCTGACGGCGGCGCTGGGCACCGTCAGCAGCGCCGCGCAGGGCTGCGAGTTCGCCGTGCCGCCGACCAACAGCAGCCTCAGCGACGAGGACGACGTCAACGTGCAGTACACGCCCGGCGGCAGCGGCAAGCCGGAGTGCTTCCTGCCCGTGCAGGGCGACTGCAACAGCGTCGACGGCTGGCAGTTCGCCACCGGCTCCGACGGACAGCCCGACCGCACCAAGGTCGTGCTGTGCGGCTCGGCTTGTGATCGCATCCGCGCCGACCCGGCCGCGCGTGTCGACATCCTCGTCGGCTGCGAACCCATCACCGTGATCTGAGGAGGACCCGTCATGGCAAGAGCATCATGGTGGTTGGGCCTGGGCCTGCTCCTCGCTTGCGGCGAGGAAGACGGCATGGACGTGACGAGCGGCGGCGGACGCGACGGCGGCAAGGACACGCCGCGCGCCGAGTGCGCTCCGCTGAACAGCACGCAGCGCTGCAAGTGCGCCGACCTGAACGGCTCGCAGAGCTGCAGCAAGAGCGGCTGGGACGAGTGCACCTGCGTCGACGTGAAGAACGGCGGCACGGTCACGGGCGAGGACAAGACGCCGCAGCAGGGCAGCGGCACGCCGTCCGGCAACCAGCGTACGGACATCAACTTCGAGTGGGAGCGCACCGAGCCCGTCACGGGTTCGTGCGAGCCCGGCTACTACGAAGGCGACTTCATGGGCCTGTACGCCTCGCAGCTGACCTTCATCAACTTCCCGATCCCGGTGTTCGCGCTGGGGCAACCGGGGCGTCCTGGCCTCTCGTTCACGCTGCAAAAGACGGGCAACGGCGAGACGCTGGAGATCCAGAATGGCAAGATGGACGGAACCGCGAACGGCCTGTTTCCGTTCACCGGCTCGCTGACCGGCACGCTCGACTGCAACACGCTCAAGTTCAACGCGATCTTGTCGGGCTTCTACAGCCTCGGCGTGGAGGGCGTGGGCATGTTCAAGTTCGAGGGCCCGCTGACGGGCGACTACGACAAGGCCACGCGCAAGATCCTGAACGGCAAGTGGGACGTCAAGGAGTACGACCCGCCGCCCGTGATGGACTCGGCAGGCGGCTTCGGCGACTGGCAAGCCGGCTGGCTGCCCCCCTAGCATCGCGCGTTCCGAGCGCGTGCATGCGCTCGACCGCGTGCGCGAGTTGCTCGCGACTCCTGGAGCGCACGCCGTAGAGCGTGCTGCTGGAGACCGAGAAGCCGACGTAGCGCAGCGTCGCGTTCACGAACGCGGCATGCAGCGCACGCGCGTAGACCGCGCTGTACCACCACCACGGCGCATCCATGGTGGTGACCACGCGCGCGCTGCGTCCACGCAACAGGCGCTTGTGCAGCAGCGCGCCTGGCTCGTACGCGTACGCCCAGCCGGGCAGGAACGTGCGGTCGACGAAGCCCTTCACGAGAGCGGGTGGACCCGCCCACCAGGTCGGGAAGAACCAGGCCACGTGATCGGCGGCCTCGATCAGCGCGCGCGCCTCCAGCAGGTCCGGCTCCAGCGCCTGTCCATGGCGACGCAGGATGGGATCGAAGCGCAGGTCGCGCAGCGCGAGCAGCCGACCGCCCGCGCCCTCGCAGTACGCCGCGGCCAGCGCGGCACTCAAGCTGTCTGCTTCCGGGTGCCCGTCGACGATCAGCATGGGCCGGAGCATGGCCATGCATGGATCAATGTTCTACAGGCGCTTGCGCATTGGAGCTATGCATGAATGCATGGCGGGGATCACGCGCTGGGACGACCTGAGGGTGCTGCTTGCCGTGCTTCGCGCGGGCAGCTTCAGCGCGGCGGCGCGCAGCTTGGCCGTGGAGCAGTCGACGGTGAGCCGTCGGATCGCCGCGCTGGAGGAATCGCTGCAGGCCACGCTGTTCGATCGCTCGGCCGACCGCTTGCGCCCCACCGCGCTGGCCGAGCGCATGCGCGAGCGGGCCGAGCGGGTCGAGCACGAGGTGCAGGCGCTCACCGACGAGCGCGAGGAGCCGCTGTCCGGCCGGATCGCGATCGCGACCACCGAGTCGTTCGCGGTGCAGGTGGTGATCCCGCGCCTGCTCGGACCGCTGCGCGAGGAGCTGCCGGAGCTGGCCGTCGACCTGGTCACCAGCGACCTGTCGGCGGACCTGGGCCGGCGCGAGGCCGAGCTGGCGCTGCGCTTCTATCGCCCCACGCGCGGAGACCTGGTCGCCAGGCGCGTGGCCCGGCTGCCGCGGGCGGTGCTCGGACACCAGCGCTACCTGCGCGGGAAGAAGCGCGAGGCGCGCGCGTTCGACTGGGTCACGGTCCAGCTGCCGGGCATCGGGGCGAGCGAGCAAGAGTTCTTGGCACGCCATGCGCGCGTGGAGCCCCGCTACACCGTGAGCAGCCACCTGGCGCAGGTGGAGCTGGTGCGCGCGGGCCTCGCCGTCGCGCTGCTCTCGCGTGCGCTCACGCGCTACGACCCGCAGCTCGTCGAACTCGACCTGGGGTTGCCGCTGGGTCCGGCCGTGGAGCTGTGGTTGGTGACCCCACGAAGCTTGCGCGACACGCCGAAGGTGGCCGCGGTGTGGGACATCCTCGAGCGAGAGCTAGCCAAGCTGCAGCCCGATTGACCCAATGCTCCGCTGCGTTTGCCCAACGTCGAGCACTTGCCGCTCCTTTCAAGCCTCAGCCAAAACCGGTTACACTTCGCGGAGCGTGACGACGCCGAGCGACGACAACCCAGGGCCCACGCGCTCGGAGCATCCACGCTCGTTCCGAGCGCCGTCGGACTCGCGCGCGCTGAGCCAGCGACTGCGCTCCGATCCGAGCTTCGGCAAGCCCAAGGGCAACTACAGCAGCTCGCCGCCCAGCTCCGACACGCACATGACCGCGCATGCGGCGCTGGAGGCGGGCGGCGTGGCGCGCCTGCGCGTGCTGGCGGCCGCGATGCTGTTGCTGATCCAGGTCGGCATGGTGGCGGTGGCGTTGTTCGACGCCGAGCGCATGATCAAGCAGCTGGCGTGGGGCGCGCTGGTGGTGCTGCTGGGTGGCTTCATCTACACCTGGCTGCGGCTCGAGCAGCGCCAGTACGTGCACACCTCGGAGGTGCGCCGCATCGCGGTGCCGATCGGGGTCGCGGTGGTGGTCGCGAACTTCGCGTTCGGGCTGGTGTCGACGTTCTGCGCGGCGGTCACGCTGGGCTTGATGTTGTTCGCCAGCTCGTCGTCGCGACGCACCGCGCGCATGGTGTTCTGGTTGATCGCCGGGGGCTACACCGCGGCGGCGATCCTGGTGCGGCTGGCCTGGTTCCCGTACCGGCCGATCACGCCCATCAAGTTCGGCGCGATCTGGCAGTGGGACCTCAGCATCGGAACCGTGCTCTGCCTGTACTTCGCGGCGTACCTGTCCGGGCGCATGATGCGCCGCGAGATGACGCGCGTGGTCGAGCAGTTCGAGCGCGCGGTGCGCGAGGCGTCGTACCGAGATGCGCTGTTCCGTGAGGCCAAGGAAGCCTTCAAGCAGGCGGCCGGCCTCGGTGCCCCCGGCCGCTTCACCGACCAGGAGATCGACGGCTACAAGCTGGGTGAGGTGCTCGGCCGCGGCGGTATGGGTGAGGTCTACGCGGCGGTGCGGCGCGAGGACAGCGCGCAGGCGGCGGTGAAGCTGCTGCGCATCGACTTCCTGGGCGAGAAGACGGCGGTGCGTCGCTTCGAGCGCGAGGCGGCGATCGCGGGCTCGATCAGCTCGCCGCACGTAGTGCGCGTGCTCGCGGTCAGCGGACCCGAGGCGGTGTTGCCGTACATCGCGATGGAGCGCCTGAACGGCACGGACCTGGGTTCGTACTTGCGGGAGCGCGGGCGTCTGCCGGTGGACGAGACCTGCGACATGGTACGGCAGGTGGCGGCGGGACTGGAGGCCGCGCATGCGCGCTCGGTGGTGCACCGTGATCTCAAGCCCGGCAACGTGTTCCGCACGCTGGTCGAGGACAGCCTGGAGCCGATCTGGAAGGTGCTCGACTTCGGCGTGTCCAAGCTGAGCGGCGGGCTCGATGCCACGCTGACGGCCAACGAGCTGATCGGCACGCCGCAGTACATGGCGCCCGAGCAGGCACGCGGCGAGCGCGACCTCGACTCGCGCACCGACATCTACGGGCTGGCGGCGATCGCCTACCGTGCGTTGACGGGCGAGCCGCCGTTCACGGGCGAGCTGCCGAGCATCCTGCAGTACATCCTGGAGCGCATGCCGCACGCGCCCAGCTCGCGCGCCGCGCTGTCGAGCGACATCGACCTGGTGCTCGCGCTCGGCATGGCCAAGCGGCGTGACGATCGTTTCGCCAGCGCGGCGGTGTTCGCGAGCGCGCTCTCGCAGGCGGCGCGTGGAGAGCTCGACGAGGTCACGCGTCAGCGTGCGCGCGCGCTGCTGAGCGCCCAGCCCTACGCGGCCTGAACCTGAGGCAGCGTGGGCGGCGGTGCACCGAGCCGCGCATGCAAGGCGTGCAGCACGAACGGCAGCGTGAGCGTGATGCCGATGGCGAGCCAGCCGACCGTCTCCATGCCGGTCAGCGCGCCGTGGCTGTCCGTGCCGAGCATCAGCGAGGACAACATCGAGCCGAGCGCCGAGCCCGCGTGCTGCACCGTGGACTGTAGCGACATGAAGCGCGCGCGCTCGTGCAGGGTGGGCACGCGCGACGACAGCGCCTGCATCGGCACGAAGCGGAACGTGCTCGACACCATGAACGCGGAGAACAGCAGCACGATGGCGGGCGCCGCGTGCGAGGGGCGCACGAACGACAGGTAGATCACGCTGGCGAACACCGCGATCGCGCCGCTTGCCACCGGCAGCGGACCGTAGCGATCGGTGAGCCGGCCGGCGATGCGCACGGTCAGGAAGCTCACGGCGCCGCCGATCAAGTAGAGCCACTTGATGTCGTCGCGCGGCAAGCCCAGGTTGAGCTGGGCGAAGCTGGAGACGTGCGGCACGAGCATGAACGTGCCGAGCATCGCGAAGCCGATGGCGCTCAGCGACAACAAGACGGTAGGGCGCAGCAGCGTCGCAAGCGAGGGGCGCGGGCCCTGCGCGCGCTCCAGGTGCTCGCGCATCGGCGGCAGCAAGCGATACGCGAGCGGCACGATCAACAAGCCCAGCGCGGCGACGGCGAAGAACGGCAGGCGCCAGCTGCTGATGCGCGCGAGCTCCAGGCCGGCGGGCACGCCGAGGACGGACGCGACCGAGAACGAGCTCATGAACGTGCCCATCGCGCGGCCGCGTCGCTCCAGCGGGACCGTGTCGGCGATCATCGCCAGACACAACGCGGTGGCCGGTCCACCCAACGCACCCGCGGCGATGCGCGCGGCGAGCAAGCTATACAGGTCGAACGCGAAGCCACCGGCGGCGGTGGCGATCACCAGCCCCGCGACGGTCACCGCGAGCGCCTGCCGACGGTCGAAGCGATCGAGAAACGCAGCGCCGATCAAGCCACCGAGCGCCGCCGCCGCGGTGTAGCTGCCACCGACCAGACCCAGCGCCGACGGCGGCATCCCGAGCGCCTCGACGAAGTCCGGACCGAGTGGCAGGACCATGACGAAGTCGAGTACGTTCACGAACTGCACGGCGCTCAACAACAGCACCAGCTGGTTCTCACTGACGGTTCGTGAACTGCCCACGGTACGGACCTCTGCTGCGTGGCGGGACGCGGCCACCTGACTCATAGTGCAGAGATGCACAGCATGCTCCCCGAGGCCGGGACTTCAGTCGGGTCGAACCAGGCGACCGCAACCAGGAAAGCTCCTCGTCTGCTCGCCGTCTTGATGATGTTGGTGGCCGCGCTCACCACGGGCTGCGGGTACAACACCGTCGTCGAGAAAGACCAGGATGTGCAGTCGGCGTGGGCCGAGGTGCAGAACCAGTACAAGCGGCGCGCCGACTTGGTGCCCAACCTGGTCAACGTGGTGAAGGGCTCGGCCAACTTCGAGAAGGAGACGCTCGAGAAGGTGGTCGAGGCGCGTGCGAGCGTGGGCAAGGTCAGCGTAGATGCTTCCACGATCGACGACCCCGAGAAGCTGAAGGAGTTCGAGGCGGCGCAGAACAAGCTGTCCGGTGCGCTCGGGCGCTTGCTCGTCGTCAGCGAGCAGTATCCCGACCTGAAGGCGAGCGCATCGTTCCGCGACCTGCAGGGGCAGCTCGAGGGGACCGAGAACCGCGTGACCGTGGCGCGGCGCCGCTACATCGAGGCGGTCGGTGAGTACAACAAGACGGTGCTGGTCTTCCCGAGCAGCCTCGGTGCCTCGCTGCGCGGGAAGAAGGAACGCCCCAACTTCACGGGCAATCCGGCTGACGAGAACGCGCCCGAAGTGAAGTTCTAGTGCGCTGGCTGCTCTACGCGGCCCTGACGCTGTGGTTCACCGTGAGCGAGGCGCGTGCGCTCGAGGCACCGCCGCTGACAGCGCAGGTCAACGACCTCGCGGGCATGATCGACGCCGCGCACCGTCAGGCCCTCGAGTCGAAGCTCGCGGCGTACGAGCGCAGCACCGGGCATCAGTTCGTGGTGCTCACCGTGCCGTCACTCGAAGGCGACGTGATCGAGGACTTCGGGGTGCGCGTCTTCGAGCAGTGGAAGCTCGGAGACGCGAAGCGCGAAGACGGCTTGCTGCTCGTGGTCGCGCTCGAAGATCGCAAGACCCGGATCGAGGTCGGCTACGGCCTCGAGGGTGCGGTCACCGACCTGTTCAGCGTCCAGGTGCTGCGTGACGTGCTCAGGCCTGCGCTGCGGGAGGGTCGCTTCGAGGAGGGCCTCGAACAGACGCTCGACCTGCTCATGGCCAAAGCGGAGGGCGTCGAGGTCGGCGTACCCAAGCCTCGCGAGCGCAGAGGCTCGTCCGCGAGCGCGGGCTTCGTCGTGTTCCTCGTGATCATGATCCTGCTCTTCAGCCGCTTCGGGGGCGGCGGGGGCGGCGGCCGTCGGCGCGGCG
>JBEVNG010000532.1:0-3834 GCA_040508235.1 Polyangiales bacterium | reverse complement strand
ACCTCGGCCGCGGTCTCCAGCTTGGGCCGCGCCACCGAGCCGAAGCGCTGCGAGGCCGACAGATCCACCAGCAGGATCACGGTCATCTCGCGCTCTTCGGTGAACAGCTTGACGAACACGTCGTCGAGCCGCGCGCTCACGTTCCAGTCGATGAAGCGCACGTCGTCGCCCGGCTGGTACTGGCGTACCTCGCTGAACGCCATGCCGCGCCCCTTGAAGACCGAGTGGTAACTGCCCGCCAGCTGCTCGTTCGCCAGCCGGTTGGTGCGGATCTCGATTCGCCGCAGCTTCTTCAGCGTCTCGCGCGAGATCATGGCGTCAGGGGACTTCCACCGCGTCGAAGATGCGGCGCACGATCTGGTCGGTGGTGATCTCTTCGGCTTCCGCCTCGTAGGTGCGGATCATGCGGTGGCGCAGCACGTCCGGGCCCACCGCCTTCACGTCCTCGGGCGTGACGTAGCCGCGGTGGCGCAGGAAGGCGTGCGCGCGCGCCGCCACGTTGAGCGCGATCGACGCACGCGGCGAGGCACCGTGCGCGATCATGTCCTTGAGGTCGTGCAGGTTGACGGTGCCGGGATCACGCGTCGCGAGCACCACGTTCAGGATGTAGTCCTTGATGCGCTCGTCGACGTAGACCTGGCCCACCACCTGGCGCGCGGCCAGCAGCTTGGCGGGGTCGACGATGGGCGTGATCGGCGCGCCGTTGGCGGGCGCGTTGGGCCCACCGAGCACGGCGTCGCTCATGCGCTCCATCACCTTGCGCTCTTCCTCGCGCGTGGGGTAGCCGACCATCACGTGCAGCATGAACCGATCGAGCTGCGCCTCGGGCAGCGGGTAGGTGCCCTCCTGCTCCAGCGGGTTCTGCGTGGCGAGCACCATGAACGGCCGGGGCAGCTTGTAGGTGGTGTCGCCGATCGTGCACTGCAGCTCCTGCATCGCCTCGAGCAGCGCGCTCTGCACCTTGGCCGGCGCGCGGTTGATCTCGTCGGCCAGCACCAGGTTGGCGAAGATCGGGCCGGGCTTGGCGTAGAACTCGGCCTTCTGCTGGTTGTAGATGACGGTGCCCGTCACGTCGGCGGGCAGCAGATCCGGCGTGAACTGCACGCGCGAGAACTGCGCCTGCACCGCCTCACAGACGCTCTTCACGGTCAGCGTCTTGGCCAGACCCGGCACACCCTCGACCAGCACGTGTCCACCCGTGAGCAGGCCGATCAGGATGCGCTCGATCATCTCTTTCTGGCCGACGATGACCTTCGACACCTCGTGCACGATCGCGTCGACGAAGGCGCTCTCGCGCTGGACCAGCTCGTTGATGGCTCGGACGTCGTTGAACATGCTCTCTCGCTGTTGGGACGCTGGCTTAGGCCGTCGTCCCGGCGGCTGCAACAAACTGCAGACCCGGTTATTCGTTGCGGGAAGGTCAGTGCAGGACCACGTCCTGGCGCCGGCTCGAGCGCGGCTTGCCCGCCAGGAGCGGCGCCGCGTGGTGATGCGCAATCCGCCACACGCCGTCCTCCAGCACGAACGTGTTGATACACGAGAGCGTGTTCTCGACCGGGGTGTTCTGCACCCGCGTGTTCAAGATCTCGCGGCTCACCACCCAGCCCATGCCGTTGCCGGCCACGACCTGTGCGTCCTCACTGCGCAAGGTCAGCTCGCCGCTGCCGTCGAAGATGCCACGCCAGCTCTGCATGACCGCCTCGTAGCCGAGCACCAGATCCCAGCCCGGGTGCACGCAGCTGACGGGCACGCTGCGGGCCCACAGGTTGGCCATCACCTCGAGGTCGAGCTTCTCGAAGGCCTCGTAGAACGCGGCGTTGGCCGCCCTGATGGCGTGCTGGGACATGGGGACGCGTCATAGCACGCGAGCCCTTTGGCTCCGCGCGTATAAACTGCGGCCTCATGAGCGACCCGATCTCCCAAGGCTTGTTCGAGCGTGCGCAGCGCGTGCTGCCCGGTGGCGTCAACTCTCCCGTGCGCGCCTTCAAGGCCGTGGGCGGCAACCCGGTGTTCATCCGCGAGGCCCGCGGCCCCTACATCTATGGCGCCGACGGGGCGGAGTACGTCGATTACGTGGGCAGCTGGGGGCCGATGATCCTCGGCCACGCCGAGCCCTCCGTGATCCAGTCGATCGCGCGCACCGCCGCGCTCGGCACCAGCTTCGGCGCGCCGACCGAGGGGGAGATCAAGTTCGCCGAGACGCTGGTCGCGGCCGTGCCGTCCATGGAGATGGTGCGCTGTGTGTCGAGCGGCACGGAGGCCGTGATGGGCGCGCTGCGCGTGGCGCGCGGGTTCACCGGTCGCGACCTGATCGTCAAGATGGAGGGCGGCTTTCACGGCGGCGCCGACTACCTGCTCGTGAAGGCCGGCAGCGGCCTGGCCACGCTCGGCGTGCCGGACAGCGCGGGCATCCCGAGCGACGTGGCCAAGGTCACGCTGACGATCCGCTTCAACGATCTGGCCGACGCCACCAAGGTGTTCCAGGAGCACGGCCCGCGTATCGCCGCGATCATCGTGGAGCCGGTGGCCGGCAACATGGGCTGCGTGCCGCCCGAGCCGGGCTACCTGGAGGGCCTGAAGAAGCTCAGCCACGAGCACGGCGCGCTGCTGGTCTTCGACGAGGTGATGACCGGCTTCCGCGTCGCCTTCGGCGGGGCGCAGGCGCGCTTCGGTGTCTCGCCCGACATCACGACGCTGGCCAAGGTGATCGGCGGCGGCATGCCGCTCGGCGCGTACGGAGCGCGCCGCGAGATCATGTCCAAGATCGCGCCGGTGGGGCCCGTCTATCAGGCGGGAACGCTGAGCGGTAACCCGGTCGCCGTGCAGGCCGGCCTGGCGACGCTGGAGAAGCTGGCGCGTCCGGGGGTGTACGAGCAGCTGGAGGAGAACAGCGCGCGCGTGGAGAAGGCGTTCCAGGACGCCGCCAAGAAGCACGGCGTGCCGCTGACCGTGCAGCGCGTGGGCTCGATGCTGACCCCGTTCTTCACCGGCGGCCCGGTGCGCTCGTGGGACGAGGCCTCCAAGTGCGACACCGCCGCGTTCGGTCGTGTCCATCAGTCGCTGATCGCGCAGCACATCTACTGGCCGCCCTCCCAGTTCGAAGCCGGCTTCGTGTCCACGACCCACGACGAGGGCACGTTACAACGTCTCGAGAGCGCCCTCGACAACGCGTTCAAGAACGTCTAACTGACTGGAAACGCGCGGCAAATCGGGATAGGTAGTGGTCCTCCGAGGTGCTTGACCCTAACAATTGCCCGTGCTACATGGCCGCGCGCTGAAGGTAGCTGCCGACAGATAGCTACAGACGAATAACAGAGGGCAAGCCGGTGCAGCTAGCGCCGAGTGAGCCGGCAAGGGATGAAGGGCACCGATGAGCCTCATCGGGCCGGAGGGACGGAGACAGCTCCAGACAGCGGCAGCGTTCGCTGCGTCTGGTGTGGTCCTCGTGGTGTCGATTTGCGTCGGCTACTTCGGCGGAGGCTGGCTCGACGACAAGTTCGGTACGGCACCCTACGTCCGCTATGCCGGCCTCATCTTCGGGATCCTCGCCGGCTTTCGCAATCTCTTTCAGCTCGCGCGCTTGCGAGCCAGCTCGAACCAAGACCCACCCCCACCATGAGCCTCCCCGACCAGACCCAACGCATGACGCGCCCGCTGCTGCTGATCGCAGCCAGCGTGACGTGCTTGGCGTTCGCGCTCTGGGGTGCACAGCGCGGCACGGCCGCGGCCGTGGGTGCAGCGCTCTCCGTGCTCAACTGGTTCGTGCTTCGCTGGCTCGTGTCGCGCATGTTCGACGGCGGCAACAAGGCCACGCTCGGCCTGCTGTTGATGGCC
>JBEVNG010000420.1:0-11805 GCA_040508235.1 Polyangiales bacterium | reverse complement strand
CACGGCTACCCCAGCAGCCACGCCGCCCACCTGGCGCGCTTCTACCGCGGCATCGAGCACGCGGGCGCCCACGATGGATTGATCCTCACCGGTGCACCGGTGGAGGAGCTGCCGTTCGAGCAGGTGCGCTACTTCCCGGAGCTACGCGGCGTGCTGGAGCGTGCGCGCGCGACGATCGCCACCACGCTCGGGCTCTGTTGGGGCGGCATGGCGCTCGCGCACCTGCTCGGCGTGGGCAAGGTGCGCTTCGCGCGCAAGCTGTTCGGCGTCTATGCGCTGGAGGGCTACGGCCCCTGTGCCCAGAGCCGGCACGCCGGGCTCGACCCGGTGCAGCTGAGCGATGCCGCCGTGCGAGGCCAGGTCCGCGTGCTGTCTGGCGACACCCTCGTCGAGAGCGTCGATGGCCGCTACATGATGCATCTGGGTCATCCCGAGTACACGCCCGCTCGGCTGCGCTTCGAATACCTGCGCGATCGCGAGCTCGGTCGCGGTGATGTCGACCCGCCGCATGGCGTGGGGAGCGATGCCACCGCGTCTCCACTCCCGCATGGCTACGCTTTCTTCGGCCGTTGGCTGGAACGAGTCGCGCACGAATCTGGTCGAGCCAGTACACCGGAACCCCGTCAAAGCCCGTGATCTGCTCCCCGGTTGGGAGCACGCATTGGGGATACACGCGAGGAGTCCGACTCGGTTTCCATTGCGTGAACTCGCGACACGGATGATCCACATACCAACGAGCTTGGCTAATATGGGTCTCGTGAACCGTGCACACCCTCGGGAGCGCAGCCAGCGCGGCCGCGTCCTGTTGATCGACGATGACGACAGCGCGCTCGGCACCATTCGCGAGCTGCTCGTCGCAGCCGGCTACGAGGTGCTCACGCTGAGCTCTCCAATCGGTGCCACGCAGCTGATCGCGCGCGAGAACGTGAGCGCCGTGGTCGTCGACATGACGTCGCCGGTGATGCAGGGCCCACGCTTCACCGCGCTGCTGTCCAGCTGGGAGCGCGTGCGCGACCTGCCCGTGCTGCTGATCTCGGATCAATCGGAGCAGGCGCGCGAGGCCGTGGCGCAGGTGAAGCGCGTGTCCGTGCTGCTCAAGGAGCAGCTGGAGGTTGGCCTGGTGCGCACGCTCGATCGTGCGCTGGCGGTGCGCGGCGGCGCGGCCCCCAACCAGAGCGGCGTGGTCGCGGTGCGTCCCACGGTGCGCCACTACGCGCGCGCCGCGCTCGAAGCCTGGAAGAGCTTCCTGCACGGGCGCGGCGGCTCGCTGCCTGCCGTGCTGTCGCAGCTGGTGAGCCTGCGCGCCGAGACGCTCGCCATCGGCCTGGAGCAGACCCCCGAGCTGGTGGCCGTCGCGATCGAGCTGGTGGAGCGCACCGATGCGCCGCGCTCGGTGGAGAGCGTCGTCGAGCACACGGTGGCGGAGCTGCTGGAGTGGCTGATCACGCTGGAGCCGGACAAGGGGCGCGCGTTCGATCGCTCGCTGGCCCTCACCCTCCATCGCGCCAGGTTGGAGCACGCGCGGGACGGCGAGTAGCAGGCCGAACCACTCGCGCGCACAGCCGGCTCGCGGTCCCGCCGAGAGACCGCGTGCTCGACACCATCCGTGCGACAGGCCTATCGTTACGAACGGGGATGGGCGAGCTGCGCTGGCAAGCGACGTTGCATGGGGCGTGTGCGCTGGCGCTGCTCGGGTGTCTGACCGAGCAGCGTTATCACGTGCTCGATGGCGAGGTCGAGGTGACCGTCGACACGCCACCCACCTACTTCACCGAGGACGACGAGCCGATCTTCCGGGTCGATGCGCCCTTCTCGCTGCGCATCACCGCACCCAGCGACGCGGACCTCGCCCGGCTCACGCGCGAGCTCGCCGGCAAGACGCCCAACTACCCGCGCCTGCCCTGGGTGGCGCTGCGCGACCTCGGCTTGCAGCTCGACTACGCGCTGACCAACGACAGCGATCGCGCGCTGACCGCGCTGGTGTTCGTGAACGGCGTGAACGAGTTCCAGTTCTACGCGCCGGGCCAGGAGGACTACAACCAGTGGGAGCGGCGCGTCGCGCTGGCGCCGCGTCAGCGCATCACCGGCACGCTCACCGAGCTGGAGATGGACGAGCTGGCGATCGACCTGGCCACGGTGGTGAACGGCGCGCCCAACAGCAACCTGGTGGTCGATCGCAACAGCCAGTCGAGCCGCGATCCACGCGTGGCGCCGTATGCTCCGGTGGTGATCCCGGGCCTGGTCGGTGTGCGCGCGGGCATCGAGACCACGGTCGCCGAGCACGTGCTGTTGGAGCTGACCCTTCGCGTCACCGACCACGAGGATCGCGCGCAGCCGCGCGGGGATGCCTCGTGGATGTTGCCCCAGGCGGCGCCCTTCACGCCGATCGTGCCGGAAGAGGGCTGATGCGCGCGCTGATCACGCTGCTCTTGTGCCTGGCCTGCACGTCCGCGCGCGCGCAGGAAGCGCAGCCCAACGGCCCCGGTCCGGAGCCCGTCGACCGTACGCGCCTCGATGTCGACCGTCTGCCGCCGGAGGCGCTGCCGCCGCGACGTGCGCTCTTCCACAGCGGCTGGTTCGTCGAGGGCCAGCTCGGAGGCACCACTTTCGCGGGCGATGCACGCGCTGCGAGCCGAGGGGGACCACGCTTTGCGATCGCGGCCGGCTACGAGCTCGCACGCTGGTTCGCGGTGCTGCTCCAGCTGGAGGGCTCGCAGCACCAGACGCGCAATCGTCCGCCGCCCGCGCACACATCGTTCGAGCTCGTGCTGGCCAGCGCGGGGGCGCGCTTCACGCTCCCCATCCGCGAGCGCCACGCGCTGTTCGCGACCGCCCTGGTCGGGGTCGCCTTCGCCACGCGCGACGTGCTACGCGGGCTCGCCTTCCTGGACGCGCACAAGCCCGGCCTCGGCTACGGCGGCGAGCTCGGCTACGACTTCCATCTGCCGTCGCGCCACCACTCGCTGGGCCTGCTGACGGGAGCACGTCAGCTGCCCGGCCTGCAGCGCGATGGCTTCACGCTCGCGCTGCACACGGCCGTGTACCTGCGCTACGTGTTCTAGTACTACTCGGCGTGCGAGAGGCGCGGCTCGCTGCTGCGCGGCTCGGCCTCGGGCGCCTTGTCCTTGTGGCCCGCGAGCCGCTCGAAGGCGACGAACAGGGCCGGGATGAAGAAGATGCCGAGCGCCGTGGCCGCGGTCATGCCGCACACCACAACCATGCCCATCACCTGACGTCCACCCGCGCCGGCGCCCTGCGCGAACACCAGCGGCACGCAGCCGAAGATGAACGCGAACGACGTCATCAGGATGGGCCGCAGGCGCAGGCGCGCGCCCTCCAGCGCGGACTCCACCAGCGGCTTGCCCGCATCGACGCGCTCCTTGGCGAACTCGACGATCAGGATCGCGTTCTTGGCGGTCAGGCCGACCAGCATGACCAGACCGATCTGCGCGAACACGTTGTTGTCGAGGTGCTTGGACACCAGGCCCACGAACGCGCCCAGGATCGCGACCGGCACCGACAGCAACACGCTGAACGGCAGCGACCAGCTCTCGTAGAGCGCGGCCAGGATGAGGAACACGAACAGCAGCGACAGCCCCAGCACCTTGGTCTGACCACCCTGCGAGACCTTCTCCTGGTACGACAGGCCGTTCCAGGCGAAGCCCATCTCCTGCGGCAGCACCTCGTTGGCGACCTCCTCCAGCGCCTGCAGCGCCTGGCCGGACGAGTACCCCGGAGCCGCGCCGCCCATGATCTCCACCGAGCGATAGAGGTTGAAGCGCGAGGTGAACTCGGGGCCGGTGGTGGTGCGCGTGCTGACCAGCGTCGACAGCGGCACCATCTCGCCCTTGTTGTTGCGCACGTAGAACTCGCGCAGGTCGTCGGCGCTCTTGCGGAACTCCGGCGCCGCCTGCGCGAACACGCGCCACTGCCGGCCGAAGCGGGTGAAGTCGTTGATGTACGCGCCACCGAGGAAGGTCTGCAGCGCGCCGTAGACCTCGGTCAGCGGCACGCCCAGCTTGAGCGCCTTCTCCTTGTCGACCTCGGCGAACACCTGCGGCACACCGGGCGAGAAGTTGGGGCGCAGGCCCGCGAGCTCGGGCCGCTTGCTGGCCGCGCCCAGGAACTTCATCACGTTCTGGGTCAGGAAGTCGACCGAGCCGCCGCTCTTGTCCTGCAGCATCATGCTGAAGCCGCCCGACGCGCTGATGCCGGGGATCGCAGGAGGCATCAGGGCGAACACCTTCGCCTCGGGGATGTTCTTGGCGAACGCGATGTTGAGCTTCTGCACGATGTCCTTGGCGTGCATGCCCTCGCCCTTGCGGTCATCCCACGGCTTGAGCGAGACGAACGAGGTGCCGACGTAGCTGGCGGCCGTGCGCGTGAAGAAGCTGAAGCCCGCGGTGATGGTGCGGTAGTCGATGCCCTCGATGTGGCTCATCACCTCGTCCATCTTCTTGGCGACCGCGTACGTGCGCTGCATCGACGCCGCGTCCGGCAGCTGGATGCCGATGATCGCGTAGCCCTGGTCTTCCTCGGGCACGAAGCCCGAGGGCAGGTCCTTGCCGATGAACCAGGTGCCGGCGCCGACGCCCGCCAGCAGCACCAGCGGGATGGCCAGCTTGCGGATCAGCATGCGGTTGATGCTGACGTAGCTGCCGGTCATGCGGTCGAACCAGCGGTTGAAGGCGCGGAAGCCGCGACCCACGATCGTCTTGGGCTCGCTCTTGGGCTTGAGCAGGATCGCCGCCAGCGCGGGGCTGAGCGTGAGCGCGTTGAACGCGGAGATGATCACCGAGATGGCGATCGTGAGCGCGAACTGCTGATACAGGCGGCCGGTGATGCCGCCCATGAACGCGACCGGGATGAACACCGCGGCCAGGATCAGCGCGATGCCGATCACGGGCGCGGACACTTCCTTCATCGCCTGCAGGGTCGCATCCCGAGGCGACATGCCCTCCTCGATGTGATGTTCGACCGCCTCCACCACGACGATCGCGTCGTCGACCACCAGGCCGATCGCGAGCACCAGGCCGAACAGCGACAGCGTGTTGATCGAGAAGCCGAGCAGCGGGAACACCGCGAACGCGCCGATCAACGACACCGGCACCGTCAGCAGCGGGATCAACGTGGCGCGCCAGCTCTGCAGGAACACGAACACCACGATCACGACCAGCACGATCGCTTCGATCAGCGTGTGCACGATCTCGTTGATGCCGCTCTTCACGGGCGCGGTGGTGTCGAGCGACACCGTGTACTCCAGGCCGGGCGGGAAGCGCGTCTTGAGCTCCTCCAGCGTCTTGCGAATGTTGGCCGCGACGTCGAGCGCGTTGGAGCCGGGCGACTGGAAGGTCGCGAGCACCGCCGCCGGCTTGCCGTTGAACAGGCCGTTCTGCGCGTAGTTCAGCGCACCCAGCTCGACCGCGCCCACGTCGCTGACGCGGATCACGGAGCCGTCCGGGTTCTCGCGCACGATCACGTTCGCGAACTCCTCGGCCTCCACCAGGCGGCCTTGCGCGCGCATGGTGTACGTGAGCTGCGTGCCGGGCGGCGCCGGCTCCGCGCCCACCTTGCCGGCCGGGTTCACCACGTTCTGCGAGCGAATGGCGTTCTGCACGTCGGTCGCCGTCACGCCGAGCCGTGCCATCACGTCCGGCTTCAGCCAGATGCGCATGGCGTAGTCGGCCGAGCCGAGGCCGCGTACGTCGCCGACGCCCTTCACGCGCAGCACCGCGTCGTTGACGTTGATGGTGGCGTAGTTGGCCAGGAAGTTCGCGTCGTAGCGCCCGTCGGGCGAATAGAACGCGATCACCATCAGCGGGAACGCCAGCGACTTCTTGATCGTGACGCCGAAGTTCTTCACGTCCTGCGGCAGCGACGTCTCCGCCTGCGAGAAGCGGTTCTGCACGAGCACGTTGTCGATGTCGATGTTGGTGCCGACGTCGAACGTCACCACCTGGTTCATCGAGCCGTCGTTGGCGTTGGTCGACTGCACGTACAGCATGTTGTCGACGCCGTTCATCTGCTGCTCGATCGGCGTCGCGACCGACTGCTCGATGGTGAGCGCGTCGGCGCCGGTATACGTGGTGGTGAGGTTGATCTGCGGCGGCAGGATCTGCGGGAACTGCGCGATCGGCAGCCCCAGCATGGCCACCAGGCCGAGCAACACGGTGACGATCGCGATCACCATCGCGACGATCGGACGGCGAATGAAAAACGCGGAGATCATGGCTACCTCAGTTCGCGCTGTTCGCGGTCTTGGTGGCGGCCTCGGCCTTCATGGCGCCGCCCGGCGCGGGTGCTTGCTCCGGCACCACGGGCGCGCCGTCGGAAACCTTCTGCACGCCCTCGACGACGATGCGCTCGCCGGCGGTCAGGCCGCTGGTCACGATGCGGTCGTCGCCGGTGCGCGCACCGACCTCGACCTTGCGCAGCTCGACCTTGTTGTCTTCCTTCACCACCGCGACCGAGAATGTGCCCTGCACCTCCAGCAGCGACTTCTGCGCCACCACCAGGTTCTCGCCGCTGGCGTCGCCGCGGCGCACACGCACGCGCGCGTACTGGCCGGGGCGCAGCAGGCCATCGGGGTTCGGGAACAGCGCCTCGACCTGGATCGTGCCGGTGCTCGGGTTGATCTCGCGGTCGGTGGCGGCGATCACGCCGCGGTGCGGGTAGACGCTGTCGTCGGCGAGCAGCAGCTGCACACCCTCGTCGTTGCCCTCCGCCAGCTCGCCCTTCTCCAACGTGACGAACTGCTTCTGCGCCCACTTGAGGTCGCGTCCGCTGAGCTGGCGGTACTTGGCGGCGTTCTTCAGATAGTCGCGCTCGCTGATCGGGAAGCGCACGCGCATCGGGTCGAGCGTGCTGACGGTGGTGAGCAGCGTGGGGTCCGACTGGCCCACCAGGTTGCCCACGCGCACGCGCGCCAGGCCGGCGACGCCGTCGATGGGCGAGTGCACCTTGGTGTAGCTGACGTTGAGCTCGGCGTTGCGCACCGCGGCGCTGGCGGCGGCGAGCTGGCCCTGCGCGTCGTGCGCGGCAGCGGTCGCGTCGTCGAGCGCCTTCTGCGTGACGGTGCCCGACTTGATCAGCGTCTGCGTGCGCGCGAGGTTTTGCTGCGCGAGCTCGACCTGCGCCCGGGCGCGCGCCGCGGTGCCGCGTGCGGAGTCCAGCGCCGCCACGAACTCCGACGGGTCGATGGTGAACAGCAGCTGACCTGCCTTCACCTGGCTGCCGTCGCGATAGCTCTGCTGCTGCAAGTACCCGCGCACACGCGCCCGGATCTCGGCATTCACGTAGCCATCGATCTGGCCGACGTTGTCCGCGTACAGGTCGACCGGACGCTTGCGGACAGTCTCGACCAGCACCTTGGGCGGCGGCGGAGGCGGAGGCTTGGCGGCCTCCGGCTTACAGGCGGACAGCGCGAGCGCGAAGGCGACGGCCATGGCCGTGGTGGCGGGCGCAAGCGCCGCGCGTGAGATTTGGTACCGCATCGAGGTCTCCGGCGAACTACGAACGTTCTAGTGACCCAGAGTCGACGCAACGACTCGTTGCGTTAGCCCCCAAGGTGGTCGCGTCAGGACGGAAAGTAAGGAGTGAGGCCAAACGCCACGACTTGGGCAACGCATGACACTGATTTGCGGTCTTCAGTACGCGTTCTGGTCCCCGAGATCGGCGCCCAGCGTGATCAGGTGCTGCAGCTGGTCGTCGTCGGTGAGGCGCTGCGAGAGCTGGTAGCGCAACAGGAACGGGCCCAGCCACGCAAAGCGCACGCCGAGCGCGGCGCCGAACGCGAAGTGGCTGTTCTGCCGGTCCGGACGCGTGCCGCTGGTGGCGGCGCTCGCGAACAGCTCCAGCTCCAGCTGGCGCAGGAAGAACGCAGGCAAGATGCTGAGCGAGGTCGCCGTGCCGCGGTCGATGATGAGGGGCAGGAAGTAGCCGAGATCCGCGATGTAGATCTGGTCGACCAGGAATGGCAGCGTCTCGAAGCCGCGCATCGGCTCGCGCAAACGTCGGCGTGGCGGCAGGCCCGGGTAGCCATGCAGGTCGGGCGCGTTGGGGTCATCGAACAGCGCACCCAGCGTGTTGCCGCCGACCTCCAGCAACGGACGCGGCTCGTCCGCCAGGATGCCGCGCGCACGAAGCCCGAGCGACAGCGTGTGACGTCGCGAGAACGGCAGCGGGCTGATGATGCGCAGCGCGCCACGTAGATCGGTGAGCGTGGAGCTCAAGCTGCCGAGCGACTCGGGATAGAGCGAGCCCGCGAGCGCGGCCTGAAAACCACGACGCGTGAACGACATCGGCGTGCGCTCGCGGGCGTCGTGGAACAGCGCGAGCGTGGCGCCGCTCAAAAAGCGCTTCTGCAGCGCCTGCGTGCGATCCGGGCGGCGGTCGTCGGTGGCGTGCAGCGACAGCGAGAGCTGCGTGGTGCGCAGCGGCACGTACGCGGTGGCGGCGAGATCACGCTGCCTCACGCGGTCGTGATAGCGAATGATCGGATCCGAGTCGGTGTCGAGCTCGAGGGCGTCGTACGACAGCTGGCTCGCCTCGATGCCCAGCCACAGCGGCGACAGCTGCGTGTTGAGGTAGCCGAGCGCGCCGCTGATGCGTCCGTTGAGCTGCGCGCCGAGCGTGGCGCCCCAGCGATGTCTGCCCAGCGCATCGGTGCCGCCGACGTAGCCACCCACGAAGTTGGCGCTCGGGTTGCTGGCCAGGGTGAAGGCAGGCGCGCGGATCGACGGGATCAACAGGCGCGGGAAGACGCGATAAGGCTCCTCGAAGCCGGGCGCTCGCTGCGTGGCGGGCATCGGCAGCGACTCGGAGTGCAGCGTGAGATCTCCGGTCGGAGCGGGCGCGCTCACCGGCGCTGGCTCGCTCACCTGGCCGTCCTCGGCGAACGTCGGCGGCTCCTCCGTCGGCGTGCCGGCGTCATCGGCCAGCGTGCGCACGACGAAGTTGTACGCATGCGAAGCAGCGGGCAGCGGCACCTCGTCGAGCGTGTAGCCGAAACCGTCGCGATTCAGGAAGCGCACCGTACCCGCGTGCGCCCGCGGCTGCATCGCCAGGTACGGCGCATCGGTCACGCGCGTCGCCCGCTTGGCAACGAAGTCGTACACGAAGGCCTGAAAGCGCCCCTGGTGCTGGCCCAGGAACAGCAGCCGTCCGTCGTCCAGGAAGGTGGCGTCGTGCACCGGTCCTTCGGCCACCTGCAGCACCTCGCGCCGCGTGCCGTCGGCATCGAACACCCACAGCGCGTAGGCCTTGTCGAACGCGCTGACCACGATGCGGCCGTCGGGCGCGTAGTTGGGCGAGGAGAGGTACGACGCGGGCGGCGCGCGGAACAGCTCCGTGGTCCGACCACTGGCGAAGTCGAGGCGTGCGAGCGCATGCCCACGAGCGCCGACGCGCACGAACAGGTAGCTGTTTCCGTCGGGGCTGACGTCGCCGCCGAGCCCACCGAGATCGCTCTTCACCAGCGAGAGCTCCTCGCGCGCGAGGTCGACCTGGAGCAGCCGCGTGCGCTGGAAGACCACGCCCTGATCGACCGCCACGAAGTACAACTTCTGGCCGTCGCGCGAGAAGCGCAGCCCCGAGATGCCCGCGACGCTGGGCACCACCAGCCGGCGCGGCGGCAACACCTCGGTCAGGCGCTTGCGATAGCGAACGCTGCCGTCGGCCGCATACACCGTCAGCGTGGGCGGGTCGTCCATCGCCTGCGTGATCAGCGCCTCGCTGCCGTCGCTGGCGCGCGCATAGCGCCCGTTGAAGCCCGCCTCGCGAAGGCTGCGCTGCGTGGGCGGACGCTCGCGCGCCGGGTAGCGCTGCGCGAGGTACACCCGGTACTCGTCGATCAGCTGCGAGAGCGTCTTGCCGTACTCGCGCTTGAAGCGCTGGTTGACGATGAACGGAAAGAAGAACGAGCTGCCCTGGCGCTCGATCAGCTTCCACAACTTCAGCTCGCCGTAGCGCTCGATCAAGAACGAGATGAAGTGGCTGCCGTACTGGTAGTTGTGGCCCCAGTGCAGGCGCCGGTTGAGCGTACTGAAGTCGCCGCCATCGAGCCGCTTCTTGACCACCGCCGCGTGGAACATGCCGTCCCACGCGGGCCAGGCGAGGCGGCCCGTGCCGGGCTGCAGGTGGTGCTCGTAGTAGGTGGCGAGTCCCTCCCAGAACCACGAGTCGAGGCCGTACTGCGGCGTGATGAAGTAGCCGAACGCCTTGTTGAGCCCGCTCAGAGAGCGCAGCGTCTGCTGCGCGTGCACGTAGTGCGTGAGCTCGTGGCACGCGATGTAGCCGGGGTCCGGCACCAGCCCGGTCTCGGTGATGATGTCGAGCGACCAGTACGTGGGCACCACGCTGAAGAAGTCGCCGTTGAGCGGCGGGTTCACGAACGCGTTGTTGAACGGCAGGTCCGGGAAGATCAGCTCGATGCGCCGCTGCGCGAGGCCGCTGTTGGCGGTGGTACGCGCGCGTAGCTCCCGCAGGCATCCCTCTGCGCGCTCGGCCAAAGCCTGCGCCTGTGTCTGGTACGGCGCGGGGTAGTACAGGTCGACGTTCGCGGTGTGCAGCACGCGCATGCTGTCGCGGTTGACGGCGCGCGAGACATCGGTGGGCAAGCGCGGAACCACGGCGCAGCCGGCGAGGAACACCAGGAGGAGCGTGAGGCGCACGCGCCGGAGCCTATCTCCTACACCCGCTGGAGCAAGCTACAGCTTGCGCCTGAGCTCGACGATGTCGGGGTGCTCGGGGTCGTAGCGTTCGGCTTCGTCGAGGGCCTTGGCGGCGCTGGCGCGATCGCCGTTGTCCAGTGCGCGCTGGGCACGCTCGAGGGCGTCCTTGGCGCGCTCCTCGCGCTCGAACGTGCTCAGGCCGAGCTCGACCACGGGCGCGCCCGCGTCCGCGTCGGCCTCCGCCGCATCGCCTGCATCTTCTTCGATCAAACCGGCGTCCTCGAGCTCGATCTGCTCGACCACCGGCAGCGGCTCGACGCTGGTCTCGATCACGATCGGCGCCAGGGTGACGCCCGCGTCCGGCGTGCTGTCCTCGTCCTGCGAGGGCGCGCTCGGCGCCAGCTGCACCACGGCGATGAAGCCCACCGCCAGCGCGATCAGGAAGGGCCAGAGCTTGAGCCGCTCCGGCGCGGGCGGCGCCGAGGTGCGGCGCATCGGGCGCGTGCTGGAGATCAGCGCCGGGATGGTCGCGTCGTCCGCATGCGAGAGCGCGCCCGCCTGCGCGTAGGCCTGGCGCAGCGCCGACACCAGCGACGAGAGGTGGTCATAGCGTTGCTCGGGCTTCTTGCTCAGCCCGCGCAGGATCACCGCGTCGACGGCCTCCGGATAGTGCGCCCCCGCGACCGCCGCCGCGCTGGGGGCGAGCGGCTCGTCGTGGATCACGTGGTGCGCCACCGCCACCGCGTCCTGGCCCGGGAACGCGCGCGTGCCCGCGACCACCTCGTAGAGCACGGCCGCGAACGAGAACTGATCACTCAGCGGCCCGGCCGCGCCACCGCGCAGCGTCTCGGGCGCGCCGTAGCAGGGTGTGCCCAGGAACTGGCCCTCGCCGGTGACCGCCGCATCCGGCACGCGCGCCACGCCGAAGTCGGCCAGCTTGATCGCGCCGTCGCGGCCCACAAGCAGGTTCTCCGGCTTGATGTCGCGATGGATGATGCCCTCGCGGTGCGCGGCGTCGAGCGCGTCGCCCACCTGCTCGGCCAGCGCGATCACCTGCTCCGGGAGCAGCGGCCCCTTGGCGCGCAGGATGTCCTTGAGGTTCGAGCCCTCGACGTACTCGAACACCACGAACGGC
>JBEVNG010000350.1:0-14007 GCA_040508235.1 Polyangiales bacterium | reverse complement strand
GAACTGACGCGCCAGCTCGTAGCCGACACTGCTTAGCGCGCCGGTGACGGCGGCAAGGGGTCGCTCGCTGTGCGTGAATACCATGGGTGCCCATCTCCTCTCGCTAGCGGCCAAGTAGAGCAATGGCGATGCCAGCGCAGCCCACACGGCTATGCTCCGCGCGATGCACAGGTGGGCGCGTCCGATCATCGCGGGAGCTTGCTGGAGTTTCGCGACGTTGGCGCAGAGTCAGGCCGTCCCGAGCGAGCCTCCGCAAGCGGGAGCTCAGTATGGCGCGGTGGCCACGGCGACACGATTGCCCCGCCCAATCGCGAGCGTGCCTGCCACGGTCACGATCCTGCGACGCGAGGAGCTCGATGCCAACCCTGCCCTCACCACCGACGGTGCGCTGCGCATCGTGCCCTCTGCGCTGACGTTTCGACGCAGCACGAGTCTCACCGCCGATCCGTCGTCGCAAGGGCTCAACTTGCGCGGCGTGGGTCCATCCGGCGTGTCGCGCACGTTGGTGCTCGTCGATGGCGTACCCGCCAACGATCCGTTTGCGGGCTCGATCTATTGGCGCGCACTTCCGCGACTCGGGCTCGACCGCATCGAGGTGGTGCCCGGTGGCGGCTCCGCGCTCTACGGCAGCGCGGCGCTCGCCGGCGTGGTGCAGCTGATCTCGCGCGGCAACCAGCCCAGCTTCGAGGCGGACGCGCTCTACGGCCGCTTCAACACCGCGCAGCTGGCCGCGCGCGGCGCCTACGAGAACCAGCGCGTCGGCGGCTCGCTGGAGGGCGAGTACCTGCGCTCGGACGGCTATCGCGTGGTGTCGAGCGATGACCGCGGACCCATCGACAAGGCCGCCCACAGCTGGCACGGCACGCTCAACGGCGGACTGCAGTGGAAGGCATCGCGCGCGCTGAGCTTGCGCGCCTCGCTGCGCGCGTTCCAGGAGGCGCAGAACGGTGGCACGCGCTTCACCACCTCGGACGTGCGCAGCGGCCTGCTGACGCTCGGCGGCACGCTCGCGCTGAAGCAGGGCGCGGAGCTGTCGCTGACGTTGTTCGGGCGCATGCAGCGCTTCGATCAGGACCGCGCGCGCGTGGCGATGGGTCGCGTCAGCGAGATGCTCGCGGGCCGCCAGCGCGTGCCGGCCAACGACGAGGGCGTCAACCTGCTCTACCGCAGCCCCACGCTCGCGGGCCACGTGATCTCGGCGGGCATCGACGCGCGCCGGATCTGGGGCGAGTCGCGCGACCTGACCTCGCGCGCCGGTGGCGAGCAGTACCTCAGCGGCGTGTTCGTGCAGGACCTCTACTCGATCAACGACAAGCTGGAGCTCGACGCCGCGCTCCGTGGCGACCTCGTGCGCAACGTCGATGGCCAGCGCGTCGCGATGGACACGCGCAGCGAGTACGACGCGCGCACCGACTACGCGCTCAGCCCACGCGTCGGCGCGCTCTGGCACGTGCTGCCGATGTTGACCGCGCGCGCCTCGCTCTACCGCGCCTTCCGTGCCGCCACGCTCAACGAGCTCTATCGACCGTTTCAGGTCGGCACCATCCTCACCGCCGCCAACCCGCGCCTGAAGAACGAGCTGCTGCACGGCTTCGAGGGCAGCCTGGAGCTGACGCCCGGTGGCAACGTCGTGGTGCGCGCGACCGGCTTCTGGAACCGGCTCGATGATCCGATCACGAACGTGACCATCGCGGACGGCATGCGCGAGCGCCGCAACCTCGGCTACGCGGTGATCCGCGGCCTGGAGACGTCCATCGAGCACCGCTGGGTGCCCTCCCTCAGCACCCTCGCCGCCTACACGCTCAGCGCGAGCGAGGTACGCGACAGCGGCAACCTCGACGGCAAGCGCCTGCCGCAAGATCCGGTGCACCGCGCGAGCCTGGTGCTGCTGTTCGACAAGCCCGCGTGGTTCAGCGCCGCGCTGACGGTGCGCGTCGCGGGCAAGCAGTTCGAGGACGACCTCAACACGCTGCCCATGAAGCCGTACGCGGTGGTGGACCTATCCGCTTCGCGCCGCGTCTGGTGGCAGCTCGAGCTGTTCGCGGCGGTGGAGAACCTGTTCAACGCCGAGTACCTGGTCGGCCGCGCCGGCGTCGACACCATCGGTCCGCCGCTGATCGCGCGCGGTGGTGTGAGGATCCGCCAGCGTTAGGGGCAGGCCCGCGCTGCACCTGTCCGCTGACATGCCTGCATCTCCACCACCCTCACGCGACGTCCCGGCGCCCACGCCTTCACGCGAACCGAACGAGAGCCCACCGATTCGCGATCCGCGACCTCCCACACCGGGACAGCGAGATCCCGAGCCGGATCAACCTCCCGAGCGCGATCCGCCGCTGCCGCGCGAGCCGGACGATCCCGAGCCACCGCACATCGAGGATCCGACGCCCGACGACAAGATGATCGTGTGAGTACAATGAGTCCCCTGGAGGACTCATGCGGAACTCGATCCTGATCGCGCTGGCGCTGGCGGCGGCGTACACGCTGGGCACGCTGCAAGGCTCTGCGCGCGCGGACGACAGCGGGCGCATCGTCGACCTCCTGCGCAACCTGGTGGATGCGCAGAAGGATCAGAGGGACTCGCTACGCACGATCGCGCGCGCCAGCGAGCGCTGCGGCAAGTAGCGGCTCAGCCCTGCGGCGCGGGCGAGACCACGATCTCGACGCGGCGGTTGTTGGCGCGACCTTCCGCGGTCTTGTTGTCCGCGACCGGGCGCGAGAAGCCGAGGCCCTCGGCACGGATGCGGTCCTGCGCGACGCCGTGGGTGGCGAGATAGTCGCGCACGGCCTGCGCACGACGCGTGGACAGGTCGAGGTTGAAGCTCTCGTTGCCCTGCGAGTCGGTGTGTCCCTCGACGACCATGGTCGCGTCCGGGCTGTTCTGCGTGAGCGCGTTGGCGACCTCGGTGAGCTTCGCCTGCGCGGACGGCAGCAGCTCCGCCTTGCCGCTGGCGAACAGCACGCCGCCAGACAGCGTGATGACCATGCCGCGCGACTCCTGCTTGACCGTCGCGATGCGCGCCAGATCCGCCGCCGCTTGCTCGGCCTTGCGCTCGGCTTCCTTGCGCGCGGCCTCGGAGGCAGCCAGCTGCTGCTGCTGGGTCTTGTAGTCACCGCGCAGCTTGGCCAGCTCCTCGGCGTTGCGAGAGTTCATCGCGTTCTCGAGCGCGGCGAGCTTGTTCTCGTTCGCGCTCGCACGCGCCTGCACCTCGGCCAGCTGCGCCTTGCGCATGGCGACGTACGCGAGGTCGCGCGTGTGCTCGGTATCGCCGTCCTTCTCGAACGACTGCTCCGCGGCCTGCAGCGACTGCTCCGCGGTGTGGAGCGCGGCAGGGTTCTCCTGCTGCGCGATGCCGCCCGCGGACTGCTTGTACGCGGCGCGCGCGTCCAGCAGCTCCTTGGGTGGGTTGTGGGCGCAGCCGACGGCGGTCAGCGCGAACAAACCGATGAGTGATGCATTCAGCTTGGTCATGGTCCGCTCCTCGCTCACTGTGCCGGCTGCTCGCCACCCGCCGTCCCGTTGGACGACGCGTAGCTGTCGAGCTTCTTCTTCGAGTTCGCCTCACGCGCGATGGCGATCGCAAGCTCGGCGTCCTGGGACGCGCGCACCGCGAGGTCTTCCGCCTTCTTGTTGTCGCCGTCGTTCATCAGCTTCTTGGCCTGCTCGATCTGCTCCTCCGCGAGCTTCACGTGCAGGGCTGCCTCGGGCACGTTCTTGGCGCCGACCTCTTCCGCGCCGCGCACGGCCGCAAGCGAACTTGCCACCTGCTCCGTCGGCGCCGGATGGCCCGCGCAACCCGCGATGCCGAGTCCGATCAGACCGAGTACTCCGAGTGTGGTCCTCATCTGTCCTGCTCCCCTGTTGTTGTCGCAGCCAGGCAAAGCCAGGACCGTGCCATATCGAAATTAGGGTTTGAATAACGTTAAATGGGGCCGATCTGCACTTTCGCTGAGGCGCAAGAGACTCAACGCGCAGGATCGCCACGCCCCTTTTCGCACAGTGAGGGGTGGCTTCGCGTTGCGCACTGTCGCTCCGCGACGTAGCCGCCGGAGCACACCGAGTCTGAACGATCAGACTTTCGACCTTACTGTCTGCGACTAAAGCAGGCGGGCCTGCACCCTCAGCGCGTACGCTCGGGGCGCTCGATGTTGGCCTCGCGGTATGTGCGGACCTCACTCATCAACGCACAGCTCGCACGCACCAGCGCCACCGCCAACGTCGCTCCGGAGCCTTCGCCCAGACGCAGGTCCAGGTCCAGCAACGGACGCAGCTCGAGCGCGGCCAGCGCGGCGCGATGCGCGGGCTCCGCGCCGTGATGCGATGCCACCAGGTACGAGGCGACCGCGGGCGTGCGCTTGCTCGCGAGCACGGCCGCCACGGAGGTGATCAAACCATCGATCAGGATCAGCGCACGTCGCTCCGCCGCCGCCTCGATCGCGCCGACCAGAGCCGCGAGCTCGTAGCCGCCCAGCCGACGCAGTAACTCGTTCGGGTCCTGCGTGTCGGCATGCAGCGCCAGCGCGCGCGCCACCACGTCGCGCTTGTGGGCGAGGCCGGCGTCGTCGATCCCGGTGCCGCGTCCGGTCGCCTCGTCGGGCGAGAGGGACAACAACGCCGCGGCCAGGGCGGCGGCGCTGGTGCTGTTGCCGATGCCGACCTCCCCCAGCGCGAGCACGCGCAGCTCCGGCAGCGCGCGCACCACGTCGCGGCCCACTTGCTCCGCGCGCGCGCACTCGTCGGCGGTCATCGCCGCCTCCCGCGCGAGGTTGCGCGTGCCACGCCGCACCTTGTGGTGCAGCAGCCCGCGCGCCGCGCCGAAGTCATGATCGACGCCGACGTCCACCACGTGCACACGCACGCCGTTCTGGCGCGCGAACGCGTTCACCACGCCCGCGCCGGCGAGGTAGCCGTAGACGAGCTTGAGCGTGGTGTCCGCCTTGAACGCGCTGACGCCCTCCGCGCTGACGCCATGGTCTCCCGCGAACAACGTCAGGTGCGCGCCGTCCGCGCTCGGGTGCGTGGTCTGCTGCAGCGCGCACAGGCGCAGCGCCAGGTGCTCCAGCTGGCCGAGGCTGCCCTCGGGCTTGGTCAGCTCGCGGTTGCGCTCCAGCGCGGCCACGGGGGGCTCCGGTACCGGCTCCAGCACACCCGGTAGGGCGGGCGTGCTCAACAGCTCGGTGCGCTCGGTGGCGCGAAAGGGAGCGCGCCGGCCCCAGTGGTCCTCGAACAACAGCTCCGCCAGCGGCAAGCGGTCGGCCCAGCCCACCTGCGACAGCAGCGGCTTCTCGGCGAACTCGATCGGGTAGCCCACGGTCAGGTACGCCACGGGGATCACGTGCGCGGGCATACCGAGCAGGCGCGCCACCACTTCGTTCTCCATCAGGCTCATCCAGCCCACGCCCACGCCCTCGGCACGCGCGGCCAGCCACAGGTTCTGCACCGCGAGGCAGGTGCTGTACACGTCGGTCTCGCGGATGGTGAAGCGCCCGAGCACGTGCTCGCCCGCCCGCTGCGGATCGCAGGTCACCAGCACGTTGAGCGGCGCGTCCAGGATGCCCTGCAGCTTGAGCGCCTGGTACTTGTGGCGTCGGTCGTCCTGCCAGACCTCGGCCGCGCGCGTGTTGACCTCCGCGAAGTGGTCGTAGATGCGCTGCCGGACCTCCCGGTCGCGCAGCAGCAGGAAGTTCCAGGGCTGCATGAAGCCGACCGAGGGCGCCTGGTGCGCGGCCTCCAGCATGCGCGTCAGCACCGGCTCGGGCACCTCGTCGGGCCGGTAGTTGCGAACGTCACGCCGCTCGTAGATCGCCCGATAGACGGCGTTTCGCTCCAGCTCCGTGAAGTCGCTGCCCGAGGTCATCGCCGCGGGGGTGCATCAGGAACGCCCCCCGCGCAAGCCGGCACCCGCGACATTTGGCCGCACTCCCCCGGCCCGGGGCTGCCCTAGGCTACCCTGTCACTGGATGGAGGAAGGTGTGGGTCGGATGACTTTTCGTAGCTTGACGATGGCGGGCGCCCTGCTCGCGCTCGGCGCCTGTGGAGACGACAGCAGCGAGGGCGACGACGATCACTCGCACGAAGGAGGCGCCGACGAGTGCCCGGCCGAGCTGACCTACGCGGCTTCCGCTGCGCCGGTGCTCCAGAAGTACTGCGCTGCCTGCCACGCGCCGACGACTGCCTCGGCGCTGGGCGCGGGCAACATCATCGACACCGAGGCGCGCATCCGCGAGCACGGCAAGGGCCTGTACGACCTCGTGCTCAGCGGCGAGATGCCCAAGTCCGGCAAGCTTCCAGACGCCGAGAAGACGAACTTCCTAGACTGGATGGAGTGCTCGGGCGCCGCGGCCGCCGGCCACGATCACAGCCACTGAGGTCAGCCGAACACGAGCGAGAAGTGCACGCCGCCGGCGGCCATCACGCCGTCCGCGCTGGCGAGCGTGGCGTTGCTGAACAGGCGCGCGATGTCGCCGGCGGCGAAGACGCCAGGCACCGTGGTCTCGCGCTTGTCGTTGGCGCGCAAGATCGGGCCCATCGGTCCTGCGTCGAGCTCACAGCCGAGCTGCGCATGCAGCGAGCTGGCGAGCTCGGCGCGTGGCCCGAGGTAGAGCCCCGCGAGCTCGACCTTGCGGCCATCGGCGAGCTTGACGGTGGCCTCTCCCTCCACGCCGACCACACGTTCGCGTTCGATCACCACGCCGCGCGCGGCCAGCTTCTGCAGCGTCTCCGCGTCCGGCTCGGGCTGGTCGTTCAGGAAGAACGTCGTCGGGCCCCACTCCGGGATCAGCTGCGCCTGGTGCGACGCCATCGCGCCGGTCGCGAGCACACCGAGCGCACGCCCGCCGAACTCGTAGCCGTGACAGTACGGACAGTGCAGCACGGTCTTGCCCCAGCGCTCCTGCAAGCCCGGGATCTCCGGCAAGCGATCGATGATGCCGTAGGCCAGCACCAGCTTGCGCCCGTTCACGCGCTCGCCGCTGGCCAGCTCCAGCTCGAACGCTCCGTCCGCCCCCGTCACCGTCAGCGCCTCGCCCGCGATGAGATTCACGTTCGGATACGCGAGCACCTTCTCGCGGCCCTGCGCGATCATCTCCAGCGGAGGCGCACCATCCATCCCGAAGAAGCCATGCGAGTGCTCGGCGAAGCGATTGCGCGGCTTGCCCGCGTCGATCACGCACACCTTCAAGCGCCCGCGCGCCAGCTGCATGGCCGCCGACAAGCCGGCGAAGCTGCCGCCCACTACGATCGCGTCGTATTGCATTGGTGATTCCTCTTCTTCTTGCTGAAGTCCGCGGCCAGATCCGCTAGCGAGATGCTCTCGAAGCGCTGCAGCAGCAGCTGCTCGGCATCGCGCGCGGCTCCATCGAGCGCCGTGTTCACCGCGCGCGCCACCAGGCAGCTCGGCTGCACGTCGTCGAAGCCGAGCGCCACCAGCGTGGGCTCGCCCACCGCGCGATAGATGTCGAGCAGCGTGGTCTTGGCCAGGTCACACGCGATCGACCAGCCGCCCCCGTGACCCTTCTCGGAGCGCACGAAGCCCGCCTCGCGCAGGCCCGCCATCACGCGCCGCACCACCACCGGATGCGTACTCATCGCCTGTGCCAGCGTCTCCGACGTGATGGGCTCGCGCGCGTCCGCCATGTGCAGCAGCACGTGCAACACCCCCGATAGTTTGCCGTCTCGTCTCACGCAACTTAGGATGTTACGTGACTGGGCAAAAGGCAAGCCGCACCGGGTGCGGCTTTGTGTCGCGGTGGTTCAGGTCACCAGCGTGAGGCCGCCGTGCAGGCCGTGGCGGCGCAGGCGGTAGCCGAGGATGCGTGCGGTGGTGCCGAGCGCGCGCGCGGCTTGCGACTGGTTGCCGGCGGCGTTCTTCATCGCCTCCAGCAGGATCTCGCGCTCGTAGGCCATCATCACGTCGTGGAGCGAGCCGCTCTTGGTGGTGCCGCTCGACTTGCCGGTCTGGAGGGTGGGCGGCAGGTGGTGCTCGCGGATCACGCCGTCCGTGCTGAGCAGCACGGCGCGCGCGATGCAGTTCTCCAGCTCGCGCACGTTGCCGGGCCAGTGGTACGCGGTCATCAACTCGATGGCCGGCGTGCTCACGCGCTTGACCTCGCGGTTGTGCTCCTTGGCGTACCGCTCCAGGAAGTGATCGGCCAGCTGCGTGATGTCCGCCTTGCGGTCGCGTAGCGACGGCAGGTAGATGGGGAACACGTTGAGCCGGTAGTACAGGTCGTCGCGAAAGCGCCCGTCCTGGATGTGCCGCTCCAGGTCCGCGTTGGTCGCCGCCACCACGCGCACGTCGATCGGTCGACCGCGGCTCTCGCCCACGCGATCGATCACCCGCGACTGCAGCGCGCGCAGCAACTTCACCTGCGACGCCATCGACAGCTCTCCGATCTCGTCGAGGAACAGCGTGCCGCCGTTGGCGGCCTCGAAGCGCCCTACCCGGTTCATGGCCGCGCCCGTGAAGGCGCCGCGGATGTGCCCGAACAGCTCGCTCTCCACCAGCGGCTCCGGGATCGAGCCGCAGTTGACCGCGATGAACGGCCCGTCCTTGCGCGCGCTGTTGGCGTGGATGGCCTGCGCGATCAGCTCCTTGCCGGTGCCGCTCTCGCCGCGGATCAACACCGTGGCCTCGGATGGCGCCACCTGGTGCACCATCTCGATCACCGACTGCATCGGGCTGGAGCTGCCGATCAGCGAGGTGTCCGTGCGCACGCGCTGCTGCGCCGCCATGCGTCGGTTCTCGCGCTTGAGGCTGTCGACCTCCTCGACTTGATCACGCCGCTGGCGCACCGCCTGGCCGATCATCATCGCGACGATCTGCAGGATGCGCATGTCGTCTTCGAGGCTGAACTCCTGGCCGTAGACGCGGTCCACGCTGAGCGTGCCCAGGGTCTCGCCGCGGTGCGTGATCGGGGCGCACAGGAACGCGATCTTGGAGCGGTCGAGGTTCTTGCGCGCACCGGTGCGGTCGAGGAACAGCGGCTCGTCGCCGATGGTGGGCACCAGCGCCGGCTGGCCGCGCTCCAGCACCTTGCCGATCACGCCCTCACCGAGCTGGTAGCGCCCACGCGCCTGCTGCTCGGACGAGAGGCCGTGCGCGACGTCGACCCGCGCCAGGTCCCGGGAGGGATCGAGCACGGTGATCATGCCGCGCTCCATGCCCGCGACGCTGGCCATGTGCGTCAGGATCGCCTTCAGCACGGGACCGAGGTGACGGTCCGTGGTCAGCAGGTCCTGGGCGATCCGGTAGAGGAGCTCGATCTCCCGGCGCGGAGCGGGCTCGTTCCAGGCAGGTGGCGCTGAGCTTGATAGATCGTCCAATGTCATCGGCACATCGAAGCGCCGAGGACTGATCTCAAGCGCTCTGCACCTCAGATAGCGAGCCGGTGTTTCCGGGGCGTAACGTGGACGTTAGGACTTCCCCGACTTCGACAATTCCGTCGCATACCCGGGTCTGGTAAGCGGGCACGCTCACACTCGGGTCGTCCATGCAGACCCCGGTCTGCAGGTCGAAGTTCTGCTTGAAGATGGGCGAGGCCACCTTGGGACGGCCCGAGCGGTCGCCGACGATGCCGCGCGCCAGCACGTTGGCGCGGCTGAACGGGTCGTGGTTGCCGATGGCGAACACCTGATCCGCGCCGAGGCGAAACACCGCGACCTGGCGCATGCCGATCAGCGCGCATACGCCGGTGTCCGGCACGATCTCTTCCAGCGCGCAGACGCGCGTCCAACTCTGACTCATGACACCACCCTCAAGTAACGGCGCTCGTCCTGACGCGCGGGCCGGATCTGGCCGCGCTCCTGCACGAACACCACGTTGTCATCCGTCTGGTCGCTGTTGACGAAGTGGCGGAAGCGCTTGCGCTTCTCCGGGTCTTCGACGGCGACCTTCCACTCGTCGCGGTAGCTGTCGACGATGCTCTGCATGTCCGCCTCCAGCTCGGCGCCGAGGCCCAAGCTGTCTTCCACGACGACCTTGCGAAGGTAGTCCATACCGCCTTCCAGGTTCTCCAGCCACACACTCGTGCGCTGCAGGCGGTCGGCAGTACGCACGTAAAACATCAGAAACCTGTCGATCATCTTGAGCAGCGTCGGCTCGTCCAAGTCGCCGATCAGCAGCTGCGCGTGCTTGGGCTTCATGCCGCCGTTGCCGCACACGTAGAGGTTGTAGCCCTTCTCCGTGGCGATGATGCCGAAGTCCTTGCCCTGCGCCTCCGCGCACTCGCGCGTGCAGCCGGACACGCCGCCCTTGAGCTTGTGCGGCGAGCGTAGACCGCGGTAGCGCAGCTCGACACGCACCGCGAGACCCACCGAGTCCTGCACCCCGTAGCGGCACCACGTGCTGCCCACGCACGACTTCACCGTGCGCAGCGACTTGCCGTAGGCATGGCCCGACTCGAAGCCCGCCTCGATCAGCTCGCCCCAGATGTCCGGCAGCTGCTCCGCGCGCGCACCGAACAGATCGATGCGCTGGCCGCCCGTGATCTTGGTGTAGAGCCCGTACTTCTTGCCCACCTGCCCGATCGCGATCAGCCCCTCCGGCGTGATCTCGCCACCCGGAACGCGCGGCACCACCGAGTACGTGCCGTCCTTCTGGATGTTGGCCATGAAGTAGTCGTTCGAGTCCTGCAGCGGCGCGTGCTTGGGCTCGAGGATGTGCTCGTTCCAGGTCGACGCCAGGATCGACGCGACGGTCGGCTTGCAGATCTCGCAGCCGAGCCCGCGGCCGTGCTTGTGCAGCATCTCCGGGAACGACTTGATGCGCCCCACCTTGATCAGGTGGAACAGCTCCTGGCGCGAGTGATCGAAGTGCTCGCAGATCGCGTTGGAGACCGTCTGGCCCATCGCGATCAGCTCGGCCTTGAGCACGCTGGTCACCAGCGGCACGCAGCCGCCGCAGCCGCTGCCGGCCTTGGTGCACTTCTTGAGCGGTGCCAGCTCCGTCACGCCGCCCTGGATCGCCGCGCAGATTGCGCCCTTGGTGACGTTGTTGCACGAGCAGATCACGCTGTTGTCGCCGAGCGCGAGCTGCGGCCGCGCCTCGCCGGGCGCCACCAGCAAGCTCTCCAGCACCGCGGGCAGCTCGCTGCCATCGCGCGCGAGCGCCGAGAGGTAGTCGTAGTCCGTCGAGTCGCCGACCAGCATGCCGCCGAGCAGCTTCTTGCCGTCCGCGCTGAGGATGATGCGCTTGTAGACGTCGCGATACTCGTCGACCACGCTCATGCCGCGCGCGCCCTCCGTGGCTCCGAACGCATCGCCGAAGCTGCACACGTCGACACCCATCAGCTTGAGCTTGGTCGACATGTCGGCGCCTTCGAACTTGTGGTGCGCCTCGCCCCAGATCTGGCCCGCCGCCGTGCGCGCCATCGTGTAGCCCGGGCCGACCAGGCCGTAGATCTTGTTCTGCCACAGCGCGCACTCGCCGATCGCGTAGATATGCGCGTCGTTGGTGCGGCAGTGGTCGTCGATCACGATGCCGCCGCGGGCGCCGATCGCGAGCCCGCTCTCGCGCGCCAGCTCGTCGCGCGGGCGAATGCCGGCCGAGAACAGGATCAGGTCGGTCTCGATGCGCGAGCCATCCGCCAGCGCGAGCGCCTTCACCCTGCGGTGCTCGTCGAGCACGACGCCGGTGCTGTTGGTGTCGCTGCGCACGGTGACGCCCAGCGACTCGATGCGCGAGCGCAGCATGCGGCCACCCACGGCATCGAGCTGCATCGGCATCAGCCGCGGCGCGAACTCGACCACCGTCGTCGTCAGCCCCAGCTCCTTCAGGGCGCGCGCGGCCTCCAGGCCGAGCAGACCGCCCCCGATCACGATGCCGCGCTTGACCTTCTTGGCGTACGACTCGATCGCGAGCACGTCGTCGATCGTGCGGTACACGAAGCAGCCCAGGCCCTCGGTGTTCTGGATCGGCGGCACGAACGCCTTCGAGCCCGTCGCCAGCACCAGCATGTCGTAGGGCACCCGGAAGCCAGCGCCGGTGGTCACGATGCGCTGCACGCGATCGATCTTCTCGACGCGGTCGCCGAGGATGGTCTCGATGCCCAGCTCCTGGTAACGCTCGCGCGACGCGATCGCGAGCTCCGCCGCGGGCGTGCCATCGAAGTACGCGCTCAGGTGCACGCGGTCGTACGCGAAGCGGGGCTCCTCGCCGACGACGGTGATCTGCATCGTGCGCTCGGGGTCACGCTCGCGAAGTTCTTCGACGAAGCGATGCCCGACCATTCCGTTGCCGACGACGACGACGCGAGTTTGGCTGAGAACGTCTGACATGTCTGAGTCCGTTTCCCGTTCGTTTCGGGCGCGTCTCTCTGCGGAAAACCACGGAAAGATGCGCGTTTTGCTCATGGTCGTTGAGCAAGTCGCATGCCTTCCGCGATCTGCGCGCAGTTGCGCGTGAATCACCAGCTCAGCTGTCAGCGCCTCCAAACACCTTTGTCGACGTTCGACAAAAATGTCGTCGGCTCAGCGCGAGCTGATCGGGACTGTGTTTCCGGAAGGTGCAGTGTTCAGCCAGCGAAAGTTGTCGAGCAGCACGGTCGAGTCGAGCAGCGGATCGCCGCTGTCCCAGAGCACGAAGCGCAGCGTGAACGTTCGCCCCGCGCGCACCGGCATCTCGGTGTGCAGCCAGCCGGTCGCCGCACCGCCGAGGTCCTTGCCGTTGCGCGGCGCGCCACAGGTCGCTTCCTTGGCGCCGTAGCCGGTGTCCTTCAGCAGGTCCTTGCCCTGCTCACACGCGATCGTGCGGGCCACGCGACGCGGCTCCGCCGTCTCACACACCGAGAGCAAGGCGCTGTTGACGCCGATCGCGTCCTCGTTCGCGTCGAACAGGATGTTGTCGTTGTCATCGGCCTGGTCGGGCGCCGGGTCCATCAGCACCACGAAGAAGTCGTTGTACTGGCTGCACACGAAGTCCGGGTACTCGTAGGTCAGGAACATCGAGTCGAACGAGAACGCGCTGGCGTTGAATGGCGCGCGCAGCTCGAGCTCGACCACCACGTCGTCGTACGCGAGCGCGCCGGTGGAGATCGGCTTGTTCCCGCACGCCCTGGAGTCGCGCGGGAAGCCCTTGGGCGGCGGCACACCACCCGCCCAGGCGCTGCCCGTGTCGAGCATGCCGCCGAACACGTCGCACTCGGGCGTGTAGTCGCGCGCCTTGGAGTCGCGCGCGACGCCGGTGGACAGCACCAGCATGCGCGCGCCTTCGCGCGGCAAGATCTGGCCGAAGCGCTCGGGTAACCAGAGCTGGCGCGGATCGGCGAGCCCTTGCTTGCTGGCATCGAGCCGCAGCAAGCTCACGGCGTTGAGGCCCTGGCGTCCGGACGCCGCGCTGTTGCGCGGGCCGCAGAGGCCGAACGCACGCATGGCATCGAGCGGCTCCAGGTCGTCGTCGTCGAGCGTGGTGTCGCAGATCTGATCGACCAGCGTCGCGTCCCTGCCGTCGCAGTCCTCGTCGATGCCGTTGCCGGGGAAGTCGTAGGCGGCCGGGCCGATGTTGCGGTCGCAGTCGTTGCAGTCGCCCCAGGTGCGCGTGAAGCCATCGTCGTCGAAGTCGGTGAGCGTCGAGGTCGCGCAGGTGGCGTCCTGGTCCGGGTTCACGAACGCGTCCATCGAGGGACCGACCACCGCGCTGTCGAGCGTGACCACGCCACGCGCGTCGTCGTCGTCACAGGCCAGCAACGACAGCAGCACGGGCACGAGGTAGCGGCGCATGTGCACGGCCGGATCATGCCATCACTGCCCGCCCAACCGAACCTTCGGGTTCATGTCCCCCGCCGGAGTGTGCTCCCAGGTGGGCAGGCGGTTTGTGTATAGTGCCGGCATGGAGCTGGAAGAACTTCGCGAGCTGTTCGAGAGACATGCCATTCGCCGCGTGAAGGTGGGCGGCTTCGACGTCGACGGCGTGCTGCGGGGCAAGTACGTCGCGCTCGACAAGTTCTGGTCGGTGACGCAGGGCGGCTTCGGCTTCTGCGACGTCATCTTCGGCTGGGACATCGGCGACGTTT
>JBEVNG010000331.1:0-3745 GCA_040508235.1 Polyangiales bacterium | reverse complement strand
GTGGACCAAGGTGATGCAGGTGCGCGTGCGCGCGGGGCACCGCGAGCGCATCGTGTCGCTGGTCGCGCATCCCGGACGGCACTCGATGCGCCCGCTGCTCGACTCGGACGGCCGGGAGGTCGCCGTCGAGCCGGGCTCCGTGTTGTTCACGGACATGCTCGCCAAGGTGCTGCAGGTGCAGCCAGGCGACAGCGTGATCGCGGAGCCGCTGGTCGGCGACCGCACGCCGCGCAAGCTGCGCCTGAGCGGCACCGTGTCCGAGCTGATCGCGCTCTGGATCCACATGACCGGCGACGACTTCGCGGACTGGCTCGGCACCGCCGGCCTGGTCACGGGCGCGGTGCTGCATGTCGATCCACAGCAACTGGAGCGCGTGCAGGACGAGCTGCTCAAGATGCCGCAGGTCGCGTCCGCGAGCCGCAAGGAGCTCATCATCGAGGAGTTCCGCAAGCAGCAGGGCGAGACCATGGGCACGTTCTCGTTCGTGCTCACGCTGTTCGCGGTGACGATCGCGGTGTCGGTCGTCTACAACAACGCGCGCGTGGCTCTGTCGCTGCGCGGCCGCGAGCTGGCTTCGCTGCGCGTGCTCGGCTTCACGCGCGGCGAGATCTCGTCGGTGTTGATCGGCGAGCTCGCGGTGCAGGTGCTGGTCGGCGTGCCGTTCGGGTTGTGGTTCGGCCGCCTGCTGGTGGCCGGCATGCTGGCCGCGAACGACCCCGAGTCGTTCCGTTTCCCCGCCAACGTCTCCGCCCACAGCTTCGCGGTGGCGGCGCTGGTCACGGTACTGGCCTCGATCGCGAGCGCACTCTTGGTGCGCCGCAAGCTCGATCAGCTCGACCTGGTCGAAGTGCTCAAGACGCGAGAGTGAGAGATGGACGCGAGACAACGTCGACGCATCGTGGGGCGCATCATCACCTGGACGGTGGTGCTGGGAGTGCTGGTGTTGATCGGGCTCGGCTTCGTGCCCAAGCCCGTGCCGGTGACGATCGGCAAGGTGGAGAAGCGCGCGCTCGAGGTCACTGTCGATGAGCCGGGCAAGACGCGCATCCGCAACAAGTACGTGATCTCCGCGCCGGTGTCGGGAACGCTCGCGCGCATCAACCTGCGCGCGGGCGACGTGGTGGAGGTGGGCGCGCTCGTGGCCGAGCTGTCGCCGGTGGCGCCGCAGCTGCTCGACGAGCGCACGCGCGCCGAGGCCAATGCCCGCGTCGCGGTGGCGCAGGCCAACCTCGCGCGCACCAGATCGGGTATCGAGCGCGCCAACAGCGCGGTGTCGTTCGCGCGTGATCAGGCGACGCGGACGCGCACGCTGCACGCGCAGAGCGGCGCCAGCAAGCAAGCCCTGGAGCAGGCCGAGTACCAGGAGAAGTCCTCGTCGGACGAGCTCGCCAGCTCGCAGCTCGGCGAGAAGGTGGCGGCCAACGAGCTGGAGGCGGCCAAGGCCGCGCTGGCCTCGATGAGCGGCAAGGGAGGCACCAAGCTGCAGCTGGTGGCGCCGGTGCGCGGCGAGGTGCTGCGCGTGTACCAGGAGAGCGAGGGCGTGGTGCAGCTCGGTGCGCCGCTGATCGAGATCGGCGATCCACGCGCGCTGGAGCTGGTGGTCGACGTGCTCAGCACGGACGCGGTGCGCATCGAGCCCGGCGCACCCGCGCACATCGAGCGATGGGGAGCCGAAAAGCCGCTCAACGCGCGCGTGCGCACCAAGCAGCCGTCGGCGTACACCACACGCAGCGCGCTCGGTGTCGAGGAGCAGCGCGTGCCGGTGGTGATCGATATCGTCGACGATCCCAAGCAGTGGAGCGCGCTCGGCGACAACTACCGCGTCGAGGCGCGCATCCAGGTGGTCAGCTTGCCCAGCGCGATCGTCGCGCCCGCCAGCGCGCTGTTCCGCGACGAAGGCGCGTGGCGCGCGTTCGTGAAGAACGGCGAGCACGCCAAGAAGGTGAAGATCGACACCGGCGCGCGCACGCCCGACTGGGTCGAGGTGCGCGCGGGCTTGAGCGACGGCGATCAGGTGGTGCTGTTCCCGAGCGATCAAGTCGTCGACGGCGTGGAGATCGCACCGCAGGCTCCCGCGCGCGAATGATTCGCACGTAACGCGTATAGACGCCGCTCCGTCCCCAGCTAGGGATCTGCTGATAGCGACTCGCTATGTGTGCGATTCAAAAAATGCATCGCCCCTTGGTGTGGAGCCGTAGCAGTATCCCTTCCATGCAGTCGCGGATGGGTGTCCGCGGAGCGCAACCAACTGCAGGTAGCTGGGGATCCGGAGGGAGCGATGAGCCCGAGGGTGACGCGAACGCGCGCGTCGATGGGGATCTGTATGGCCGTGCTAGCGAGCGCAGGCGTCTACGCCTACGCCGAAGCACAGGCCACGGATCAGCTGCACGGCGCGCTGGCCATGAATCAACAAGTGGCCAAGGTCGATGGACTGAGCCTGAGCAAGTCGGTGGTGGTGCCGCAGGGAGTGTCGCCCGCGTTCTGGGCGACGCTCGTGCCCAAGGACAACCCCGGCACGGCGGCACAGGTCGCGCTCGGTAAGAAGCTGTACTTCGACACGCGCCTGTCCAAGGACGGCACGGTCGCGTGCGCGACCTGTCACGATGCGAGCCGCGGCTTCGCGGATCGACGCGGCATGGCGGAGGGCGTGGGTGGACAGATCGGCCGGCGTAACTCGCCGACCACGCTGAACGCCGTCTTCATGCACACGCAGTTCTGGGATGGCCGCGCGTCGACGCTGGAGGACCAGGCCGGCCTGCCGATCATCAACCCGATCGAGATGGGCCAGCCCAACGAGGCCGCCGCGCTGGCCGCGATCGCCAACGACGCCGCCTACCAGGCCGACTTCAAGGCCGCGTACGGCGGCACCGTCAACTACAAGGACCTGACCAAGGCGCTGGCGGCGTTCGAGCGCACGCTGGTGTTCGTCAGCGCGCCGTTCGACCGCTTTGCGCGCGGCGAGAGCAACGCGATCAGCGCCGAGGCGCGGGCGGTCTGGGCGCTCTACAACGGCAAGGCGCGCTGCAACGCCTGCCACCAGATCAGTGCCTCCAACCCGATCGGCTCGGACAACCGCTTCCACAACATCGGCGTCTCCGCGCGCCACCAGAACTTCGAGAAGCTGGCGATCGACGCGCTCAAGACGCTGGCCGGCGACGACTCGCAGGAGAAGCAAGACCAGCTCGCCCTGCAGACCGACTTCAGCGAGCTCGGGCGCTTCGTCGTCACCAAGAGTCGCGCCGACATCGGCTCGTTCAAGACCGAGCAGGTGCGCAACGTCGGCGTGACGGGACCGTACATGCACGACGGCTCGCTGCAGACGCTGTGGGACGTGATCGACCACTACAACAAGGGTGGCGAGGTCAACCCGTACCTCGACGGCGGCATCGAGCCGCTCGCCCTGAGCGAGACCGAGATCAACCAGCTGGTCGCGTTCCTGTTCACGCTCACCGACGACCGCCTGCGCGAGCAGAACGACGCCGAGTTCACGCGCCAGCGCGACCTGGCGCAGAAGCAGCGGCCGTTCCGCGACAACGACCTCGCCACGCGCAAGGTGTACCCATTCGAACGCCGCTTGGGAGCAAAGTGATGGACCGCTTCAAGAAGATGCCAGGGCACAAGAGCATCGAGACCAAGCACATGGAGCAGCGCGACTCGCTGTTCGAGGGCCTGGCCAAGCTCGACCGCCGCGCGTTCATGAAGGTGTCGACCGCCGCGGCGGGCATCGTCGCCGCCAAGGGCCTGG
>JBEVNG010000325.1:0-7464 GCA_040508235.1 Polyangiales bacterium | reverse complement strand
GGCGATGGAGTCCGGCATCAACCTGCGCGAGCGGGCGATGTCGCACTACACGTCGATCACCAACGTGTTCCGCGCGCTGCTCGACCTGCCCGACGACGTGCAGGCTGGCGTGTTGACGTTGCATGCTCGCGTGCACCGAGGCGCATGACGCTCCAGGAAATGGCGCGCGCGGCCTTCGAACGGGATCCCGCGCTCGAGGTCGTCGAATTCGAGCACCGCTGGTACACCTGGGGAGAGCTGCGCCAGGTCGCGGATCGCTTGCGCACGCTGATCGACGAGAGCGGCGCGGGCGCGTCGGTCGCGTTTGCTCCGCGCAACTGTCCCTCCGCCCTCGCCGCGCTGCTCGGCCTGATCGCGGAGGGACGCACGATCAAGATGGTCTACGTCTGGCAGTCGGGCGCGGGCATCGCGCGCGACCTGGAGCGGCTCAAGCCGTCGGTGTTCGTCGCCGCGCCCCAGGAGCTGAGCAGCGAGGTCCGAGAGACCGCGCGTTCGCTCGGCATCGCGCTGATCGCGCTGACGGACATGGACGCCGCGTTCGTGCCCGGCTTCGCGCATACGCAGCGAGAGGTCGACCCCGACGCGCCCGCGAGTCCGCAGCTCCAGATCCTCACCAGCGGCACCACCGGCCTGCCCAAGCAGTTCCCGATCCCCTACGAGCTGCTGACCAACGTGCTGCGTGCGGGCGCCACGATGTTCGCGACCCACGGCGCCAACCTCGCCACCATGCCGCCCGTGCTGCTGTTCTTTCCGATCGGCAACATCACGGGCATCTACTCCACCGTGCCGACGCTGATCCAGGGCATGCGCATCGTATTGCTGGAGCGCTTCACGCTCGACGGCTGGCGCGACCATGTACGCCGCTTCAAGCCGCCCCAGGCGGGGCTGCCCGCGGCGGGCGTGCAGATGGTGCTCGACGCCGACGTTCCGCGCGAGGAGCTGGCGAGCATTCGCACCATCGGCACCGGCGCGGCACCGGTCGATCCAGCGGTGCAGCGCGCCTTCGAGGAGCGCTACGGCATCCCGATCCTGCTCGCGTACGGGGCGACCGAGTTCGGCGGTCGCGTCTGCAGCATGACGGCGGCCGACTACGCGCAGTACGGGCAGGCGAAGCTCGGCAGCGTGGGGCGCGCCGTCGGCGGCGCGAAGATCCGCGTCGTCGATCCGGAGACCGGCGCCGAGCTTGGCGCGAACGAAGAAGGCCTGTTCGAGGTGGTGTCGCCACACATGGGGCCGCACTGGATCCGCACCACCGATCTCGGCGTGATCGACCAGGACGGCTTCGTGTTCCATCGCGCGCGCGCCGACGGTGCCATCATGCGCGGCGGCTTCAAGGTCCTGCCCGAGACGATCGAGCGCGCGCTGGCGCTGCATGCCTCGGTCGTGGGCAGCGCCGTGGTGGGTGTGACGGATCGCCGCCTGGGACAGGTGCCTGCCGCGGCGGTTCAGCTGCGTGCTCCAGTGTCCTTCGACGAGCTCGCGTCCCACCTGCGTCAGCACGTGCCCGCGACCCACATCCCCACGCAGTGGCGCGTCATCGAGGAGCTGCCACGCAATGCGTCGATGAAGGTCGACCGCGCGGGCGTACGTCGGCTGTTCGAGGGCTAAGGACTACTCGGCTGCTACGCTGCGGCATGGCGAGCGAGCGAGATGCGTTCTGGGCGTGGTTCTCGGCGAACGCAGCGCGGCTCCAGGAGCTGGCGCGCACCGACGCGTCCGAGGTCGCCAACGAAGTGGGAGACCAGCTGCAGCAGCTCGGCGTGCCGCTGCAGCCCGAGATCGGCGTGAGCCCGGTCGGACCCGTCGAGCTGGTGCTGCACACCGAGGGCAACCGCGAGCGCTTCGAGCTGGCGCGCACGTTCGTGCGTCACGCGCCCACGCTGGCGGGCTGGGAGTACACGGCGCTGCGACCGGCGATGGGCTTCGAGCTCTCGCTGCGCTACCAGGGCCACGAGCTCGATGCGAAGGAGCTCTGGTTCCTGCCGCTTCCCTCCGCGCAGGAGCCGACGCGGCTCGGCGTGCGACTCGGCCTGCCGCGCTATGCGGCCGAGCACGAGGACGCCCTGTGGACGGGCAGCATGATCTTGCTCAGCAGCGCGCTCGGCGAAGCCTCCGCGGTGGAAGACATCGACAGCCTGGAGGTCGTGCAGCTCCCCGAGCAGCCACGGACCCAGGGCTACCTCCCGCTCCATGAGCTACCCGCGACCCTCGCGCAGCGCAAACGCGGAGCCTGAGCTCAGAACTCGATCTTCAGCTCGAGGTCGATGCCGGCCAGCTCGTAGCCGCGTCGGAAGTCGCGCACGTGCTTGGTCATCCAGGTGCGGGCGCCCTCGGCACTGCGGCTCTGCACGGCCTCGCAGATGCGGCGCTGCGCGGTGATGATGCGCGAGCGCGCCTGCGGGACCTTGTCGATCATCGCGCCGAGCGAGGGCTCCAGCAACTGCACGAGCGGGATCTGCGCCATCGCCAGCACGGGGTTGTGGGTGGCGCTGGCGATCGCGGCAAAGAACTCGGCCACATAGCGCGGCGTGGTCTCGCGCTCGAAGCTCTTCTGCGCGCCGATCAGCTGCTCCAGATCCTGGGCGGTGCGGCGGCGTGCGGCGGCCTCGGCGATCGGCGGCTCGAACATCGACATCGACTCCCACACGTTCAGGAACGTCACGTCGTGGAGCACCAGCGCGCGGCCCACGTTCTCCGCCACGTGATCGGCCTGCGGGCGCGTCACCATCATCAGCTTGGAGCCCCGCGCGCGCGTGAGCAGCCCGGCGCTCTGCAGCTCGCGCAGGGCCTCGCGCACGGTGGAGCGGTTGACGCCGAACTGCTTGGCGAGCTCCAGCTCGGAGGGCAGGCGGTCGCCGCTCTTGAAGTCGCGCGTGGTGATGCGCGCGATCATCGCGGCAGCCACCTTACGGTAGGCGGGCTCAACCTGGATTGGCTCGAAGGGAAGAGTCATCGCCGGCCTCCTGACGAATGCGCAGCAGAACGGTGCCGTCCGCGATCTGGTCGCCGACAGTGTGCTTCAACTCGGTGGCGAAGCCATCGAACGGAGCGCTCAGGGTGTGCTCCATCTTCATGGCTTCCATGGTCACCAGGGCCTGCCCCTTCTTCACGGCCTCGCCCTCGCGCACCAGGACCGCGATGATGCGCCCCGGCATCGAGGCGCGCAGCGAGCCTTCGCCCGCGCTCTCGGTGGCCGGCTGCCACGTCGGCTCGCTGAAGGTGTAGGCCTCGCCACGCTCGAATACGATCGTGTCGGTGCCGCGCTGCACGGTGCGGAGCGAGCGAGACGGAAAAATCCGCCGTCGCGCTTCGCCGTGCTGCAGCTCGACCTCGATCCGCGCGGGCGCGTTCAGGCGAAAGCCGGCTGCGGCGCTCCATACACCGTCGCCGGTCGGCATGCGTGCGCTGGCGGCGCTGGACCACGCCGCGTCGGAGGGCTCGGCGGGCGGGATCAGCTCCGGGCGTGCGTCGATGAAGCCGGTGTCGATGCGCGCGGCCACGAAGTCGGGGTGGGCGGCGGCCCGGGCGAGGAAGGCGGCGTTGGTCTTGATTGGCCAGACCTCGACCTGGGCGCACGCGCTGGCGAGCTTGGCGGCCGCCGCGCGACGCGAGGGGGCGTGCACGATCAGCTTGGCGATCATCGGGTCGTAGTAGGGCGTCACCACCGCGCCGCGCTCGACGCCGGTGTCGATGCGTGCGCTCGCGGGCAGCTCGAAGTGCGTGAGCGGACCCGTCGACGGCAAGAAGCCCGTGTTGGGGTTCTCCGCGTACAGGCGCGCCTCCATGGCGTGGCCCTGGATCACCAGCTCCTCCTGCGAGCGAGGAAGCTGCTCGCCGCTCGCCACCAGCAGCTGCCACGCGACCAGATCGACGCCGGTGATCGCCTCGGTCACCGGGTGCTCGACCTGCAGGCGCGTGTTCATCTCCATGAACCAGATGCGATCGGCGCGCAGGCCCTCCGACGCGTCGGCGATGAACTCGACGGTGCCCGCGCCCTCGTAGCCCACGGCGCGCGCGGCCTTCACCGCGGCACCACACACGGCCTCGCGCGTCGCCGCGTCCATGCCGGGGGCGGGCGCTTCCTCGATCACCTTCTGGTGTCGACGCTGCAGCGAGCAGTCGCGCTCGAACAGGTGCACCGCGTTGCCGTGCTGGTCCGCGAACACCTGCACCTCGATGTGGCGCGGGCGCGTGACGTACTTCTCCAGCAGCACGTGGTCGTCGCCAAAGCTCGCGGCCGCCTCGCGACGGCACGAGGTCAGCGCGGCGGCGAAGTCCTCCGCGCGCTCGACCTTGCGCATGCCCTTGCCACCGCCCCCCGCGACCGCCTTGATCAACACCGGGTAGCCGATCGCATCGGCTTCTTTCTGCAGACGCTCCGGGCTCTGGTCGACGCCGAGGTAGCCCGGCGTAACGGGCACGCCGGCTTGCGACATCAGGCGCTTGGCCGCGTCCTTGAGGCCCATCGCGCGGATCGAGCTTGCAGGCGGGCCGACCCAGATCAAGCCCGCGGCCTTGACGGCATCAGCGAACTCGGGGTTCTCCGAGAGGAAGCCGTAGCCGGGGTGAATCGCCTGCGCGCCGCTCCGGTGGGCTGCGTCCAGGATCTTCTCCGCACGCAGGTAGCTCTCGGCCGCGGCCGCGCCGCCGATGTGCACGGCCTCGTCCGCACTGCGGGCGTGCAGCGCGTCGCGGTCGGCGTCCGAGAAGACGGCGATGGTGCGGACACCGAGCGCACGTGCGCTGCGGATGATGCGGCAGGCGATCTCGCCGCGGTTGGCGATCAGCAGGGAGTCCAACATGGTCACATCCTGAACACGCCGAAGCGCGTCGGTGGGATCGGGGCGTTCAAGCTGGCGGCCAGGGCGAGGCCGAGCACGTCGCGCGTCTGCACGGGGTCGACGATGCCGTCGTCCCACAGGCGCGCGGTCGCGTAGTACGGGTTGCCTTCACGCTCGTAGGCCTCGCGCACAGGCGCGCGCAGGGCGGCATCTTCCTCGTCGGACCAGGGCAAGCCGCGCTGCTCCATGGCGTCGCGCTTGACCGTGGCCAGCACGCTCGCGGCCTGCTCGCCGCCCATCACCGAGATGCGGCTGTTGGGCCAGCTGAACAGGAAGCGCGGTGAGTACGCACGCCCGCACATGCCGTAGTTGCCGGCTCCAAAGCTGCCGCCGATCAGCACCGTCAGCTTGGGCACCTCGGCGCAGGCGACGGCGGTGACGAGCTTGGCGCCGTCCTTGGCGATGCCGCCCGCCTCGTACTTGCCGCCGACCATGAAGCCCGAGACGTTCTGCAGGAACAGCAGCGGGCGGTTGCGCTTGCGGGCAAGCTCGATGAAGTGCGCGCCCTTGAGCGCGCTCTCCGAGAACAACACGCCGTTGTTGGCGAGGATCGAGACCGGGTGGCCCCAGATGTGCGCGTCGCCGCAGACCAGCGTGGTGCCGTAGAGCGGCTTGAACTCCGCGAAGCGCGAGCCGTCGACGAGGCGCGCGATCACCTCGCGCACGTCGTACGGCGCGCGCAGATCCTCGGGCACGATGCCGTAGAGATCCTCGGCCGGATACGCCGGCGGCTCGGGTGTGATCACCTCGACGCTCTTGGTGGGCTTGGTGGCGATGCGCGCGATGATCGAGCGCACGAGCTCCAGCGCGTGGGTGTCGTTGTCCGCTACATGGTCGACCACGCCGGAGCGACGCGCGTGCGTGTCCGCGCCGCCCAGCTCCTCGGCGCTGATCACCTCGCCGGTGGCGGCGCGCACCAGCGGCGGACCGGCGAGGAAGATCGTGCCCTGGTTGCGCACGATCACCGTCTCGTCGCACATCGCGGGCACGTACGCGCCGCCAGCGGTGCAGCTGCCCATCACGCAGGCGATCTGCGGGATCTCCAGCGCACTCATGCGCGCCTGGTTGAAGAAGATGCGGCCGAAGTGCTGCTCGTCCGGGAAGACCTCGGCCTGGTAGGGCAGGTTGGCACCGCCGCTGTCGACCAGGTAGACGCAGGGCAGGCGATTCTCCAGCGCGATCTGCTGTGCGCGCAGGTGCTTCTTCACCGTCAGCGGGAAGTACGCGCCACCCTTCACGGTGGGATCGTTGGCCACGATCATGACCTCGCGTCCGGCGACCCGGCCGATGCCCGCGACCACGCCGGCCGCGGGCGCCTCGCCGTCGTACATGCCGTGGGCCGTGAGCTGACCGACCTCCAGCAGCGGTGAGCCAGGGTCGAGCAGGCGCTCGACGCGCTCGCGCGGCAGCAGCTTTCCGCGGGCGACGTGGCGCTCCCGGATGCGCTCGGGGCCTCCGAGCGAGCTGGCCGCGACGGTCTCGTGCAACGTGCGTGCGAGCGCGCGATTGGCCTGCATGTTGCGCTGCGCGGCGGCGCTGTGGGCGTCGTAGTTGGAGACGATGCGGTTCATGGCACTTGGACGGACCGTACCATTGTCCGACAGTCGTGCCGAGTCCCGGCCCGGCGATGCATGCAAATGGCCGTCCGGTGCCAACAAAGACGCATTGTCTATGTTGATGGACAATGGTCTTGTGTCTCGGTATACCGGCGGCAGGAGGCGCGAGATGAGCATCAGCAGCCACGAGGCCAGGCCCCGGCAGACACGCACGTTCGACCTGAAGCGGCTGGAGCCCACGCTGGGCGCGGAGGTCGCGGTCGACCTGCGGCGCGAGCTCGACGCGAGCACGGTGCGCGCGCTGCGCGACACGCTGCTGGAGCGCAAGGTGCTGGTGTTCCGCGAGCAGAAGCTCAGCCCCGAGCAGCTCCAGCGCTTCGCCAGCTACTTCGGCGAGCCGTTCGGCGATCCCAACTATGCCTACGGCCACTACGAGGGCTTCGACAAGATCGTGAAGATCGGTCCCTCGCCGGTCGGGCAGCGGCCGTCGAACTGGCACCAGGGGGGCACCTGGAAGGCCAACCCGTGGGCGTTCGAGCTGCTGCAGCTGGCGGTGGTGCCGGAGGTCGGCGGCGCCACGTTGTATGCGGATCTGCAGGCGGCGTACGACGCGTTGTCGGCGCCGTTGAAGGCGCTCGTGGGCAGCTTGCGCGCGGCGCACAGCACGCAGGTGAAGCCGGGCTCTCGCGGTCAGCACGACGCGCGCGAATTCGTCGAGCATCCGCTGGTGCTGACGCACCCGGAGACGGGCGTGAAGGGTCTGTACCTGACCAGCCGCATCACGCACCTGCTCGACCTGCCCAGGCCGGAGAGCGAGGCGCTGCTGGCGTTCCTGCGCGCGCACGCGAGTGGCGTGAACTTCCAGTATCGCAACCGCTGGAACGCGGGCGACCTGGTGATCTGGGACAACCGCTCGGTCTGGCACTACGCCGTCGACGACTATGGAGATCGCGAGCGCTGGGGGCTCAAGATCTCGATCGAAGGCGGCGACTGGCGGCCGGAGTAACGCAATGACGCGTATCTCGCGCCGTGCGTGGTTGGTCGGTACGGCCGCGCTAGTCGCCTGC
>JBEVNG010000201.1:0-6017 GCA_040508235.1 Polyangiales bacterium | reverse complement strand
GGGCATGGCCGAGCTCAACCTCGGCATGCAGCAGTACCTGCTCAACAACTTCAACACCACCACGCAGATGGGCCTGGCCATTCCGCCCATCGACATCGGGCGCTGAGCGCGCCGGTGGTTACTGCTCCGGTATGGACCGCGTCTTCCTGCTCTCGCCGGCGCGAAGCTCCGGCACGCGCGCGTCGCTGCTGGTGCACGCGGCGTTCGAGCCCGGCGCGAGCCTGCGCTCTCCCCAGGGTGCGCCGCTGGGCGACGTGTTCGCGTGGCTGAGCAGCCTGTACTTCCGCGGCAAGCTCACCTACGCCGCACGCTTCGCCGCCCAGAGCGCGCGTGTGCCCGGCGCGCTGATCATCACGCCTGGGCAAGGCCTGTGTCGCCCCGCCACGCGCATCCGCGCTCACGAGCTCCAGGCGATAGGGCAGATCGAGGTGGGCGACAACGAGAGCTTCCGAGGCCCGCTGGTGCGGGACGCCGAGCGCGTGGCGCAAGAGTTCGCGGGCGAGGTGGTGTTGCTGGGCAGCATCGCGACGCCCAAGTACGTGGAGCCGCTGCTGGGCGTGTTCGGCGAGCGACTGGTGTTCCCGCGCGAGTTCGTCGGACGCGGCGACATGAGCCGCGGCGGCATGCTGCTGCGGGCCGCACGCGAGGGCCAGGAGCTCGACTACATCCCCGTGGAGGGAGCGGCGCGCAAGGGACCACGCGCCGTCAAGCTGGCCAAGCTACTGCCACGTCACCGGGATGAATAGGATCACGGTCGGCGTCCAGATCGCGTGCGCGATCAGGGCCGGCACGATCGAGCCCGAGTAGTGGCGCATCAGCGTCCAGACCGTGCCGCACACGATCGCGAGCAGGCAGACGATGAACGAGCCGCTGAACAGCTGCGTGAGTGCGTAGCTGACGACGCACAGCGCGCCCGCCTTGAGCGGACCGATGCGCAGGCACCACGCCTCCCACCAGGCGCCGCGCCAGAGCAGCTCCTCCGCGGTCAGGATCACCAGCACCGCCGCCAGCGCGACGCCGAGCCGCTCGTCTTGCGACTGGCGGTAGAGATCCGCCACGTTGCTGACCAGCTCCGGGAACAGCCAGCGCGCGAGGTCGAACGCCGGGTACGTGCACACCGTCATCAGCAGGCCCATGCCGACGCCGAGCGCCACGTTCTTGCCGGTGGGACGCAGCCGTGCGCGCAGCGCGTGGCCACGCGCGACCAGCAGCACCGCGCACACCGCGACGGAGTAGGGGCCCATTACCCAGTAGATCGGGCTCGAGCCGAACTGGTTCATCAGCGCGCCCCAGATCGCGGTCAGGCCGAGGATCAACAGCACGTAGCGGCGCGAGAACGCGCTCGGCTGATCCCCCTGCGCATCCGCCACGCGCGCGGGCTGCGCGCGCTCTTCGACCTCCATCGACAGCTCCTGTGCCGTGCTCGAGCTCATGATTGGCGCTTGGGGCTGAGGCGGTCGATCGCCGTCTCCAGCAGGATCGCGCCGGTGGACAGGTCCGACTCCTCGCCGTTGAGCGCCTTGCGCGCGGCGACGTCGAAGGGCTGGCGCTCGTGCTCCGGACACAGCTTCCAGTATCCCTCGTCCGGCGCCACGATGTCGGTGCGCAGGCCCTCGACCAGCTCGTCCGTGACGTGGTGGTTGCCGCGCGTGACCAGCCGGATCCAGTAGCTGGAGAGCTTGGGCGTGATCACCGGCACGCCGTACATGCGCGGGTGGCGACCCATCAGCCCGGCGGTGCGGGACAGGATGTCGCGTGCGGTCAGCTTCTCCGGGCCGGGGAGCGGGTAGGCGCGGCTCTTGGCGGGCGCGTGCTGCAGCGCATGCGCGAGCGCGAACGTCACGTCGTCGATCGCGATAGGCTCGGTGAGGCTCTCCGCCCAGCGTGGCAGCACCATCACGGGCAAGCGCGCGGCCAGATCGCGCACCATCCGGAAGCTCTCGCTTCCGCTGCCGATCACCATCGTCGCCTGCAGCTCGATCGTGGGTACGCTGCCGCCGCGCAGGATCTCGCCCGTGGTCATGCGGCTGCGCAGGTGGCGCGACGGCTTGCCCTGGGGCGGCATGCCGCCGAGGTACACGATGCGCTCCAGGTGCTCGTCGGCGGCGGCGCTGCGGAACGTCTGCGCGGCCTCGCGCTCCAGCCGCTCGTAGTCGTCGCCCCCCGCCGCCATGCTGTGCACGAGGTAGACGGCCGCGCTGCAGTGGCGCAGGGCCTCGCGCACGCTGCGCGCGTCCGCGATGTCCATCTGCACGAACTCGCGACCCGGGAACTTCTTCTTCGCCGACTCGACGTTGCGTGTGCCTCCGACGACGTCGAAGCCGCTGGCCTGCAGGACGGGGAACAGCTGGGCGCCGACGAAGCCAGTCGCGCCGGTGAGGAGGACCTTGCGACGCTCACCCATGTCGTGCCTCCACCGATCCATTGGCCCGTGCGTCGCGACCTCGCCGCCGTGCGCGGGCGTAGCAGGCCGCGACGTCGATCTCGACCGGGATGCCGTCGAGGTGATCGTAGAGCGTCGCCAGGTACACGCCGAGCGGCAGGAAGTCCGGGTGCAGCTCGCGCTTGGCGTCCTTGCAGCGCACGAACACCTGGTGGAAGGTGTCGACGAACTCCTTCATCACGAAGCGCTGCGCGCTCGGGTTGCTACCGAAGTGCTTGCGGAACAGGTCCTCGGCCAGGTCGATGCCGAGGTCCTTCAGGCTCTGGCTCAGCAGCGCGTCGTCGGGCGCGTAGAAGCCCTCGTACAGGCCGCGCAGGGACGCCAGGAAGTCGGGTGACCACTTGCACACCCAGGCCGCGGGCTCCCACGCGATCTGTCCCTTGTGATCGCGCGCGCTCTGCCCGCGCAGGTCGAGCAGCGTCGGCGAGTCCGAGTACAGCTGCTCGAAGTACAGCGTGACCAGGCGCGTGGCGTGCGCACGCACGTCGTCGCCCAGCGCGTCGCGGGCTCCCTGCTGCGCAGGCAGCGCCACCGCCAGCGGCAGTGCCTGCAGCGCACGAGCGCGCTCGGTGATGGCGTCTCGGTACTCGCTACTGCTCTTGCTGACCATCAGGGCGCGACCGCGACTCCAGATCTTGCGCGCGGGCAACACATCGAAAAATGCCGGCGACACGAAGCTCGACAGCTGGCGCAGATCCGCGCTCTTGAGCAGCTTGCTGAACATGGACGCTCCTCGGTTGCGCAGAAGAATAACAAGAAGCGCGCCAGGCTTTGTCCAACGAGCGACGGCGAAAATCCCTTTGCCAACGCACAAATCGTGAGGCCCGCAAGCGCGCCGGCGGCGCATCTGCCCCAATCCCTGCATTCTTGCCACCGTGCACATCCGCCGGATTAGTCGGCTATCAGTGCTTCCAGCGCATCCGCGTCGAGTCCCTCGCTGGTGTCGAGCGGGTCGGTGACGACGCCGGCGAGCTTGCGCTTGTGCTCGTGCAGCCCGAGCACGCGCTCCTCGATCGTTCCCTGCGCGACCAGCTTCACGATGGTGACCGGCTGCTGCTGCCCGATGCGATGCGCGCGGTCGCTGGCCTGATCCTCGGCGCTCGGGTTCCACCACGGGTCGAGGTGGATCACGTAGTCGGCGGCGGTGAGGTTGAGGCCGGTGCCACCCGCCTTGAGCGAGATCAGGAACACCTGCGCTTCGCCGCGCTGAAAGGCGGCCACGCGGGCGCCGCGCTCACCGGCCGGCGTGCTGCCGTCGAGCGTCAGCATGGTGACGCCGCGCTCCGAGAGGGCCTCGCGCACCAGCTCCAGGTGGCGCACGAACTGGCTGAAGATCAGCGCGCGATGCCCACGCGGCAGGATGTCGTCGAGCAGCGTGGTCAGCGCCTGCAGCTTGGACGACGACACGCGCGTGTCGTCGAGCACCAGCCGCGGGTGGCAGGCCAGCTGACGCAGGCGGGTCAGCTCCGCGAGGATCTGAACCGTACGTGAGGTGTCGTCGACGCCGGGACGTCGGCCGATCGCCCGCCGCGCGTACGCGAGCGCCGCGTCGTAGAGATCGCGCTCGGCCTGCGACAGCTCGACGGTGTGCACCACCTCGGTGCGCGGCGGCAGCTCGCGCTCGACCTCGCGCTTGGTGCGTCGCAGCAGGAACGGCGACACCAGGCCGCGCAGCACCGCCCTGCGCTCGGCGTTCTCGTAGCGCTCGATGGGCACCGCGAAGCGCGCGCGGAAGCGACCCCAGCTGCCGAGCAAGCCCGGCGCGAGCAGGTGGAACAGGCTCCACAGGTCGCCGAGCCGGTTCTCGATCGGCGTGCCCGAGAGCGCGACGCGAAACTCCGCCTGCAGGCTGGCGGCGGCACGCGCGCGCAGCGTACGCGCGTTCTTGAGCACTTGCGCCTCGTCGAACACCAGCGTCGACCAGGCGCGCTTGGCCAGCTCGTCGCGGTCGCGCAGCATCACGTCGTAGCTGGCGACCAGCACGCTCTCGGCATCGACGCGCGCGAGCACGGCCGCACGCTCGCCGCCGCGATAGCGCAGCGCCTGCAGCGAAGGCGCAAAGCGCTTCAGCTCGCTGATCCAGTTGTCGACCACCGAGGTGGGCGCCAGCACCAGCGCGGGACCACGCCGCTCGCGCAGCAGGGCGATGGTCTGCGCCGTCTTGCCGAGGCCCATCTCGTCGGCGAGGCACACGCCGGGCGCCCACTGGCTGCGCTGCAGCATCCAGCGCGCACCCTCCAGCTGGTAGTCGCGCAACGGCAAGGCCAGCTCCGTACGGAAGGTGGCCTCCTGCTTGCCGAGCGCGAGCCACTGCGCCGTCTCGCGGTCGCCGGCCTCCGTCTGATCTCCCAGCTCGCCGAGCCACGGCAACACCGCCGCCGCGGAGAGGCTGAGCGTGCCGAAGCGGGGCAGCATGCACAGCTGCGCGTTCTCCAGGCGCTCGAACAGCTCCCGCTCCAGCTCGACGTGGCTGCCGCCCTCGATCGGCACGAAGCGCTCGCCGGTGCGCGCGGCCTCCAGCAAGCGCTCGACCGCGATCGTCAGCTCGCCGCGCTGCACGCCGCCCTCCAGCGCGCAGAAGTCGCCGCGCTTGAACAGCTGGATCTTCAGGTCCGCGCTGCGCACGGTGTCCGCGATGCGCAGCGAGCGCTTGCGCTCGGCCCACTCGATCTCCAGCACATCCCCGAGCCGCGCCGCCTTGGACAGCAGCTCCAGCGCGGCCTGCGTGCTCTCGATGCGCCGCTCGTGTGGCCCGCTCAGCGGCGCCAGCTCCTGCAACTGCAGCGCCTCCGTGATCCGCGCCGCCAGTGCGCGCTCGTGGGCCAGCTCGCGTCGCACCGACACGGGCTGTCCATCCTCCAGGCCATGCACCAGGCTCGGTCCGGTGCCCGGCGCCCACAATGGCGAGAGCGGCAACGCGCGCACCAGCAAGCTGAGGTCGACCCCCTCGTCGAAGCGCGGCGTGATGCGCAACAGCAGCCGCGCGGGCGGCGGACGCTGGTAGCCCTCCAGCGCCTTGGGCGACGACACCCGCGCGACCTGGCGCAGCGGCGCCAGCTGCGCGGCCAGCTCGGGGTAGCTCTCCGGCGGCAGCGTGCCCTGGAAGTTGGCCAGCGCTTGCAACAGCCGCTGCAGCGAGGGCGTCAGCGGCGCGAACGTGAGCACGCCCGCGTGTTGCTGGAACAGGAAGTCGCGGCTCGGCGCCCCGGAGCGCAGCGGCACCGGCTCGACCGGCTGCCCCGCGAGCGTGGCCTGCACCGCGATGCCCTCCGGCTGCTCGACCAGCGTCACCTGCAGCGCTTCCTCGCTGATCGTGAGCGGGCCGTCGTCGCCGTGCAGCGCGGGGTGCTCGACCAGGGCGCGCAAGAGCCGCGCATCGGCCGGCACGTAGGCGGGGCTCAGGCTGCGCGTGTGCATCGCGGCCAGCACCTCGCGATCGCGGTCGGCGACCTCCGCACGCGCGAGCTTGGCGGGCGAGGCGAGCTTGCCGCCGCGCAGCACACCCACCAGCAAGCGCTCGCCGTCGTCGCGCAGGGAGAAGCGCAGCGCTTGCGGCGCGGCCTGCTTCGGCGCC
>JBEVNG010000197.1:0-3866 GCA_040508235.1 Polyangiales bacterium | reverse complement strand
CGAGGGACCTTACTTGATCGGCTTGACGTCGGCGGCGCTGACGCCCGCGCTCGCGCCAATCGCGCAGCCCGTGCCTCAAGCGAGCGAAGCCTTCGCCGACGTCAACGGCGTGCGCCTGCCCGCACGGCTCGCGAACGAACCGGGTGCGCTCAAGCGCGTCGCCGCCGGTACCAAGGTCGTGTTCGGCGATGCGGTGATCGGCGTGCTCAAGCGCGACGGCTACGCCCGCGTCGTGCGCGCCTACGAAGAGGCCGGCTACGCGGATGTCTTCGTGGCGGCGGACGACGACGTCGCGCTGCGCGGCCTGGTGCGCGCGGTCGACCTGAGCGAACCACCCAGCGTCAGCGGAACAGCGACTCCAGTGGCAGCACGTTGACCTGCTCGCGGGTGAGGGCGAGGTTGTGCTTCTCGATCAGCTTGTCCTCGCCGAGTAGCTCGGCCGGCTTGTCGACATTGTAGGTGATCGGCGAGGGCTCGCCGGCGACCAGCTTGTCGGCGAGCGCTTGCGCCGCCGGGCCGACCATCGCGACCTGCAGGCGGGCGGGCAGCACGTGGCGCTGGAGCGCCGCGTTGACCTGCTCGCGCGTCAGCTTCGCGAGCTCTCCGCGCAACGCCTCGACGTCCGCGGCGGTACCCTCGCCGTAGAAGCGCGCGTCGAGCGCGTAACCGAGGCGCTGCTGCTCGGTCTGGGCGTAGAGCGCGAAGTAGCTGGCGACGAAGCGCTGGATGCGCGCGAAGTCCGCCTCTCCGATGCCCTCGTTCACCACCTGCTCCAGCTCGCGCACGGCCATGCGCAGCGCGAAGTGCGCGTCCTGCGGCTTCACCGGGCGCAGCCAGATGCTGAAGTACTGCTGGCGACGCGCGACGTTCGGCATCGGAAAGCGCGTGTCGCCCTCCTGCACGAAGTTCTCGGCGTAGGCGTAGTCGCCGTAGTTGAGCCCGCGATCGCCGCGTATCTTCTTCATCAAGCGACCCGCGAACGTGCGGTGCTGGCCGAGGTAGGCCGCCGCCAACGTCAGCGCGGCGTAGTCCGGGTGGTTGCGCGCGACGGCGTACGGCAGGCCGAACGAGATCGCGACGGAGGCCGCCTCGGGCTTGTCGATGATCCAGACGCGACGGGTCTGCAGCGTGCTCGCCGGCGGCAACGGAGCGCGCTCGGTGCACTCGGGCGTGGCGAGCGCCGCCAGGTCCGCCTCGACCTGCGCCTCGAAGGCGTCGTCGATCGGCCCCGAGACCGCCGCGCGCACGCGCCTCGCGCAGAACACACGCGCACGCTGCGCCAGCATCCACTCGCGGCTGATGCCCGCCAGCCCGCGCTCGCTGCCGAGCTCCGGGTGCGCATAGGGATGGCCCTGGAACAGCATCGACTGCAGCACTTCCTTGCCGAGTGCCTCGTCGTCCGCGCCGCGCAGATCCTGCGTGAGGTGCGACAGCGAGCGCACGCGTACGCGCTCGATGTCCGCCGGGTCGAACGCCGGCGCCCGCAGCAAGTCGCGGAACAGCGGATAGAACGCCGCCAGGTGATCCTTGTGCACGCGCGCGGAGAACACCGTCTGCTCGCGCTCGACGTGCAGCGAGATGTGCGCCGCCATCGGGAACAGCAGCCGCTCGCGCTCGGCGTACGTGACCTCGCCCGCGCGCCCCTCCAGCATCGCGAGCGCGGTCAGGTGCGTGAGCCCGGGCAGCAGCGCGGGATCGTCGGCCGAGCCGGCCTCGAACACCACGCGCAGCGCCACCACGGGCGCGGCGGGATCACGCGTCACCTGCCACTGCGCGTCGGTCAGGGGATGCTCCCGCGCGGCCGGAGCCTGACGCGCGCCACAGCCCAGCAGCAGCGCCAACAGTGCCCAGCGCTTCACTGTGCACCGTCCTTGCGCGGACTCGACTTGAGCGTGACCGTGTAGCGCCGCTTGTCGTTCAGGTAGAGCGTGGCCACGCGCTGCACGTCTTCCTTGGTCACGCTCGCGAGCGCCTCCAGGTACTCGCGCAGTCCGTCGGGCGTGCCCGCGACGGCGATGAACTGCCCCATCAGGTTGGCGGCGTCATCGGCCGTCTCGACCTGCATGGTGAGCCCGTAGCGCAGGTGCGAGCGCACCGCGTCGACGCGCGCGGGGTCGACCTCGCCGCGCGCGAGCAGGTCGATCGCAAGCTGGATCTCGCGCTCGACGTCGTCGAACGAGGTGCTGTCGCGTAGCTCCGCGCTGACCACGAACAGGCCGGGGTCGCGGCTGAAGTTCTCGTCCCAGCTCGCGAGGTCGAGCAGGCGCTGCTGCTCGACGACCAGCGCCTGGTAGAGCGGCGCGGAGCGATCGAACAACAGGCCGTGTACCACCTCCAGCGCCGCCGTGTCGCGCAGGCGCGCCTTACGCAGCGCCGGGTCGCCCTCGCCTGCGAACGCGCCGCTGCGGTAGCCGATCACCAGCTGCGGCGCGGACATGCCGTCCCAGTCGATGTGGCGGCGCCCACCGACCAGCGGGTCGGGCTCGGCCGGGACCTCGGGCTGATCACGCTTGCCCCGCCAGCCGCCGTAGTGCTTCTTCACCAGCTCCACCAGCTGCGCGTGCGGCACGTCGCCCGCGCACAGCACGGTGGCGTTGTCCGGCGTGTAGAAGCGCTTGAAGAAGCTGCGCGAGTACTCGAAGCGCTCCGGCATGGCCTGGATGTCGGCCAGGTAGCCGATGGTCGTGTGGCCGTAGGTGTGGCGCGAGAACGCGAGCTCGCTCAGCGCCTCCCACATCTTTTGCGAAGGATTGGCGGCGCTCTTGTTGTACTCGCCGAGCACGGCGCCGGTCTCGGTGCGGAACGCGCGCTCGTCGTACTGCAGGTGCTGGAAGCGATCGGCCTCCAGATCGACCACCGCCTCCAGCGCGCTCGCCGGCGCGGTCACCGTGTAGAGCGTGAAGTCCTGCGTGGTGTAGGCGTTGTTGTCCGCGCCGAACGACTGGATGCGCTCCTCGTAGGCGCTCTCCGAGTAGCGCTCGGTGCCGCGGAACATCATGTGCTCGAACAGGTGCGCGAAGCCGCTGTGGCCTGGCTCCACCTCGTCGCGCGCGCCGACGCGCACCAGCGTGTAGTAGGCGAGGATGCCGGGGCTCTGCCACGGGATCGAGATCACGGTCAGCCCGTTGTCGAGCCGCGTGACCTCCAGCGGCTTCGAGAACGGACCTACCTGCGCCGAAACCACGGACGGCACGGCGAGCGCGAGGCCGAGCAGGAGCGCCTTCACGCGCCGCGCACCAGCGACGGCAGGTAGTCCTCCGGCGCCTGGTAGCCGAGCAACGCGAGCACGCTGGACGCGACGTTGGCGAGGCCGGGCTTGGGCACGGTGTCGTCGATCGCGATCTTGTAGTCGGGCGCGTGCACCAGGAACGGCACCGGGTTGAGCGTGTGGCTCGTCTTCACGGCGGTGTGGCCGTGCGGGTCTTTCTTGATGTTGCCCTTCTTGTCGAGGTCGAACATCTCCTCGCAGTTGCCGTGATCGGCGGTGACGATCAGCGCGCCCTTGAGCTTCTCGATCACCGGGATCAGGCGCCCGATCGAGAGGTCGACCGCCTCGACCGCCTCGACCGCGGCGTCGCGCAAGCCGGTGTGCCCGACCATGTCGCCGTTGGCGTAGTTGATGCGCGCGTGGCGGAACTTCTCGGTCAACAGCGCCTGGATCAGGTTGTCGGTGATCTCCGCGGCCTTCATCCAAGGGCGCTCCTCGAACGGCAGCACGTCGCTGCGAACCTCCGAGTACGTCTCGTACTTGTCGTCGAACTTGCCGCTGCGGTTGCCGTTCCAGAAGTACGTCACGTGGCCGAACTTCTGCGTCTCGCTGCCGGCGAACTGCGTGACCATGTTGCGCGCGAGGTACTCGCCGTAGG
>JBEVNG010000157.1:0-17886 GCA_040508235.1 Polyangiales bacterium | reverse complement strand
CGCAGCGCGAGGATGTGCTGCAGGCTCGCGTAGCCCGCGCCCGCGTCGTCGACCGCGACGAAGCCGCCGAGGTCGCGCACGTCGGTGATCGCGCGCGAGAGCACGCTGTAGTCGGGCACCACCGAGTGCTCGGTCAGCTCGAAGACCAGGCGCGCCAGCGGGCGCCTGCGCAAGAGCGCGCGCACAGGCGCCGAGAGCAGCGCCTCGGGCGCCACGTTGATGGAGAGAAAGCAGTTGGGCGGCAGGCGGTCGCGCGCGGCCAGCGCGTGCTCGATCACCAGCGCCTCCAGGTCGGCGCTGCGGCCGATCCGGATCGCCGCCGCGAACCACTTGTCGGGCGTGGCGTTGGGCGGACCCGCGAAGCGGCTGAGCGCCTCGTAGCCGACCACCTGCTGGCGGTGCAGATCGACGATGGGCTGGAACACCAGCTTGGGCGCCTGACGCGCGGTGATCAGGATGTCGACCGCGCGCTCGAGGTCGGACTCCGGCGTCGCACCGAGCTCCGAGAGCGAGAAGCGCTGCACGCCTGTGTGCTGGGCCGGGTCCGCGCTCACTTCAGCTCGCGTCGGTGATCAGTTCACGCACGCGGTCGACCACGCTCGTGGGCACCTCGGCGATGCCATGATCCTTGGCGGCGTGCGCCGCGACCTGACGCAGGATGTCCTGCTCGCTCTCGCCCTCGAACTTCGCGCTGCAGTTGGGGATCACCGCGCCACACCAGAATCGCTTCATGACCGCGCCCTCCGAGACAGCACCGATGGTAAGCCGGAACCAACAGCCACCGATACCACGTGAACGCACGCCCGCGCATCGGGTCCTGCGCGGTCAGCCGCAGCACAACGTTCACTAGCTCCCAATGGGGGCTGCTCACACGCACGCAGGCCCCGCGTGGCTACGGCGCTAGCTCCTGCCCGACGCGCTTTACGTCTCGAGCAGGCGGCGCAGCACGCGGGCGGGCAGGTTTCCCTCGTCCGGCATCAGCTGCGAGCCCGGCCCGAGCCGGAAGCGCGTGCCGCGCCACACCACCGAGCGCGAGCAGCTGGCGTAGAACCAGACCGCGAGCATCAGCAGGTCCTTGAATGGCACGAGCAGCACGAAGCGGGCGGGCATCCAGCTGCCGCGGATCACGCGCACCATCAGGCCGTCGATCACGGTCTTGGTGCAGGCGATGGCGAGCGCGGCCCAGCCGTACAGCGAGTCGAGCCCCGACGCGCAGCAGAGCAGCAGCGCGAGCGCGATCGGGTTGGCCAGCACGTCGGCGACGAAGCTGAGCGGGTGGATCACGGCGCGCATCTTCAGCCAGCGCGCGTGGCGCTGCACCGAGCGCTCCAGCGGCATGTCGACGTTGACGTTGCGGATCGGCGTCGCCGACAGGATCACCTTCTTGCCCGCGTCGGCGTAGGTCTGGCCGATCAGGAAGTCCTCGGCGAGCGAGTCCTTCACCAGCTCGAGCCCGCCGAGGGCACGCAGCTCGCTCTTGCGGAACAGCATCGACTTGCCGATCACGCAGGGCACGCGTCCGATCACCCAGGCGCAGCACACGGCGGGCGCCACGTAGGCGGTGAGCTGCAGGTTCTCCACGGCCGCGCCGAGCGAGCTCTCGCCGATGCCGGTGACCAGGCTGGACAGCAGCGAGCCATCCTCGCGCAGCAGCTCGCAGACGATGTCGCGCACGTACGTGGGCGGCGCCCAGACGTTGGCGTCGGTCTGCAGCACCAGGTCGGTGTTGGCGGCGCGCAGGGCGCCCTGCAGGTTGCTGACCTTGGGGTTGAGGCCCCAGTGCGCGTCGGTGAGCACGAAGCGAGCGCGCACGTGCGGGTGGCGCTCGGCCAGCTGGCGCGCGATGCGCAGCGCCGGGTCGTCGCGCGTGGCGGCGGCGAACACGATCTCCAGCGGGCCCGGGTACTGCTGGGCGAAGAAGCTGAGCAGGCAGCGCTCCAGGTCCTCTTCCAGGCCCTTGAGCGGCTTGAGCAGCGTGACCGGCGGCAGCGTGGCGTCGCGCTGGAGCTTGCCGCGCGTGCGCACGTGGATCAGCGCCGACCCGATGCCCAGGAAGTAAAAGCAGCAGGCGAAGGCCGTGCAGGCGAGCAGCGAGGTGATGAGCATCGATGGTCCGGATGCCCCTCCGCGCGCGCGGCCGAGGCTCGGCGAATATGCCCTGCGTTTCCGGGCCTCGTCCCGCAACGCGGACAATGTTTTACATCTGCACGCGAGCCGTGACAGTGAGCCGGGCGGCGCCCGCGGCGGTCAGTAGCAGCCGTTCAGACACATGCCACGCTCACGCTCGCAGTTGGCGCTGCACGCCAGGCTGCCCTGTTTGCAGCGCGCGTTGCAGCTGCTCTCGTACTCGTTGCAGAAGTGCACGCAGCCGTTGGGCACCGGCCCGGCGTCCGGGGTCAGCGTCACCAGGATCTCCGCGCCCGTGTTGCTGGCGGCCGCGTCCGCTTCGGCGATCTCCTTGGCCAGCGCCTGCGGCGACTGCTCGGACGCCACCAGGCCGGGCAGCGTGGGCAGCGGGTCGCCGTTCTGCAGCGACTCGATGCGGCCGAGTGCGTAGTCGACGCGGTGCGCCGGCTGGTGCTTGGTGTAGTACGTCATCCAGGCCTGCCAGCAGGCCTCTTTTTGCGTCGGCTCGACCCGGGCGTCGTAGTCCGCGCCGTAGCAGCGCTCGAAGTAGCGGTCACCTTCGTGAACGAGCCGGTGGCTGGGCGCACAGCCGGCCAAGCCGAGCACGATCAGAGCCGCGCTTTCACACTTGCCGAGCCCGAGCCACAATGAGGAGACGCGCATGGCGGGTCAGGCTAACACCTTCGAGATCGCGAGGCGAAAGGCCAGCGTGGGGCAGGGCCTCCTGGAGCTGCCTGGCATCGGCGAGATCCGCCTGGCGTGGAGCGAGAAGGGCCTGCTGCTGCTGGAGCTGCCCAACACCGAGCCCGAGGCAGGCGCGCAGGCGATGGTCGACCGCGGCATCGAGGCGCCCATCGAGATGGTCGACGTGCCCGCGCTGTACTGCGAGCCGTTGCTCGCCTACGCGGCCGGAGAGCCGGTGGAGCCCGCGGGGCTGCCGGTAGACCTGTACGGCACGTCGTTTCAGCTGCGGGTCTGGGCGGCACTGCGCACGATCCCGCGCGGCAGCGTGCGCAGCTACGGCGGCATCGCCACCGACCTCAACAACCCGCGTGCGGTGCGCGCGATCGGCATGGCCAACTCCGTGAACCCGGTCGCGATCGCGGTGCCCTGCCACCGCGTGGTCGAGAGCGGCCTCAAGCTGGGCGGCTTCGCCAGCGGCCCCGCCATGAAGCGCAAGCTGCTCGCGCTGGAGGGCGTCAGCGTCGAGGCCGAGCGCGTGCGCCCCGGCCAGCTCGAGCTCTGGGACCGACTCGGTTAGAGGTAGCTGGTTACCTTCGGTTCGTTCCACCAGTTGTTGTCGCGGCCGTCCTGGAACGTGACCGGCAAGCTGGCGCGCTCCTCGTCGCTCATGTCGAGGCAGGCGACCTGGATCGACACGAACGCGCCGCCGATCTGCTCGACGTAGCCGCGGCCGAACGAGCGCACACCGCAGGTCTTGCAGAACAGGTGCTCACCCGCGTGGGTGCCGAAGCGATACGCGCCTAGCTGGTCCTCGCCCGTCAGCAGCGTGAACTGCGGCGGCTTGACCTGGGCGCTCCAGGCGCGCGTCTTGCCGCAGAACGAGCAGTTGCAGCGGCCGGTGCCCATCTGCAGGTCGACCTCGACCTGATACCGAACCGCCCCGCAGTGACAGCCACCCTGATAGGTCTTGATCGTCATGCGAAGCAGCCTGACAGAGCCCGGTGACAGCCTATTGTCAGGTATTCAGCGCGCGGGATTCTCGAGCAGATCGGTCTCGATGGCGGTCGTCCAGTTGGTCTCGTCGAGCTGATAGGTGTCGAGCCAGAAGCGGTCCTTCTGGTCCTGCAGCTCGGTGCGCCCTGACAGATCACGGACGGCACGCTGCGCTGTCTCCAGCGAGCCGTAGACGCCGATCAGGATCTTCTCCTCGTCACTGTCCGTGCGCTTGTTCAGGTGATGCAGCAGATAGAGCGTCGTCATCGGAAGGCCCACTGTTAGAGGCGACGGACAGAAGTGTCCACTCCTTTTCGCCCGTCCCACAGTGAGTAGACGCGGTGTCCGAGAGCGCTGCGATCGAGATCACACGGGGGTGGGACGAAAGCTGCCGCCCGGGAACGACAGCCGCCAGACCTTCCAGGTGGTGGTGCCGAACTGACGCGTCAGCGAGCCCGTGTTGTACGGAAGTCCGTAGCGCTCCGCGAGCGCACGCACGCGTGGCGCGATCTCCGGGTAGCGGTTGCTCGGCATGTCCGGGACCAGGTGGTGCTCGATCTGGTGGCTCAGGTTGCCCGACAGGATGTGGAAGAGCCTGCTGCCGCCGATGTTGCAGCTGCCGAGCAGCTGGCGCACGTACCACGCCGCGCGCGTCTCGCCCGCGACCTCGTCGGCGGTGAAGTGATGCACGCCGGACGGGAAGTGACCGCAGAAGATGATCATGTTCGACCACACGTTGCGGATCAGGTTCGCGAACGTGTTGCCGAGCGCGACCGCGCCGAACGAGGCCGCGAACACGTACAGCAGGTTCGCGCCAACCACGAGCGCCGCGCCAGTGGCGATGGCGGCGCCGAGCAGCGGCCACAGCACCACGTCCTTGAGCAGCTGACGCGACGCCTTCCAGACGATGCGGCGCACCATCGGCAGCACGGAGCGAATGTCCTTCTCGCCGCGCGCCAGCTTCTCGGGCTCGAGGTCGTGCACCGCGACGCCCCACTCGAACAGCAGCATCAGCAAGAAGTTGCCGAACGGCTGCAGCAGGTGCGCCGGCTCCCAGGCGGTGGTCTCCGTCACGCGCAGCACGCCGTAGCCGATGTCCGGATCCTTGCCGATCACGTTGGTCCAGGTGTGGTGCACGACGTTGTGCGAGTGCTTCCACTGGTCCGACGGGCAGACGTTGTCCCACTCCCAGGTGTTCGACTGGATGTTCGGGTCGCGCATCCAGTCCCACTGGGCGTGCATGACGTTGTGGCCGATCTCCATGTTCTCGATGATCTTGGCCAGCCCCAGCGCGGTCGCGCCGAGAGCGAGCAGCACGCCGCTGGACCACCAGCTGGCGTGCTCGAGGCCGAGCAGCGGCAGGAAGAACAGGCTCGCGATCATCACCACGCGTCCGCCCAGCGCGAGCAGGCGCTGCGCGCGGATCACGCGCAAGATGTACGCGCGGTCGCGCTCGCCGAGCGAGTCCATGACCTCGTTGCGGATGTCATCCAGCTCGCGGCCGAGGTCGTCGATGGCGGTCTGACTCAGGTGCTTGGGCATTCCCATGCGTCAATCTCCTCAGAGCTCGAGCTCGGCGTCGCCCGCCGCCGCGCAGATGCAGATCTGCACGGTCTGGCCAGGCTCGTCGAGCAGGGTGTTGGTTCGTAGGTCGCGCACGCAGCCCGCCTTGAGCGTGGCGTCGCAGCCGTGGCAGATGCCCATGCGGCAGCCGTGCGGTGGGTTGAGGCCGGCATCCTCCGCGATGCGCAGCAGGTTGGTGCGTCCGTCCGACGTGGCCTTCACGTTGCTGCGTGCGAAGGTCACGGTGCCCGTGGTCACCTCGCTCGGCGGCGCGGCGACCTTGGCCAGGAAGCGCTCGCTGTGCAGGCGCTTCACCAGGCCCTGCGCCGCGAAGTGTTTCTCGAGATCATCGAGCAAGCCCTGCGGGCCGCATGCGTAGGTCTCGCGGTTGCGCCAGTCGGGACACAGCTGCTCCAGCTGCGCCGCGCTGAAGTGGTTTTGCTCGCCGCCGTCTCGCGTGAAGCGCAGCTGCAGCGTGTAGCGCGGGTGCTTCTTGGCGAGCTCGCGCAGCTCCTTGCCGAAGATCACGTCGTGCGCGTGCGGGGCGTAGTGCACGTGCGTGACGTGCGGCAGGCGGTCCTGCGTGATCAGGTGGCGCAGCATGCTCATGATCGGCGTGATGCCGCTGCCCGCGCTGATGAACAGCGGCTGCACCGGCGTCGCGTCCGGCAGCACGAAGTCGCCCTGCGGGATGCCGATGGGCAGATAGTCCCCGGGCTGGATCGAGCGCACCAGGTGCTGCGACATGCGGCCGATCGCCTTGACGGTGATCGTGATCAGCTCCTCGCCCGGTGCGCTGCTGATCGAGTAGGTGCGGGTGAACTGCTTGCCCGCGATCGGTACGCCGACGCGGATGTGCTGGCCCGCGCGGTGCGAGCGCCAGTTGCGACCGGGGCGGAGCGTCAGCGTGCGCGCGTCGGCTGTCTCGTCCCAGACCTTCTCCACGCGCGCTTGCAGGGCGTGGGTGCTCCAGAGCGGGTTGACCAGCTCCAGGTAGTGCGACGCGCGCAGCGGCCAGGCCAGCGCGTCACCGAAGGCGGTAGCAGCTTCGCGCAGCCAGCTCACGCGGCCTGCCTTTGCATCAGCGCGCCCATCACAACCGGCAGCACGCTGCGCGTGGCGGCGAGGTCCGGCTGGTAGTGCACGAACAGCCCGGACAGCGTGCCGAACACGCGGCCCAACATAACGAACTCCTCGGGCAAGCTCTCGATGGGGTCGCTCTCGAGGTGCGCGCCAAAGGCCGCGATGCCCGACACCATCTGCAGCTGACTGACGAAGCCCTGCTCGGTGGCCAGGCCCATCTGCGTGATGGAGGCCTTGGCCAGCGCGTGCACGCCCTCGCGGCTGTGGCTCTTCATCACGAAGCCGAGCGACACCATCGCGTCGGTCATGCTCTCCGTGTCGCGCATCACCGTGGCGGCGATCAGGTCGAGCAGCATGCGCTTGCGTGCGGGCTCCACGGCCTTGGCGCAGCCGAAGTCGAGCACGGTCAGCATGCCGTCATCGGTAGCGAGCAGGTTGCCGGGGTGCGGATCGGCTTGGAACACGCCGACCTCCAGCACCTGGCGCGCGTACGCCTCGAGCACGCGGCCGAGCAACGCGCTCAGCGTGTCGCGCTCGCCGCTGGCCTGCAGCCGGTCGAGCACGTCGGTGATCTTCTGACCGGGCATCAGCGTGGTGACCAACATGCGGGGAGTCGAGAGCTCACGGACCACGGAAGGCACATGGATGTGCGCGTCGGCGTGGAAGTACGTGGAGAGCTGGGAGGTGAGCTCGGCTTCGCGCGCATAGTCGAGCTCCGCCGACACCATCGCACGTGTCTCGCGGATGATGGTGTCGAAATCGAGGCCCGGCAGGTTCTGTGCGAGCGCGCGCACGAAGATCTCCAGCAGGTCCATGTCGAGGTCGACCAGCTCACCGATCTGCGGGCGCTGCACCTTCACCGCGACGTGTCGCCCATCACGCAACGAGGCGCGGTGCACCTGGCCGATGCTGGCGGCGGCGAGCGGGCTCTCGTCGAAGCTGGCGAACACCTCGTCCAGCTTGCGACCGAGCTCACCCTCGACGGCGTCGCGGATCAGCGCGAACGCGACCGGCGGCGCCGCATCCTGCAGCTTGCCGAGCCAGCGCACGTACGGCTCCGGCAGCAGATCGGGGCGCGAGGACAGCATCTGGCCGAGCTTGAGGAACGCGCCGCCTTGCTTGATCGACAGCTCGTAGAGCCGGCGCGCGGAGTCCTCGTGCAGCGCCGTGCGCGCGAGCGCGGCACCCTCGCGCGTCATGAACGCGGCGCGCGTGGTGTGCAGGCGATACGAGGCGCCGACGCGACCGAGCACGAGTCCGCTCTGCGCGAGTCGGCTGATGCGCCTGGGCCAGTCGATGGCCTTGCGCAGCTGGCGCACGTTGGCGCTGTCTTCGCCCTGGCCACTCCAGGCGGAGCGCACGCTCTCGGCCAGCGAGCGCACCTGCCAGGCAGTCTTCTCGACGGCGACCAGCACGGCGTCGATCGCCTTCAGCGCGAGCTTGATCTGCGCGCGCGCATCGAGCGTGGGCTCGCTGCTGGCGCCGAGCTCACGCAGCTCGCGCACGGCGCGCTGCTGTTCGCGACGCACGCGTCGCTCGGCACGGACCTGCTCGCGGATCTGGCGGCGCTGCTCGCGCAGCACCTTGGCCTCGCCGCGACGCTCCTCGCGCACCTGCTTGCGCTCGGCGCGGCGTGCGTCCGACGCGGCCTGGCTGCGCTCGCGCTCGGCGGTGTGCTCGCGCTTGCTCTGGGCGTGGCGCGCTTGGGTCTCGGCGCGGCGCTGCTGCGTGCGCTCGCGGCGCTGGGCATCACGCTGCTCGCGCTCCACGGCGCGGGCGGCGCGCTGCTCGGTCTTGCGCTGGGCGCGCTCGCTGGGCTCGCGGTGACGGTGCTCGGTGGGGGTCGTGGACATGGCAAAAATCTCCGATCCGCGCTCGAAAGTGCGCGGGGCAACGGCGCCGATCGCGGCGCGGGCGGGACGAGGCGGGTGCATGGTCGAGCAGCACCGGGCGTCGCATCTCATCGTGCGTCACTTGTGACCGTTGCAGTCTGTGGTGTCAAGGTGCGCGCGAGCGAATCCTGGCCGCGCGCCGAAAACGCTCGTGATTCAGCGACGCAGGCGGCGCAGTGAGAGCCCGACCACGACAGCGATCATGGCCAACAGCGCCCAGCTGCCCCCGCTGGCGAGGCCACAGCCGTGCGACGAGGGGGGAGACTCGGCCTCCGCGGGCATGGCCGTGTCCGGCTCGCGAGGCATCGGCGGCGCGCTCGCGTCGACCGGCCTCGGCGCCACCTCGGCGGGCAACACGCCGGGCAGGGCGCCGTGCAGCACGGGCAGCTCGATGCGGCTCGGGTGCGCGGGGTCGCGGAAGATCGTGAGCGTGGTGGCGACCGGCTTGCCTGCCTCCGACAGCGGCAGTGCGCGGTTGGGGTTGGGCTCGTAGCGGGGCGAGCTGGCGCCGCTGATCGCGATGCGCAGCGCCGCCCCTCGGGTCAAGCGCAGCGCGAGGGGTCCTAGCTCCAGCTCGAACAACGTCGGCTCCCCCGGCGTCAGCGGGCGGATCGCGTCGTGCCCGCGCACGAAGCGGCCGCGCTGGATGCCGTCCGCGAACGCGATCACCTTGCCGCTCGGCGTCACCTGCTCGATGCGCACCACCACGTCGATGTCGTCGGTCGCGCTCGCGGCCCACACGAACGCGCGCGGCGAGCCCACCAGCTCCACGGCCTCGCTAAGCGCGGGCGTCGCGGCCAGGTACACATCCTTGCGGCGATCGAGCTCGCTCTGCTCATGGGGGCCCGCGGCCGTCGAGAAATTGCCGCCGCCGAGCGAAGGCATCGGGTTGGCGGGGTCGAGCGGAAGCTCGACCGGTGGCGCGGGCAAGGCCTGGCCGAGGCGGTTGTCGGGCGCGAGGAAGAGCGTCTCCGTGTGCACCGCGGCGGGCGGCCACAGCGTGTCCTCGCGCCAGCTGCCGTTGACGATGAACTGGCCCTCGGCGTTCTGCGTGTCGCCGAGCTCGGTGATGTAGTAGCGGACCTTGGCGACGCTCGGCCTGGGCTTACCCTGCAGGCAATACGCGAAGAACGCGCGCTGCTCTTCCTCCAGCGGCAACACCACGTCGTGGGGATAGCGCAGCTGGCCCTGCTCGCTGCCGAGCCAGCCGCCGTGCGTCCACGGACCGAGCACGATCGAGACGTCCTTCGCGTAGCGAGGTAGCTCGCGCGCGAGTCGCGCCTGATCGGGCGCGAAGATGTCGAAGAAGCCACCCACGATCGAGACCGGGTGCGCGACCTTCGCCATCTCGTCGTGAGTCAGCGTCAGCGCATCCCAGAATGCATCGCGGACCTCGTGCGCACGCCAGACGCCGATCACGGAGCTGGCGCCGAGCATGGTCAGCCAGTCGCTGTCGAGATCGGTGCGCCAGGCGCCGCCGGGCACCATGCCGCTGTACACGTCGTGCGTGGCGACGCGCGTGCTGACGCAGGCCAGCCCGGGCGGCGCGTTGGCCATCGCCTGGTACTGCACGATGCCCTCGGCCGAGCCGCTGTACATGCCGACCTTGCCGTTCGACCAGGGCTGCGAAGTGATCCATGCGATGGTCGCGTGCCCGTCGGCTTCGTCCGTGGAGAACGGAAGAAAGATACCGGCGCTGTTGCCGCGACCACGCACGTCCTGCGAGACGACGACGTAGCCGTCATCCAGCATTTTTCTGGCCTGCTTTTCGTCGATCGCTCGTCCATAAGGCGTGCGCCTCAACAGCGTGGGTCTCGGTGTGTCGGTCTCGCGCCACACGTCCGTCGCGAGCGAGACTCCGTCCCCCATCGGCACCCGCACCAGCGCGGGTTGTGCGCGGGCACGCGTTTGGGTCTCGCCGGTCAGCCAGAGCGAGAGGCAACTCGCCAAAAATGCGAGTCGCCAAAGGGAAATACGTGAGCCGGACATAAGGGCTCGCTACACGTACACGCGGTCGCCGAGTGCTGCCACGAGACGAGAGAGGGGTCTGCTGTGAGATCACGCGAGAAGCGGTTCGGGATCGCGATGCTGCTCTGGGCACTTGCCGCCTGCGACGACCCGTCCACCACGCCCGAAGACGACGAGATGCCGACCTTCGAGGACGAGGAGACCCCCACCGACGAAGACGAGACCGACGCCCCCGGCGAGACCGTCGATGCCAGCCGCCGCGACGCGGGCGCACGCGATGCGCAGGTGGCGGTGCGGGACGCCGAGCCCCCCGAGCCCGTCGACGAGGAGCCGCGTGATGGCGGTCGCCGTCGCGATGCAGGCGGCGAGGACGCGGGCATCACGGACGCCGGCACGGCGCCGCCCGCTTCAGGGGATGCGTCGGTCCCCGACGCGCCGGCCTGTGCCGCGACCGCCAGCTGGGATCCGGCCTGGGCGGCCTTCGAGGACGAAGTCTTGCGGCTCACCAACGAGGCGCGGGCCAAGGGCCACAACTGCGACGCCGAGGGCAACTTCGGCCCGACCACGCCCCTGGTGATGCAGGCGAACCTTCGTTGCGCCGCGCGGCTGTACTCCAAGGACATGGCGGACACGAACAACTTCTCCCACACGGGCAAGGACGGCTCTACCGTCAGCACGCGCATCAAGGCAGCCGGCTATACGTCCAGGCGCACCTGGGGCGAGAACATCGCGATGGGGCAGACCACCGCCGCGCAGGTCGTGAGCGGCTGGCTCGATAGCGACGGCCACTGTCGCAACATCATGTCCCCGGCCTTCAAAGAGATCGGCGTCGGCTACTTCCCCAAGAAGAACGGCAACCGCACCTCGCCGTACTGGACCCAGAACTTCGGCGGTTGAGCCACCCGCGCGCACACGCGCGCGCAAGCACACGCGGACTCGCGGCGTGGCGAGCGGCGGTGGCTCAAGTCTCGTTTGGGTACGTCCGATAACCTGTCCGACTCTCCAGGACCGCGCGTTTTGATGCGCGCGGGGGAAAAGGACGGCTGATGAGACGTGACCCGAGCGAAGCTCCGCCAGCTTCGCGTACGAGGCCTTCGCTGGGAACGCGGCGCGAGCTGCTGCTCTACGTCGAAGACGACGACGACAACTGGGAGGTGGCGGAGTATCGCCTCTCGGAGACGTACGACATCATCCGCGCGGCGACCGCGGAAGAGGCGTGCAAGATCGTGCGTGCGCGGCGCAACGAGATCGATCTGATCTTGATGGATATCGAGCTGCGTGGCTCGGACCTGAACGGTGTCGAGCTGACGGAGCTGTTGCGCGGCAACAACCTGCCGGCGACCAAGACGATCCCGGCCTACGCGCGCAACCTGCCGCCGGTGTCGAAGCCGGTGATCTACGTGACCGCGCACGGCAAGCGCTACACCAACGTGCAGCTGATGTTGTCCGGCGCGGACAAGGTGATCGCGAAGCCCGTCAACTTCGCGGACCTTCGCAACGCGGTCTCCGAGCTGATCCAGGATCGAACCACCGGCTGAGATGGGCAGGGTGTCGCGTGCGCGCGTGATGTGGGCGGTGGCGCGTCTGGCGCTGCTGACGGCACTCGTCTTCGTACGTGGCGCGAGGGCGCAGCACGTCGAGCAGGCGCTGTCGCTCGACACGCTCGCCGAGGACGAGGACCTCGCCTCGCGCGCATCGTTGCTGCGTGATGAGAGCGGCGCGCTGACGCTGTCGGACGTGCGTCGGCGCTTCGATGCGTTCTTACCGCACGATGGCTCCCCGCTGTCGTTCGGGCTCGACTACACGGCGCTCTGGCTGCGCGTGCCGGTGCGCAACGAGAGCGCGCTGCCCAGGACGTGGTTGCTGGAGGTGCCCGAGCCCACGCTGGAGCACGTGCAGCTGCACGTGGTGCACCGCGACGGGCGCAGCGAGAGCTACCAGAGCGGCACCGCGCTGCCGTTCAGCAGCCGTGGCGTGCGCCACGCCAACTTCGTGTTCGAGCTGACCAGCCCGGCTCACGACGAGGCGATGGTCTACGTACGCGCGCGCAGTGACTACGTGCTGCGCGCGCCGCTGCATGCCTGGACACCCGCCGCCTACGCCGCGCACCACGAGAACGACTTGCTGGTGCGCGCGCTGTGCATCGGCGCGCTGCTGCTGGTGGCGCTCTACCACTTTGGCGTCTTCATCCTGGTGCGCCAGCTCGAGAACCTCTGGTACTCGTGGGTGGCACTGGCGCTCGGCGGCGTGATGATGAGCTTGACGGGGCAGCTCGGACAGTTCGTGTTGCCCAACCACCCGCACCTGGTCGCGCGCTCGCTGTCGGTGACGATCGCGTTCGCGATGGTGATGGTGGCGTTCTTCACGCATGCCGCCACCGAGCCGCTCAAGACCTTGCCCGCGCTGACGCGGCTGCTGTTCCAGGTGGCGTTGAGCACGCTCGGCTTGCTCGCGCTGGCGTTGCTCGCGCCAGTCGGCCTGGTGCTGCGGCTGGAGCTCGCCATCCTGATGTTGCTCTGCACCGCGGGACCGTACATCCTGTACGCGGCGCGCACCTTCCAGATCCCCGAGATGCGCCTCTATACGATGGCGTGGTACGCGCTGATCCTGACCATCCCGGTCGCGATCCTGCGCTACGCGGGCGTGTGGCCCGACGGCCTGGTGGGCGAGTGGATCCTGCCGATCGGCTTCGTTGGCTACGGCGTGGCGAACTCGCTCGCGCTGGCTTCGCTCGCGAGTCGGCTACGCACCGAGCTGGGCACGATGAACGTGCGGCTGGTCAACAACGTCGAGGAGCTCCAGCAGGCGCTGGTGCGCGCCGAGGAAGCCAACGAGTCCGCGCGTCGCGCCACCAAGGCCAAGGACGAGTTCGTGGCCACGATGTCGCACGAGCTGCGCACGCCGCTGAACGCGATCATCAACATCCCGCAGGGCCTGATCGGCGAGTTCGCCACCCAGCGCAGCGCCAAGTGCAGCCACTGCCAGGCCGCCTACTTGCTCGACGACGAAGACACGATCGATGCGAGCACCGTGTGCGAGAGCTGCGGCGCGCTCGGCAAGCTGGTCGAGGGCACCAAGGTCAAGTACCACGGCGACGAGGCGCGCTGCCTGCGTTTCCTGCAGAAGATCGAGCGCTCGGGCCAGCACCTGCTGCAGATGGTCAACGGCGTGCTCGACTACAGCAAGATGGAGGCGGGCCGCTTCGAGCTGGTGCTCGGCCCGGTCGACCTCGATGCGCTGATCCGCGAGGTCAGCGATCAGATGGTCGACATCGCGCAGCGCAAGAACATCACGATCGAGGTCGCGACGGGGCCCGCGCGCGAGGGGCCGCTGATGGCGGACGTGCTGCGCCTGAAGCAGGTGCTGATCAACCTGCTCGCCAACGCGATCAAGTTCTCGGAGGGCGGCACCGCGGTGCGGCTGCGCTGGACGAGCACGTCCGAGGCCGAGCTGATAGAGGTCGAGGACCGCGGCATCGGCATCGCACCCGCCGACCACGAGCGCGTGTTCACGAGCTTCGAGCAGGTGCACAAGGGCGACACGCGCAAGTACGGCGGCACCGGCCTCGGCCTGTCGATCTCGCGCTCGCTGGTGCGCATGCACGGTGGTGAGCTGAGCGTGCGCAGCGAGCTGGGGCAGGGCGCCACCTTCCTGGTCTGGCTGCCGCGCATGCCCGCCAGCAGCGACTCCAAGCAGAACGCGGACCTGCGCGCGACGCCCGAGAACTCCAACGCCGACGTCGTCGTGCTGCCCGCCAACCTGCCCAGCCCGCTCGAGCAGACGTCGTGAAGGGGCGGCTCGTGTTGCTGTGGTCGCTGGTGACGGGCGTCCTCGTGGACTCGCAGGCTCGGAACGACGGCGCGGTCGTGCTCGAGGAGAGCGCATGACGCGCGCGCTCACGCTGCTCGTGCTGTCGCTGCTGACCTGCGTCGCGCAGGCGCAGGGACCCCTCGCGCTGTCAGCGCTGCGAGGCGAGCTCGACCTGGCCGCGAACGTCGAGCTGCTGCGCGATCCCGAGGGCAAGCGCAGCTTCGCGGACGTGCGCGACGACGCCGCCTTCGTGCGCCACGACGGCAGCGCGCTGTCATTCGGCTTCGACTACGACGCGCTGTGGCTGCGCTTCGCCGCCTACAACGACAGCGCCCGTGCGACGCGCTGGCTGCTGGAGGTGGCCGAGCCGTCGCTCGATCACGTCGACCTGTACGTGGTCCACGCCGACGGTCGCACCGAGCACTTCGTAGGCGGCGACGCGCTGCCGTTCGCGAGCCGCGCGATCCGGCACGTGCACACCACCTTTGCGCTGGAGGCTCCCGCGTACGACCAGGCCCGCTACTACCTGCGCGTGCAGAGCGACGACGTGCTGCGCGCGCCGCTGCGTGCCTGGAGCCCGGACGCCTACAGGCGCCAGCACGAGCGCGACTCGCTGTTCGTGGTGTTGTGCGTGGGCGCGCTGCTGCTGGTGGCGGTCTATCACCTGGGCGTCTCGTGGATGGTGCGCCAGAAGGAGAACGCCTGGTTCTCGCTGGTCGCCCTCGCGCTGCTGTCCGTGCTGATGAGCCTGGGTGGGCAGTTCGGACAGCTGCTGTTCGACGAGTCGCCGCGGTTGGCCAACAAGCTGCCGTCGCTGAGCCTGGCGCTCGCCATGCTGACGGTCGCGTTCTTCGCCCATTCCACCATCGACGAGCTCGGGACGTTGCCCAAGCTGACGTTCATGCTGTGGGTGGTCGCGCTGAGCACCGTCGGCCTGGTGGGCTTTGCGATCGTGACGCCGTCGGGGCTCGGCCTGCGCGTGCTGGCGACGATCCTGTTGCTGCTCGCGCTGTCGGGTCCGTACTTGCTTTCGCTGCTGCCGACGTACGACATCCCGGAGCTGTTTTGGTATCGCTTCGCGTGGTACGCGCTGATCCTGTCGATCCCGGTGGCGGTGCTGCGCTACGCAGGCATCGTCCCGGACAACGTCGTCACGCTGCACACGCTGCCCGTCGGCCTGGTGTCTTACACGATCGCCAACACGCTCGCGCTGGCGGCGCTCGCCAACCGCTTGCGCGGTGAGATCGCGACCGTGAACGACAGGCTGGTGAACAACGTCGAGCAGCTGCGCCAGGCGCTGGAGCGCGCGGAGGACGCCAACGAGGCGGCGCGCCGTGCCACCAAGTCCAAGGACGAGTTCGTGGCCACGATGTCGCACGAGCTGCGCACGCCGCTCAACACGATCATCAACATCCCCCAGGGCCTGGCCGCGGAATTCGTGCGCGAGCGCGCGGCGACCTGCGCACACTGCGCCACCGCCTACCTGCTCGACGAGGGCGACGTGATCGACGGCGAGACGCTGTGTGAGCACTGCGGCGAGCGCGGCAAGCTGGTGGAGGGCACCAAGGTGCGCTTCCGCGGTGATGACGCCCGCGCGCTGCGCTTCTTGCGCAAGATCGAGCGCTCGGGCCACCACCTGCTGCAGCTGGTCAACGGCGTGCTCGACTACAGCAAGCTGGAGGCGGGCCGGCTGCAGCTCGCGCTGGGCCAGGTCGACATGAGCATGCTGCTGCGCGAGGTGATGGAGCAGATGAACGATCCCGCGCAGCGCCAGGGCGTGCGCCTGGTGCTGGCGTGCCAGGGTGCACAGACGACGGTGGAGGCGGATGCCTCGCGCTTGAAGCAGGTGCTGCTCCACCTGGTGTCGAACGCGATCAAGTTCTCGGCCCCGGGCAGCACGGTGACCGTGCGCTGGCGCTCGACCGAGGACGGCGAGCGTGTCGAGGTGGAGGACCGCGGCATCGGCATCGCGCTGGAGAACCACGAGCGCATCTTCACGAGCTTCGAGCAGGTGCACAAGGGCGACACCCGCAAGTACGGCGGCACCGGCCTGGGCCTGTCGATCGCGCGCTCGCTCGCGCGCATGCACGGCGGCGAGCTCTCCGTGCACAGCGAGCTGGGCAAGGGCTCTACCTTCACCGTGCAGCTGCCGCGGGCGACGAGCCAGAGCGTGAGGGCATCGTGAAGCGGCTCTGGCTCGCGCTCTCGCTCTCGCTGGTCTGCGCCGTCGCGCACGCCGAGGCACCGCTTGCGCTGGAGCAGCTGCCCGCCGAGCTCGACCTCACTCGGCACGTCGAGGTGCTGGAGGATCCGAGCAGGGCGCTGACGCTGGCGGACGTGGCCTCGTCTCGCGTGCAGTTCGCGCGTGGAGACGAGCTCGCGTACGGCTTCAGCTACTCGGCCATCTGGCTGCGCTTCGCGGCGCGGAACACCGGCAGCGAGCCTGTGTACTGGCTGCTGGAGCTGGAGGAGCCGTCGCTCGACTCGGTGTTCCTGTACGTGCGTCACGAAGACGGGCGGCTGGAGCAACATCGCGGCGGCGATCAGGTAGCCTACAACGATCGGGAGGTGGGCGACGCGCGGACCGTGTTCGAGCTGCGCGCCGACCCGGGCGACGACGCGGTGTACTACCTGCGCGTGCGCAGCGACGACGTGCTGAACGCTTCGCTGCGCGCCTGGCAGCCGGCCGCTTACGCCGCGCACCGCGAGCGTGAGGTGGTGGCGCTGTGGCTGTTCTACGGCGCGCTCTTGATGTTGGTGGTGCAGAACCTCGGTGTGTTCGCGATGGTGCGCCAGGTCGAGCACCTGTTCTACGCGCTGGCGGCGCTGTGCATGACCCTGGTTCTGCTGAGCTTGAACGGCCAGCAAGCGAACTTGTTGTTTCCGACGCAGCCCGCACTGTGCGCGCGGGTAGCCCCCGCCTCGATGGCGCTGGCGGCGCTGTTCGTGATGTTGTTCATGGACGCCGTGGTGTCGCGGCTCTCGCACCGCAAGCAGGTCGAGCACTACTTCCGTTCCGCGGTCTGGGGCGCCGCCGGCCTGACCGCCTTCGTGGTGGTGGCGCCGGTGGGCCTGAGCTTCCGCGTGATCGCGGCGGTGATGTTGACCATCGGCCTGGCGGGGCCGGTGATGCTCTACCTGCTCGGCAGCTACCCGCTGCCCGAGATCCACCTCTACCGACGCAGCTGGATCGGGCTCTGCATCGCGCTGCCCGTCACGGTGCTGCGCTACGGCGGCGTGCTGCCCTCGTGGCGCTGGCTGGCCTGGGTGCTGCCGCTCGGCTTCGTCGCGCACGGCGTGACCACCTCGCTGGCGCTCGCATCGCTGGCGGGCAGCATGCGGCTCGCGCTGTCCAAGATGAACGACCAGCTGCGCACCAACGTCGACGAGCTGCGCGAGGCGCTGGCGACCGCGCAGCAGTCCAACGAGGCGGCCCAGCGCGCAGCCAAGGCCAAGGACGAGTTCGTGGCCACGATGTCGCACGAGCTGCGCACGCCCCTGAACGCGATCATCAACATCCCGCAGGGCCTGATCGCGGAGTTCGTCAGCGTGCGCGCCGCCCAGTGCGGCCACTGCCAGGCCACGTTCCTCTTGGACGACGAGCTGATTGGCCCCGACACCGAGTGCGAGAACTGCCACCAGCACGGCACGCTGGTCGAGAGCCGCAAGCTCAAGCACCGCGGCGACGGTGGCCGCTACCTGCGCTTCTTGCAGAAGATCGAGCGCTCCGGCCAGCACCTGTTGCAGATGGTCAACGGGGTGCTCG
>JBEVNG010000148.1:0-12338 GCA_040508235.1 Polyangiales bacterium | reverse complement strand
TAACACACCGTAGGCGCGCTCGAGGCAGAGTCGTGCTTCGCGTGTGGAGGCGCCTAGAAAGCGCGCCACAAGCACGCCTGATACCAGCGTCACCGCGAACGTTCCGGACTCGAGCTGGACGTGCTCGCGCAGGCGCTCGACCCACTCCGGCTCGACGCGCGGCGAGGCGACGACGAACGTGGCCAGCACGGGCTGACCATGCAGGCCCCACGGCGCCGCCAGCAGCGCGTCGCCGCCGCGGTAGTGGCCACGCTCCAGAAAGCGCAGCTGGCCTGCACGGTGCAGCTCGAACGATGTGCGCAGCTCGCCGTGCTGGAACGCTTCGCCCGCGGTGGGCCGACCGAGGCACAGGATCTCCCAGCCCGCGTACGTCGCGCGCTCGCTCAGCCTTACGCGCGTGCGCAGCGTGCCGCGGGTGCCCTCGAACGCGATCGTCTCCGGCAACATCCACTCCAGCAACGCGTCGTCCTCGACCTGCAAGTGCTGCACGACCTCGGCGCGATGATCACCGCGCGCCGTGTAGAACTTGTTGGCGCCCGGCGCCGTGAGCGTGGCGTGTGCGCCCTGCCGCACGGTGAGCTCGATGTGCAGGCGGTCGCCGCTGACGACGCCGCCCGGCGGATGCAGCAAGTACACGTGGCAAGGACCGCCCTCACCCTCGGGATAGAACGGCCGCTGCACGCGCAGCGGTCCCACGTGCTCGCTCGCCGCCAGGCGCGTTCGTTCCGTGCGATCGAACGTCAGCGCGAGGCGCGCATCCCAGGTACCGAACTCCGTCGAAGCAAGCATCGGGCGCGAAGCTACCACGCCATCACGCCACACTCAGACCACCAGGTGCCTTGCCACCAGCTGCTCCGAGAGCGCGCCCAGCTCGCCGCCCGCGACCACGCGGCCCTTGTCGAGGATCACGAAGTGGTCGGCAAACTTGCGCACGAACGGCAGCTTCTGCTCGACCAGCAGCACCGTCAGCCCGAACTCCTTGCACAGGCGCTGAATCAGCTGGCCGATCTCGGCGACGATGTTGGGCTGGATGCCCTCCGCCGGCTCGTCGAGGATCAGCAGCTTGGGGTCGAGCACCAGCGCGCGCCCGATCGCGAGCTGCTGCTGCTGGCCACCGGACAGGTCGCCGCCGCGGCGGTTCTTCATGTCCTTCAGCACCGGGAACAGCTCGTAGATCTTGTCCGGGATCGTGCGCACCTTGTCGCGGCGCGAGCTGAGCCCGAGCCTCAAGTTATCTTCCACCGACATCTGCGGGAAGATCTCGCGGCCCTGCGGCACGTAGCCGATGCCGAGCTTGGCGCGCTGCGGCGTCTTCTTGCCGAGCAGCTCCGTGCTCTCGAAGGTGACGCTGCCGCTCTTGGCGGGCACCAGCCCCATCACGGTCTTGAGCAGCGTGGTCTTGCCCACGCCGTTGCGGCCCATCAGGCAGGTGCACTCGCCGGGCTTGAGGTTGATGCTCACGTCCCAGAGCGTGTGGCTCTCGCCGTAGAACTGCTCCACGTTCTTGATCGCCAACGTCATGCTGCCTCACCCAGGTAGACTTCGATCACCTTCTTGTCGCTCTGCACTTGGTCGAAGGTTCCCTCCGCCAGCACGGTGCCCTCCGCCAGCACGGTGACCTGCTGGCCACGCGCGATGCTGCGGATGAACTCCATGTCGTGCTCGATCACGACCACCGTGTGGTCGCCCGCGAGGCCGGTCAGCAGCGCGGCGGTGGCCTCGACCTCTTGATGCGTCATGCCGGCGACCGGCTCGTCGACCAGCAGCACCTTCGGGTTCTGCCCGAGCAGCATGCCGATCTCCAGCCACTGCTTCTGCCCGTGGGAGAGCAAGCCGGCGTCGCGCGTGGCCTCGTCCTTCAAGCCGATCGTCTTGAGGATGTGGTCGATGCGATCTTTCTCGGTGCCGTTGAGCTTGTGGAACAGGCTGGTGAACACGCCCTTGGGCGCGGCCAGCGTGAGCTCCAGGTTTTCGAACACGGTGTGGTTCGGCAGCACCGTCGGGCGCTGGAACTTGCGGCCGACCCCGAGCCGCGCGATCTCGTACTCGCTGCGTGCGGTCAGCTCGACCGACTGGCCGTGCATGTAGACCTTGCCCTCCGTGGGCTTGGTCTTGCCGGTGATCACGTCGAGCATGGTGGTCTTGCCGGCGCCGTTGGGGCCGATGATGCAGCGCAGCTCGCCGGGCTGCAGCGTCAGGCTCAGGTTCTTGATCGCCTTGAAGCCGTCGAAGCTGACCGTGATGTTGTCGACGAACAGGATCGAGCTCTTCCAGCCCGGTTCCGTCGCGGGCGACTCCGCGTTGACGCTCTCGGCGAGCGCCTCGACGGCGGCGACCGTGGGCTCTTCCTTCATGCGTTCCTTCCACGACGTCATGGCTCAGGCCTTTCCTGCTTCGGGAGCCACGATGGCGCCGGGGTTGGACGGAGCCTTGGGGCGCTTCATCGCCGCCAGGCGCTTGATCAGGCCGACCAGCCCATCGGGCAAGAGCAGCGTGACCAGCACGAACAAAGCGGCCAGCGCGTAGAGCCAGGCATCGGGATACGACGCGGTCAGCCAGCTCTTCATGCCGTTGACCACACCCGCGCCGAGCATCGCGCCCACCAGTGTGCCGCGCCCGCCGACCGCGACCCAGATCGCCATCTCGATCGACGCCGACGGCTCCATCTCGCTGGGGTTGATGATGCCCACCTGCGGCACGTAGAGCGCACCCGCGAGCCCGCTCAGCACCGCCGCGAACGTCCAGGCAAAGAGCTTGAAGTCGCGCGTGTTGTAGCCGCAGAACATGGTCTTGCTCTCGACGTCGCGGATCGCCTTGAGCACGCGGCCGGCCTTGCTGCGCGTGAGCGCGCGGCAGATGAAGTAGCTGCCGAACAGCGCCACGATCGAGATCACGTAGAGCGTCAGCTTGGTGGCGTCGTCCTGCATCGAGTAGCCGACCAACTTCTTGAAGTCGGTCAGGCCGTTGTTGCCGCCGAAGCCGGTCTCGTTGCGGAAGAACAGCAGCATCATCGCGAACGTCATCGCCTGCGTGATGATCGAGAAGTACACGCCGCGGATGCGCGAGCGGAAGGCGAGGAAGCCGAAGCAGAAGGCCAGGATGCCCGGCACCACCATCGCCATCACGAGCGCGAACGGGAACGAGTCGAAGCCCTGCCAGTACCAGGGCAGCTCCTTCCAGTCGAGGAACACCATGAAGTCCGGCAGCTCGCTCTTGTACACGCCCATGCCCGCCATCGAGCGCATCAGGTACATGCCCATGCAGTAGCCGCCGAGCGCGAAGAACACGCCCTGGCCGAGGCTGAGCACGCCGGTGAAGCCCCAGATCAGGTCCAGCGCGAGCGCGGCCATCGCGAAGCAGGCGAACTTGCCGAGTAGCTGCACCAGGTAGTCAGGTACGTGGAGCGGTGACGTCTCGGGCACGAACAGGTGCAGCAGCGGCACAATCAGACCAAACAGCGCGAACGCGCCCGCGACCACCTGGAGCTCGCGCTCACTCTTGAGCTTGGACAGCATTCAGCCCTCCACCGCGCGGCCCTTGAGGGCGAAGATGCCCTGGGGTCGCTTCTGAATGAACAGGATGATCAGGCCGAGCACGATGATCTTGCCCAGCACCGCGCCCGAGACCGGCTCGAGCAGCTTGTTGACGATGCCCAGGCCGAACGCGCCGATCACGGTGCCGGCCAGCTTGCCGACGCCGCCGAGCACCACGACCATGAAGCTGTCGACGATGTAGTTCTGGCCCAGCTCCGGGCCGACGTTGCCGATCTGCGAGAGCGCCACGCCGCCGAGCCCCGCCACGCCGGAGCCGATGCCGAACGTGTACATGTCGACGCGCGCGGTGGAGATGCCCATGCACGCGGCCATGCCGCGGTTCTGCGTCACGGCGCGCACCTCCAGGCCGAGCCGCGTGCGCGTGAGGATCATCCACACGAACGCGACCACCAGCGCACCGAACAGCACGATCACCATGCGGTTGTAGGGCAGCACCACGCCCTCCAGCATCTCCCAGCCGCCGGACAGGAACGACGGCGCGGCGACCGCGACGTTCTGCGCGCCGAACAGCAGGCGCACGGTCTGGATCAACGCCAGGCTGACGCCCCAGGTCGCGAGCAAGGTCTCCAGCGGACGCCCGTACAGGAAGCGCAGGATGGTGCGCTCGATGGCGATGCCGACCAGCGCGCAGACCACGAACGCCACCGGCAGCGCCACGAAGATGTACATGTCGAAGTGCTCGGGAAAGTGGCGCTGAAACAGGATCTGCACCACGTAGCTGGAGTAGGCGCCGAGCATCAGGATCTCGCCGTGGGCCATGTTGATGACGCCCATCAGGCCGAACGTGATCGCCAGGCCCAGCGCGGCCAGCAACAGCACGCTGCCGAGCGACAGGCCGTACATGATGTCGCCGACGATGCGGTTGGTGAGCTCCTTCCAGCGCAGGGAAGACAGCACCTCGGCCGCCGCCTCGCGGACCTTGCCGTCCGGCTCCCTGTAGCTGCCGTCGGAGTCGCGCTCGACCAGCGGCTCCAGCTTGCTCTTGAACGCGATGTCGCCGCGTGCGCCGAGGATGCGCACCGCCTCGTAGCGCTTGGCGGCATCCCTCGACGCCAGGTCGACGTCCGCCAGCGCGAGCTCGAGCGAGCCCTTGGTCTGCGGGTCTTTCTCCGCCTTGTAGGCCTCGCGCAGCACGGGCGCGAGCTCCTCCGGCGGCGTGCTGCGGCGCAGCTCCTCGGCGGCCGCGCGGCGCAGCGTGACGTCCTTGGACGTCAGCTCCAGGCGCGCGATCGCGGGTGCCATCGCACGGCGCACGGCGTTGTTGGATGCGACCTTGCGCGGCTTGCTGGACGGCGTGATCACGCTGCCATCGACGGCGCGCTTCCACTTGCTGCCGTCTTCCTGTACGACCACCGAGCCGTCGACCTTGAGCTTGCCGTCGCGCAGCGCGTGCAGCACGCCCAGCGAGCGCGCATCGCCGCTCACGGCAATCTCCTGCACACCGGACCTTACCGTGTCCTGGTCTTCACTCGCGAGCTTGCCCACCGCGTCCGAGAACGCGTCCGCGTGCACCACGGTGGGCATCACCACCGCACAAAGCACCAACAACCATCGCACCAACATGCCGCGCTCCGTTCTGACAGCGACGGGCGGCTTTTCAGGGCCGCCCGCGATTTGTGAGGTTGGAAGCTACGTGTTCAATTCACGTACTTGGGCGCGGTGCAGTTGCCGCAGGCCCAGGGATAGGTCCAGTCCGCGACCTTCTTGGCGCTGTCCGGGATGAAGGGGCTCCACGCCTGCGCGCGGATGGGCTCCTTGGTCTTCCAGACGATGTCGAACTGACCGTCCGGCTTGATCTCGCCGATGTAGACCGGCTTGTGCAGGTGGTGGTTCTTGGCGTCCATCTGGATGTCGAAGCCCGAGGGACTGCGGAAGGTCTGGTAGCCGATCGCCTGGCGGACCGCGTCGACGTCCGTGCTGCCGGCCTGCTTGACGGCCTGGGCCCACATGTGGATGCCGATGTACGTGGCCTCCATCGGATCGTTGGTGACGCGCTTGTCGCCGCCGGGCAGGTTCGCCTTCTTCACGTAGGCCGCCCACTTCTCCACGAACGACTTGTTCTCGGGCGTGTCGAGCGACATGAAGTAGTTCCACGCCGCCAGGTGACCCGCGAGCGGCGTCGCGTCGATGCCGCGCAGCTCTTCCTCGCCGACCGAGAACGCGACCACCGGGACGTCTTCCGCCTTGAGGCCCTGGTTCGCCAGCTCCTTGTAGAACGGCACGTTCGAGTCGCCGTTGATGGTGGAGATCACGGCCGTGGGCTTGCCCTTGGAGAAGCGCTTGATGTCCGCGACGATGGTCTGGTAGTCGCTGTGACCGAACGGCGTGTACTTCTCCATGATGTCTGCTTCCGCGACACCCTTACTCTTGAGGAAGTACTGCAGGATCTTGTTGGTGGTGCGCGGGTAGACGTAGTCGGTGCCGAGCAGGACGAAGCGCTTGGCGTCGCCGCCTTCCTTGCTCATCAGGTACTCGACCGCCGGGATCGCCTGCTGGTTGGGCGCGGCGCCGGTGTAGAACACGTTCCACGACGACTCTTCACCCTCGTACTGCACCGGGTAGAACAGCAGACCGTTCAGCTCCTCGAACACCGGCAGCACGGACTTGCGGGACACCGAGGTCCAGCAGCCGAACGTGGCCGCGACCTTCTCGCGCGTCAGCAGCTCCTTCGCCTTCTCGGCGAACAGCGGCCAGTCGGAGGCGGGGTCGACGATGACAGGCTCGATCTTGCGGCCGAGGATGCCGCCCTTCTCGTTGATCTCCTCGATCGTCATCAGCGCGACGTCCTTGAGCGACGTCTCGCTGATCGCCATGGTGCCCGAGAGCGAGTGCAGGATGCCGACCTTGATCGGCCCCGTGGCCGAGGCCTTGGGCTCTTCCTTGGCCGCGGGCGCCTCGGCTGCCTTCTCCGTGGCTTCCGGCTCGCTCTTCTCGGCCGGCTTGCTGCAGCCCATGCCAAAAGAAGCGGCGCAGGAAAGCGCCAACATCACTGCTCCGAGCGATCTATTCATATCCGGTAACCTCCGAGCGGCCGTGGGTTTCGCTTCGTGCGATTCCGAAGCGTGCGAGGGCGACGAAACGAATCACGGCCACGCTCGCGAACGTGCCCGTCTCAGATTTCGACTTGTTGTCGCAGCAGTTAAATGAGGGACTCAAACCACTTTTGAGCCAGTGGCTTGTTTCGCCCGTGAGTCGCGTGCCCTAGGCGAGCTCCCGCAGGGCCGTGATCAGCCAGCAGGCGCCGATCGCGATCACCAGATAGGCGCAGACGCTCCGCAGACGCTGGGCGTTGGGCATCACGCCGGCGAAGCGCGCGATCGCCAGGCCGACGCCAGCCATGGTGAGCACGCCCGCCAACAGGTACCCCGCGGCGTAGCTCAGCGCGCCGAGCCCAGGCAGACCGAGCGTGGGCAGCAACGCCAGCAGGTGGGATGCCCCGGCCGAGCCGTGCAGCGCGCCCATCGCCAGCGCGGTGGCGCCGCCGCGAAAGCGCGCGTCGTGGTGGTGGTCGTGGCCGTGGTGCTCGCCCTCCGCATGCACGTGGAAGTGCACATGTGCGCGGCCGTCCGGCACGGGCATGTGGCCCGCGACCGGACCGTGCGAGTGCACGTGTACATGCGGACGCGCCGAGGCGCGCAGGTTCAGCAGGCCCAGCGCCACCAGCGCGACACCGACCAGCGCCTCCAGCGCAACGCTGGGCAGCTCCTGGCCGAACAGGCGCTGGAAGGCCGCCGCGAGCACCACCCAAACCAGCACGCCCGCGCCGTGGCCCACACCCCAGAGCGCTCCGAGATTGCGGCCGGCTTGCGGCGCGTTGACCGCGAGCGGCGCCACGGCCGCGACGTGGTCTGGCCCGCTGACGACGTGCAGAGAGCCGGCGAGCAGGCCGCTGAGGAACGCTACCACCCGCGGAGCGTGAAGGAGTTTCGCAGCCGCGCAATGGGTTTGCCGGTTCGCCGCCAGACGACATGCTGGCGACATGGTTCGCACTCTGATGATCGATGGCGGCGCGGGGAAGCTCGAGGCACGGCTGACCGGCGAGGGACCGCTGGCGTTGGTGGCGCCGCCACATCCGGTGTACGGCGGCACGATCGGCAACCCCGTGGTGAAGGCGATCGAGCATGCGCTGCGCGCCGCCAAGCTGGCCACGCTCGCCTTCAACTTCCGCGGCACCGGCGACAGCGACGGCGAGGCCAGCGCGGATCTGACGCTCGCGCGCGAGGACTACCTGGCCGCCGCGAGCACCAGCCGCGAGCTGGCGCTGTTCAGCGGCTACTCCTTCGGCAGCGTCGCCGCGCTGGCCAGCGCGCGCGAGCTCGGCGTGCCGCGCGTGCTGATGGTCGCGCCACCGCTCGGGCTGCTCGATACGTCGCTGCTGAGCTCGTACCCCGGCCAGCTGCTGGTCGCGATCGGCGATCAAGACGAGTACACGCCCGTGACCGCGGTCGAGGACTTCTTCGTGGCGCGCGCGAACACGCGCGTCGAGCTGCTGCCCGGCCTCGACCACTGGTACCTCGGCAGCGCGCTCAACGAGCTGAGCGCGGCGCTGCAGAGGTTGCTCGCCTAGATCCTAGAGCTTGCGGAAGTACGCGTGGCCGTACTCGGCGGCGTACAGCACGGAGATCTCTTCCGGCTTGTCGGCGAGGAACGCGTCGATGGCGGGCTTCACGCCGGGGTTCTGGTTCTCGGGCAGATCCTCGCGCGAGCCGTAGTCGATCAGGGAGCAGATCGCGCCGCGCGACAGGCGCGGATAGACCTCGGCCATGGCGTCGCGGATCACGCGGCCGTGCTCGTCCGCGTCGGTGCCCCAGCCGCAGTCGACGTGTACGAACGAGACCTTCGCGGGCAGCTGCGTGGGCAGCGTGTCGTGGAACAGCCCGGCGTGCATGCTGGGGAGCGGGAGGCCGTGGTCGCGGAAGTTACGCTCGCAGGCGGCGCGCGGGTCGGGCTCGTTCCAGAGCGGCGTGAAGGTGTCGTAGAGGTGCAGCGTGCGCGTGCCGTCGCCCTCGGCCTGCAGCACCTTGCCGATCAGTACGCCCGTGTAGCCGACGAACGTGCCCAGCTCGATCAAGTCGCCGGGCACGTCGTACGCGAGCACCTGGCTGACCAGGTGATAGAGGTTCTGGCGCACCTCGATGTTGGTCATGTAGCCGGTGGAGCCGGGAGCGCGCAGCCAGGCGCGACGTCCGAGCGCACGCAGCGCGCGGTTGGCGAGCGTGGCCGAGCGCGACACGCCCGTCTCCCAGTCGAACAGGCGAGTGATGAAGCGATTGTCCATGATGTTCCCTGCGCGTGGCGTCAGGCCCGCGCGCGCACGCGTTCTTCAAGCGACAGCACGACTCCCAAGGTACGCAGATACACGTCGGCGGCGAGTCGCTTCGCGCTGCGCGCGTTCTTCATCATCGTCCACACCTCGGCGCGGAAGCGCTCCCAGTTCGTGTGCTCGAGCATGTCGAACGCCACCGAGATGGTGAGCTCCAGCGAGCGCGCGGTGTGCCACCAGCCGTTGGGGATGAACAAGGTCTCGCCCGGCTCGATGGTGAACGTCACCGGCTCCGCCTTGGCGTAGAGCGGGTACTTGCCGAGGTCGGGCGCGTGGTGGTTCTCGATGCGCGACTTCCACGGGTTCGCGGGATCCGGATACACGCACTCGGTCTGGTGCGGCGGGATGGCGGTGAACTCCTTGCGCCCGACCAGCTCGTTGATGAAGGCGTGAAAGCCCATGTAGTCGTAGTGCATGTACGGGAACTTGCCGCCCGGGCCGCCGAAGAAGATCTCGAACGTGGCCGCGCCACCGAGGAAGCGACGCGGCAACAGCCGGTGGTTGGTGCGGTCCGGCAGCGCGTACGTGTAGCGAGGCTCCACGTCGGCGACCAGCTCGGGGAACAGCACGTCGAGATCGAAGTTGCACGGGTACGGCGCGGGCCGCTCGGGCGAGCTCTCGGCGAGCAGGTCGAGCAGCGCGCGCAGCTTGTACTTCTGCTCGCCGACGGTGACCTCACGATCGCCGAAGCGCCCGCGGAACAGCTCCGGCGTGAACGTGCGGCGCGCCGGCCAGGCGGCCGTGGCATCGCCGATCACCACGGGCACGAACGCCCGCAGGTGGTCGCGCTCGAACTCCTCGCGGGTCATCCCGTACTTCTTGGTGATGACGGTGTTGCCGTTGCGGGCCAGCTCGATCACGCGCGTCGTCATCGCCTGAGGTCTTTCGTCTGGGGGAGAGCGTCCGCGGCGCTCAGCTGACCATCACGTACTTGCCCGGCTCGGCGGGGTGCGCGACGAACCAGGCCGGATTGCCCTTGGCGTCGCGACCGAGCCTGGCGCCGGGCACCGGCGGGTGCGCGGCGTCGTTGGCGGGCTTCTCCTGCGAGGGGAAGAAGCCGCCGCTCTGCATCTCGCGGACGGCCGTGGTGAATGCGGACACGATGAACGCAATGTCGGCGTCTTGGTGGGCCAGCGTCAAGAAGCAGGGGAACCCGTCCCAGATGTGCAGCCCGAGATCGCGCAGGTAGCAGAACAGCAGCTCCCCGTACGGCTGCGGCTCCGTGTAGAAGGTCTTCCAGAGCGAGGCGAAGCTGCGGATCTCCAGCGGCGCGTTCACGGCGCGGAAGAAGTCGTTCAGCTGCTTCACCATGGCGGCGGTCTTGTCGTTGATGCGCTCCTGCAGCGCCGGCCCCTCCGCCTTCATGTGCTCCAGCGCCTTGAGCGCGGCCACCTTCGCCAGCGGGTGGCGCACGAACGTGCCCGCGAAGTACGTGACGCCCGCGGTCGGGACCGAGTCGTCCCCGAACTGCCAGAAGCCACCGTCCAGCGCGTCCATCCACGGGTTGCGGCCCGCGATCACGCCGATGGGCATGCCGCCGCCGACGATCTTGCCGTAGGTCGCGAGGTCCGCCTCGATGCCGTAGAAGTGCTGCGCACCGCCCGGGTGCACGCGGAAGCCGGTGATCACCTCGTCGAAGATCAGCGCGGCGCCGGCCTGCTGGGTGATCGTGCGGACCTCCTGCAGGAACTCGCGCGGGCGGAAGTCGGGGCGGCGGCTCTGCACCGGCTCGACCAGCACGGCAGCCAGCTCGTCGGCGCGCTCGCGGATCACGTCCAGCGACTGCTGCGTGCCGTACTCCAGCACCAGCACGTTGTGCACGGCCTCCGGCAGGATGCCGGGCGCGGCGGGCACCGAGCGCATGCTCTTGGTGTCGCGCACGATCACTTCGTCGAAGATGCCGTGGTAGGAGCCCGCGAACACCACTACCAGGCCGCGCCCGGTCACCGTGCGCGCGATGCGCAGCGCGCCCATCACCGCCTCGGAGCCGGTGTTGCAGAACGCCGCGCGATCCATGCCCGTCAGCTCGCAGACCAGGTCGGCGCAGGGCCCGGCCAGCGGCGTCTGCGGACCGATCTCGTAGCCGAGGTCGATCTGCGCGCGCAGGGCGTCCGCGATCACCGGCGAGGAGTAGCCGAAGAAGTTGGAGCCAAAGCCGTTCAGGGCATCGACGTACTCGTTGCCGTCGAGGTCCCAGATGCGGGCGCCGAGCGCGCGCGAGGTCACCAGCGGATAGATCAGCTCCTTGAGCCGTGGCTTGAAGCCGGTGACCACGCGCGGGTCGGCGTGGCGCGCGCGGTTCTGCTGCGTGTGCTCCTTGGAGCGCTGGGTCTTGGCGCAGTAGCGCTCCTCCAGGTTGCGCAGGCGCGCTTCCTGGCGCGGGGTCATCTCGTCGACGTGCTTGTAGATGCGCGCGATGGCGCCGAACGCCTTTTGCGGGTCGTAGCGGGTCTGGCCCGGCTTGGCGTCGGCGGGCTCGGTCATCACCGCCGGCTGCGCGCCCTGCGCGGGAGACTGCGGCGCGACCGGCGGCGTGTGCGCCGGCGCCTGGGCCTGGGGAGCCGCGGCCGATCCGCTCAGCAAGTGCTGCAGCAGCGTGAGCTGCGTGATCTGCAGCTGCACCAGCTGCGCGGCCAGCTGGTTGGGCGGACCGCTCAGCTGCGGCAGCGCCGCGCTCACCTGCGGCAGCGCCGGCGCGGTGTTGAGCACGGGCGCGGCCGCGGGCGCGACCTCCGCCTCCGCCGGCAGCGTGCGATCGAGGAACTCGGCCAGCGTGCTCAACGACGAGGTCTCGTCGATCAGTTGCCGCATCGGGATCGCCAGCCCGTACTGCTTCTTGAGCCGGGTCGCGAGCTGCGTCACCGCCAGCGAGTCGATGCCCAGCTCGACGAAGTCCAGCTGCTCGCTGTCCGGCTCCAGGTCGATGCCGCTGGTGTCTTCGATCAGCGCCCGCAGCTCGGTCAGCAGGCGGGCTCGGCGTGGCGCGTGGGCTTGGCTCATGATGGGCGCGTTTCCTGCGACTGCGAGGGGTGGAGGCATGACCGCGGCAGGCACCGCGGAGACTTGAGGAGCGCGCTGCGGCACGCTGTCGAACCAGTGGCGCGTGCGCTCGAACGAGGTGCCGGGCAGCGCGATGCGACGTCGCTGCTCGCCCGCGTACAGGCCGCGGAAGTCGAGCGGCTCGCCGCGCGCCCACAGGCGACCGACGGCGCCCAGCAGCGCGCTCCACTCGGCCTCCTGCTCGACCTGGCCGGGCAGCGTGCTGGCCGCGAGCACGCGCGGCCGTGTGTCGCCCGGCGCGCGGTACGAAGCGAACGTGGTCAGCGCCTTGCCGGGGCCGACCTCCAGCAACGCCAGCTCGGGCTCGGCGAGCAGCGTGTCGAGCGCGGCGCGAAAGCGTACCGTGCGCCGCATGTGCTGCGCCCAGTACTCCGGATCGCACGCCTCCTGGTCGCTCAGCG
>JBEVNG010000133.1:0-8156 GCA_040508235.1 Polyangiales bacterium | reverse complement strand
TCGAGGCCGCCGGCTACAAGCCGGGCGTCGACATCTACCTGGGCCTCGACTGCGCCGCGAGCGAGTTCTTCGACGAGAAGAAGAACACGTACACCTTCGACAAGAAGGAGATCTCCAAGGCCGAGCTGGTCGCTACCTACGAGAAGCTCGCCAGCAAGTACCCGATCATCTCGATCGAGGACGGCTGCGACGAGAACGACTGGGAGGGCTGGAAGGCGCTCACGGACGCGATCGGCAAGAAGGTGCAGCTGGTCGGCGACGACCTGTTCGTGACCAACGTCAAGCGCGTGCAGATGGGCATCGAGAAGGCCACGGCCAACGCGATCCTGATCAAGGTCAACCAGATCGGCACCATCACGGAGACGCTGCAGACGATCCGCCTCGGCGCGCTGAACGGCTACGCGTCGATGATGAGCCACCGCTCGGGCGAGAGCGAGGACACGTTCATCGCAGACCTCGCGGTCTCCACGGGCGTCGGCCAGATCAAGACCGGCTCGCTGTCGCGCTCCGATCGCGTCGCCAAGTACAACCAGCTGCTGCGCATCGAGGAAGAGCTCGGCGGCAGCGCGGAGTACGCCGGGCTGACCACGCTGCCTAAGCAGCGCTGAGTCACTTCTTCAGCAGCTGCTCCACCACGCTGGTGTCGTAGTGACCCGCGCGGAACGCCTCGTGATTGAGGATCCTGCGCAGGAAGCTGGCGTTGGTGGGCAGCGGGTGCACGGCGCACTCGGCCAGCACGCGATCCATCAACAGCAGCGCGGCATGCCGCGTCGGCGCGTAGGTGATGATCTTGGCCAGCGTCGGGTCGTAGGGCGGTCCGACCTTGGAGCCCGGCTGCACGCAGGCCTCGATGCGTAGCCGGCCAGGCGGCGCATTGGGCCAGCGCACTTCCTGCACCACGCCGCTGGCGGGCGCGAAGTTCTTGTTCACCTGCTCGGACGTGAGCCGCACCTCGAACGCGTGACCCGACGGGATCGCGCGCTGGATGTCCCGCGGGATCGGCTGTCCGAACGCGATCGCGATCTGCGCCTCGACGATGTCGATGTTGGCGCACACCTCGGTCACGCCGTGCGCGATCTGTAGCCGTGGACGCAGCGCCAGCAGGTACGCCTCGCCGCGCGTGTCGATCAGGAACTCCACCGAGCACGCACCGACCAGGCCGGCTTCCTTCACCACGCGGCAGGCCGCGTCGCAGATGCCCTCGCGCGTACGCTCGGCGCGGTCGCTGCCGATGAACGCGGGCGACGGAGACTCCTCCACCAGGTGACGGCCCTCGCGCTGCACGCTGACCTCACGCTCGCCGAGCGCGATCACGTCACCATGCACGTCGGCCAGTACCTCGACCTCGACATGGCGCGCACGCTCGAGGCCGCGCTCCAGATAGAGGCGCGCCTCCAGGCCACGCTCGACCAGCGCCTCGCGCACCCGGGCAAGCGCCACTTCCAGCTCGCCGACGTCCTCGGCCCAGCACGGCGGGATGCCGAGACCCCGGCGCGCGGTCTTCACCACCACCGGCCAGCCGTACTCCTCCGCCAGGTTGACCGCCTCTTCCAGGCTGTTCACGGCGGAGGTCGCTCCCTCCACCGCGCGCACGCCGGCGGCGATGGCGATCTCGTGCGTCTCGATGCGATCGAGCAGGCGCGCGATCACCTCCGAGCTCGGCCCGATGAACGCGATGCCCGCGGCCTTCACCGCGGCCGCGAACTCCGGGCTCTCGCTGAGCATGCCGTAGCCGGGATGGATGGCGTCGGCGCCGGTGCTGGTGGCCGCGGTGATCACGGCCTCCACACTGAGGTACGACAGCTCCAGCGGCTCCGGCCCGATACGCACGGCCTCGTCACAGGCCTGACAGTGCACGCCCTCCAGGTCGGCGTCGCTGTAGACGGCCACCGTCTCGGACCCGAGCCGCTTGCAGGTGCGCGCGATACGCGACGCGACCTCGGCACGGTTGGCGATCAGCACCTTCTTGAACATGGGCCGAGCTTGCCCGATGGCGCGTTGCGTCGCCAGCATGGCGATCAGTCGTTGACGCGCGCCTCTCGCTGCAGCACAACCGCGCTCCGTGCCGGTCCTCATCTCGCGTGAAGGCGTGCCTGGAACGCCGATCGGCAACGCCGCCGTGCGCGAGCGCGCCGAGCGCATGCTGGCCGCGCTGAAGCTGAAGAAGGCCGAGCTGTCGGTGATGCTGTGCGACGACCGCACCATTCACGCGCTCAATCGCACGCACCGAAAGAAGAACAAGCCCACCGACGTGCTCGCGTTCGCACTCGGGGAGGGGGATGTGCTGCCCGGCGCGGAGGGGGTGCTCGGCGACGTGGTGATCTCGCTCGACACGGCGCAGAGGCAGGCAGAAGATCGCGGCCACTCGCTGTGGGACGAGGTCACACTGCTGCTCGCGCATGGCCTGCTCCACCTCATTGGCTACGACCATCGCACCGACGAGGAAGAGCGCTTGATGAACGCGCGGGCGGACATGCTGATCGCCGCCGCCAAGACTCGTCCACAGGGGCGAGCCCGCGCTGTGGATAAGGCCGGGAAAACTCGAGCCGGCCGGCCCACCGCCGCACCGCGAAAGAGCGCCTCAGAAGCGAAGAAACGCGGCAAATAAGCTTCGTTTCTAACGCATGAGTAGTTTCCACAGGGTCCCCACAGGCAGCCTGCCAGGGCCTGTGGGTAACTTGTGAATGCAAACCTTGGGACGTCTGCGTCTCGGCGGTGCGTGCAAGCGCGCCTGCGACGAGATCGGGCCGCCCTCGAAAACCAGTGTCGATCGCGGCTTCAGATCGCACTCGACCCGGCAAAACAGGCTCCGCGGCGGACCAAAATCGCGCCGAGCGAGCTTTTGCCGGGCTTTTTGACGAAATTTTCTTGCGACGCAAAGTGGCGGATGCATAGATGCGTCCATCCGCTGTATTGCGGAGGCGCCGGAAAGCCCTGGAAAACAGGGTCGCGGCGAGGTTCAGGGCCCGTGCGATCCGGAGCTCCGGGTGCGTGCGGTTCCTCGAGGAGGACGAAAAATGGCGAGCAAGAAGGCGGCCCCGGCAGCGGCGGCGGGTGGCAAGAAGTTGAGCAAGTCGCAGGTGATCGGCTCCCTCGCGGAGAAGACCGGCCTGGCGAAGAAGGAAGTCAGCGGCGTCTTCGGTGCGCTCAGCGAGCTGATCAAGCGCGAGCTCGGCAAGAAGGGTCCCGGCGAGTTCATCGTTCCGGATCTCCTCAAGCTGAAGGTCCGCAACATCCCCGCCAAGGCCAAGCGCAAGGGCATCAACCCCTTCACCGGCCAGGAAGTGACCTTCCCGGCGAAGCCCGCGTCGCGCAAGATCCGCGCTACGCCCCTCAAGAAGCTCAAGGACCTGGTCTGAGCTTCTCGCTGTGAAGTGAGAGCGTCCGCGAACGCCACCCGGCTCGCCTGGGTGGCGTTTTCATTTCCGTCACGGAGCCGGGCCGAACAGCTCTCGCAGGTAGCCGAGGATCAGGCGCATCTGCTCGGCCGTGAGCGTCACCTTCACGCGCACGTCCTTGGCGCTCTGCTCGATCTCCGCGTCCTCCAGCGGATCCGCCAGGCCGAGGAGCGCCACCAGGGCGTTGCTCGCGTAGCGGTCGCGAAGGCTGCGCAGCATCTCCAGGCCCTGCGCCGCCGCGGTCTCGTCCGGATAGCCGAGCACCCCGCGCAGCTCCGCGCGCAGCCGGGCGATCTCGACGGCGGACAGCCGCAGGTGTTCGGGGATGCCGGGCCGGCCCTTGCGCACGAAGTTGGCGACGCCCTCGACCTCCACCGAGAGGCCCTCGTTGTCCTCCATCGAGAGCAGCGCGTCCGCCGGGTGCAGGCCCGCCACCTTCTTCTTGCCCTTGGCCCGCGCGCTGGCGATCGCGAGCACGCGCGGCAGATCTTCCTCGCGGGCGATCGCGAAGTGCTCGGGCCCGATGATCGCGATCATGCGCGGCGTCGCGTCCGCGTTGGCCCACGGTGCGACCGGCACGTTGCCCTGCGTGCGCCACGCCGTGGGCACGCCGCGGGCCTGGCCCAGCTGCTCGACCGCCGCGCGCACCACCTGCTCGCCGCCAAAGTACTTTCCGGCGAGCACGATCTTCTCGCGCTGCAGGTTGGGCGTCGCGATCAACAAGCGGTCGAGCTGCTCCAGCGGGTCGATGCCCGAGCCCTCCAGCAGCGCCTTCCAGTCCGGGATCGCGGCCAGCAACCGGCGCACGTCGGGCGCGATGGGCGAGTTCCGGATCCGCGTCATGTCGACGCGCAGCGCGATCTGCGCACCGGGTGGCATGCGCGCCGCGCCTGCGTCGCCGGTCGTGGCAAGCGCCGGCCCCGCATCCTCTCGGGGCGCTCCCGCATCGCGGATGCGCGGCCCCGCATCGCGCGCGCCCCCATCCTCGCTGCCGGCATCGGCCACGCCCGCGTCCTCGACCGCCGCATCGGCGCCCGCGCCGGCCGCCTTGCCTCCGCTCGCGGACGGATCCGACGCCGGCTCGCTGACCGGAGTCGGCGCCACGGTCAGCCCCTCGGCGGTGCCCAGCTCGACGTCCATGGGCAGCATGAAGTCGATGTCGAGCTCGGGCGGCTTCAGGAACAGTGCGCCCGCTACCAACAGCAGGCCGTGGACCAGTAACGAGGACGCCAGCGAAGCAACCAATAACCAGCGCGGTCCTGGCTCACGCGAAATCGAGGAAGGCCTGCGCACGAGCCGCACGTTCTATCATCGTTACCAGCTCGCGCCCGCGGAGGAACCGCGCGCCCGATCGGGGAACGTGCCTTGCAGTCCAAACGCACGCGGTACAGAAGGGGCGCCCAGATGGCAGGCCGAACCGATTCCGAATTCGCAGCGAGAGCCCGCAGCATGGCGCCGGGGCTCCCGCCGTTCTCGCAGCTGTTGAAGTCCCGGGACGTCGAGGACCCGGTGAACCTGTGGGTGCATCGCCCGCTCGCGTACGCCTTCTGCAAGCTGGTCTTCCGCACGCCGGTCACGCCCAACGGCATCACGCTGTTCGCGATCACGCTCGGCCTGATCGCCGCGGCCTGTTGGTTCGAGGGCAGCCGCAGCGCGATGATCTGGGGTGGGGCGCTGTTGTGGATCAGCGCCATCATGGACGGCGCCGACGGCATCCTCGCGCGGGCCAAGAACATGCAATCCGCGTTTGGCCGCGCGCTCGACGGCACCGCCGACATGGTGGTCGGCCTCAGCACCGCCGCGGCCTGTTTGTGGCATCTGTTCGCCAGTGGGGCAGATATGACGACGCTCCTGCTCGGCGGCATCGCGATCGCCCTGACGGGGCTGCACCTCAACCTCTACGACTTCTACAAGGAGCTGCACCTGCGCCAGACGCGGCTCGATCGCGGCGGCGAGGGTGACGACGCGGAGCGCGCGGCGCAGCTCAAGCAGCAGGCCGACGCGCAGCATGCGCCCTGGTACACGCGGCTCTCGATGCAGTTCTACGCCGACTACAACGTGTTCCAGGAGAACCTGATCCGGCGCACCAACCCGCTCGCGCTGCGCTTGCTCAAGGGCGTCGCGCGCAACCCGCAGAGCGCGGAGCTCTACCGCCAGACCAACCGCGCGCCGATGCGCTTGTGGATGGCCGTCTCGCTCGCGCCGCACTCCTATCTGTTTGCGATCTTCGGCATGGCGGACCGACTCGACCTGTACCTTTGGTTGCGCCTCACGCTGATGAACCTGCTCTGGCTGCTCGGCGTCGCGTTACAGAAAAAGGCGACCACGCAAACCGTGGATGCGTACCGCGCACACGGCTGGATCGAAGACCCCGTGGCATGACGGTTGCGTAACGCTCCTGTCAGCGATGCCGTCTATTCACCGGAGTTCGCGGAACTCAGACGCAAATCGTGACGCTGGTGCGCCAGCTTCACGGCAGGCGTGCCTGGTTTTCACGTTCTCTGTGACTGGGTGTCACGCAGACGTCGTGATTGCGACAGGGGCATGAGAGATGACGAAGAGAGCGATCATCCTGGCAGCGGGTAAGGGCGAGCGACTTGTAAGCGGGCTGAGCTTTCCCAAGCCCCTCAAGCGTGTCGGTGGCACCCCGCTGATCGTGCACGCAATCCGCAACCTCGAGCGCGCGGGCGTCGACGAGGTCGTGGTCATCACGGGCTACATGAGCGACGTGCTGCGGCGCGGCCTGGAGCGCCACCGCTTCGGCCTCGATGTTCGCTTCTTGCAGAACGACGAGTTCGACAAGCCCAATGGCACCTCGCTGCTCAAGGCCAAGGCGTTCGTCGATGGCCCGACGTTCGTGCTCATGAGCGACCACCTCTGGGCGCCCGAGCTGATCTTGCCCATCGACCAGTACGCGCTCGGCGCGGACGAGGCCGTGCTCGGCATCGACTTCGACATCGCACGCTGCGTCGACATCCCGGACGCCACCAAGGTGTTCCTGGAGGGCGATCGGATCGTGAAGATCTCCAAGGAGCTGCCGGAGTACCACGCGCTCGACACGGGCGTGTTCAAGGTCACCGGCGCGCTCATGGAAGAGCTGGAGCGCGCCGACGGTCCGCAGGGCTGTAGCCTCAGCGCGGGCGTGCAGGCGCTCGCCAAGCGCGGCGCCATGAAGGCGGTCTCGGTCGGCGACGCGATGTGGATCGACGTCGACAGCCCGATGGTGCACGCGTTCGCGGAGAAGGCGCTCGCCCGTTATGGCGCCGCGCTCGCTCCGGCCGCTGCCTCGGCTCTCCCGGTCCAGGCCGCCGTCTGATCGACCCCCGCTCGCGCGGGGAGGTCGGCCCGGTGGCCGGGTGCCGGTCGACGAGCACCACGTCGTGGTGGACGTGCTGCGCTACGCCGCGCTGAGCAGCTCCGGTGGCGCGGCGTACAGCTCCGTAAGCTCGCTGCTTTTCCGGAAGCTTGCCGACCGGAAACACGCGTGCTAATCGATTGGCCGACAGTTTGGGTATTGCCGGCAGGCGGTCCCGCAAGGGTTCCGCCTTTTTCGTTTTGAAGGTCTCGCGACCGCCGCGCTCCTCGCGCGCGCCAAAACGACCCCCCTATCCAGATAGTCGCCATGGGGATCTTCTCTTTGGCTGCTCGTTCCGGGCAGACCGTCTCGCCACATCATCTCGAATGCCCAAGCTCCTCCTCGAACGTGATCAGCTCGAAGCCCTGGTCGACCCCGTGTGCACCGCACAGGGCGTCGCGCTGGTCGACGTGCGGCATCAGCGCGAGCCCGAGGGCACGGTGCTGCGCGTGCTGATCGAGCTACCGGGCGCCGAGAGCGTGCCGCCCGGCACCCCCGGTGGCGTCACGCTGGAGGATTGCCGTCGCGTCAGCCGCGCACTGTCCGACGTGCTCGACGCGGACGAGTCGCTGATCCCCGGTGAATACCGGCTCGAGGTCAGCTCCCCCGGCATCGAGCGCCCGCTCGTGAAGGCGGTCGACTTCGAGCGCTACGCGGGCCGCGAGGCGAAGCTGTCCGTGAAGACGCCCCAGAACGGGCGCAAGAGTTTTTCTGGCACCTTGGCCGGCCTGCGCGGCGAGCAGTCGGAGCTGCAGGTGCTTTTGCGCGACGAGAAGGGCGAAGACCTCGCGCTTCCGTTCGCGGAGATCGCCAAGGCGCATCTCGTCTTTCGCTTCTGAAGGTTACGAACGATTCGTGGGCCGCCAGGTCCGAAGGTGACTAGCCATGCAAACGGGAACTATCTCGCTCCAGAGCATCATCGATCAGGTCAGCAAGGAGAAGGGCATCGACCCTGCGATCCTGATCGAGACCATGGAACAAGCCATCCTCACGGCGGCCAAGCGCACTTTCGGCATCAATCGCGAGCTCGAGGCCCGCTACAACGAGGAGACCGGCGCGGTCGACCTCTACCAGTACATGACCGTGGTCGAGCGCGTGGACAACGACGAGCGCGAGATCAGCGTCGTCGACGCCAAGCGCTACGGCCTGGAGGCGGCCCTCGGCGAGGAGCTCGGCTTCCAGATCTTCTACCTGCGTGAGGACACCGAGCGCGCGCGTCAGCAGGACCGCGAGTTCGGCGATCTGCTCAAGCTCCAGCAGCAGCGTCAGGGCTTCGGCCGGATCGCCGCGCAGACCGCCAAGCAGGTGATCATCCAGCGCGTGCGCGACGCCGAGCGCGACATCATCTTCAACGAGTTCAAGGACCGCCGCGGCGAGATCATCACCGGCATCGTCCGTCGCTT
>JBEVNG010000109.1:0-20884 GCA_040508235.1 Polyangiales bacterium | reverse complement strand
TTCGTCTCGCAGATGCTGTTCGTCTTCGGCATCACCTTCGAGGTGCCGGTGATCATCGTGTTCTTGTCGCTCGCGGGCATCGTCAGCTTCCAGCAGCTGATGAGGTTCGGGCGCTGGTGGGTGGTGGTCGCGAGCGTGCTCGCCGCGGTGCTGACGCCCACGCAGGACGCGCTCAGCATGCTGCTGTTGATGGGGCCGCTGATCGGTCTGTATTACGTGGCCGCGGGCGCCGCGTTCTTCATCGACAAGAGCCGCCGCACCGAGGCGCTGGTCGAGACCTGATCACAGGTCGATGCGCACCATCGCCGGGCGACCGGGCTGGGGCGAGACCTTGACCAGCTTCACGGCGCGCTCGCCTTCCTTGCGCACGCTGATCGTGGTGGTGTCGACGGGCAGCTTGAGCAACGCGGGGGCCTTCACGATGCGCTCGCGCGTGATCACCTCGTAGCTGCCGCTGCTGGCGAACACGTAGACCTCGCCGAGCTTGGTGGCGGGCTGCTGGTCCTCGTCCTCGCTGGCGCGACGGCGATGGTGGTGCTTCTCCACCGGCGCCGGGGCGGCCTCGACCACTGGCGCCGCGACCACTGGCGCCTCGGCGACGACCGGCGCGGGCTGCTCCACCGCTGGCTCCACGGGCGCGGGCTCCACCGGCGCGGGCTGCGCGAGCACGGGAGGCTGCGGCGTCACCGCAACCGGCGCGGGCTCGGGCGGCTTCGCGGCAGGCTGCTCGATGCGCTTCTCTTCGCGCTGCACCAGCTCTGGCTTGCGAGCGAACAGCGACGCCACGCCCGTGCCGAGGCCCAGCGCGCCGAGCACGATCAGCGCCTGCACCATCTTTCGCTTCGGCGACGGCAGGCTGGCGAGCGACAGCGTGGGCCGTCGCGGGGGCTCCGGGAACTTCAGCCGCTCGGAGATGCTCGGCATGCTGGAGTGCGCGCGCTGCTGCGCGAAGCCGTCGAGGTGGATCATGTCCTCGTTGGTGACCGACTGCGGCGACGGCTCGTCCAGCTCGACGTCGACCGTCGCCAGCGAGTCCAGGCGGCGCACGTTCGAGCCCTGCTGGTCGTTGGCCGGCGGGCGCGTGCTGACCAGGATGCCGAGGTTCGGATCGAACTCGAACTTGTCCGCCTGCGCCCGCGCTTCCTCGGCGCGCGCGACGATGGTGCGGCGAAACTCGTGGCAGTTGGGGAACGTCTCGTCGAGCCACACGCTCACCTGGCCGGCGGACACCGGACCAAAGCAGCGCGCGAGCACTTGCTCCAGGTCGAGCGCCATCGCACGCGCGGTGGGGTAGCGCTTGTCGCGGTCGCGCTCGAGCGCGCGCGAGATCACCGCGTCCAGGCCCTTGGGCACCTGGTGGTTGAAGCGCGACACCAGCGGGATCGGCCCCTCCAGGATCGCGACCGTCGCCGCCACGTCGCTGCCGGGACGGAACAGGCGCTTGCCCGCCAGCAGCTCCCACAACACCACGCCCATCGACCACAGGTCGGCGCGGCGATCGAGCGCCAGCCCGCGCAGCTGCTCGGGCGACATGTACCCGCTCTTGCCCGCGAGGCCCGCGCTCTTGCCGTCCTTCTGCTGCGCCGCCGTAAGGGCGATGCCGAAGTCGGCCACGCGCACCGAGCCGTCGTAGAGCACGAACAGGTTGTCGGGCGAGATGTCGCGGTGCACCACGTGCATCGGCTCGCCGCGCTCGTCGCGCAGCTCGTGCGCGGCGTGCAGGCCTTCACACACGTTGGCGATCACGCGCACGATGTTCGCCAGCGAGGCCTCGCTGCGGTCGTCCGCCATCAGCGGTCCCAGGCGCGACAGCGGCTCGCCGATCAGCAGGTCCATGGTCACGTACGGCACGCCGCGGTGCGTGCCGATGTCCATCACCGAGCAGACGTAAGGGTGGCTGATGCGCGCGGTGATGCGCGCCTCGTCGAGGAACATCTCGACCAGGTCCTTCTCGGACGAGAGATCCTGACGCAGCGTCTTGAGCGCGACCGTGCGCGTGACGCCGACTTCATAGGTGCGGCGCGCGACGTAGACCGTACCCATGCCGCCCGAGCCGAGCTCGGCCATCAACTCGTAAGGTCCGATCTGACCTTTGACGGGCTTGAGCAGCGGAAGCTCGACACCACCCGCGAGACGGGCCGGATACTTGCTGTCCCCGGTCGGGTACTGCTGCGTGTTGCTTGCGGACGGACGTGCGTTGACCATTCTTTGTCCGCAATGGCTGCGGACCCCCTGCACCCTAGATTACGGCTGACAGGTGCGGAACTGATGAGCTCGTTCGCCTTCTCGTAGCCACGCGCACGAACACTCAGAACGCGCGCGCCGCGAGCTTCACGGCCTGGCGCAGCTCGCGCTCGTCCAGTCGGGTAAAACCCATGCGAACGAACGGCACGGACGCTTGCGGGGCGAGCGCGTAGTCGGCGCCCGCACGGAACACCACGCCCCGTGCGCGTGCGCGCTCGACCCAGCGACGTGGCTCGCGACCGTGCACGCGGATCCAGAACGCCATGCCCCCAGGCGGGAGCGTGAAGCTGACGCGCTCGGGCAGTGCATCGTGCAGCGCTCGGGCGAGCACGTCGCGGCGCTGCTCGTAGATGCGCCGCATGCGACGCGTGTGGCGCTCCAGCTCGCCGTCCTCGATCAGCTCCGCGACGGCGGCCTCGGAGGGCAGGTCTCCCTGGCGATCGATCACGCTACGCAGCGTGGCCATCGCCTCGAGCACGGGCCTGGGTGCGACCGCGTAGCCGATGCGCAGGCCGGGCATCAGGATCTTGGACAGCGTGCCGATGTAGATCACCGAGCCGTGGTGGTCGGCGCTGGCGAGCGGCAGGCGCGGGCGGCCCTGGAAGTGGAACTCGTGCGCGTAGTCGTCCTCCAGGATCGCGCAGCGATGTTCACGCGCGAGCTGCAGCAGGCGCAGTCGCCGCTGCGCACTCAGCGCGACCATGGTCGGGTACTGGTGATGTGGCGTGAGGTAGAGCGCGCGCAGCCCGGTCTTGAAGGCTTGCTCCAGGGCATCGATGCGCACGCCCTCGGCGTCCACCGCGAGCGGTACCAGCTCCGCGCCGGTGGCTCGAAACGCCCTCCATGCAGGCGGATAGCCGTACTGCTCGACGCCGATGCGGTCGCCGGGGCGCAGCAGCGCGTGGGCCGCCAGCCAGATCGCCTGCTGGCTGCCGCGCGTGATCATCACGTCCTGCGCGCGCGCGGCGAGGCCACGCTGGCGGCTGAGCATCTCCGCCAGGCCGCGCCGCAGCGAGGCCTCGCCGTACGGCCCGCCGTAGTCGAGCAGCTGCGCGCCGCGACGCGCCAACACGCGACGATAGGCGCGCGTGTAGATCGCATGCGGGAACAGCCGCGGATCCGGCACGCCGCCCGTGAGCTGGAGGCCCTCGGCGGGCTCGATGACAGGAGCTCGCGGCTCGAGTTCGAACCCCGGTCGCGCGGGCACCTCCGCGCGCAGCTCCAGGCCGCGAGCGAACGGACGCGGCCGCTCGGCGGGCGAAGGCGCGCGCACGAACATGCCGCGCGCGGGCTGCGGCTCCAGCCAGCCCTGCGCCACCAGCTCCTGGAGCGCGGCGTGCACGGTGTTGCGGTTCACGCCCAGCGACGCGGCCAGCGTGCGCTCGCCCGGCAGGCGCTCGCCGTGACGCAGCCGGTTACGCGCGATATCCCCCGCGATTGCGCGCGCGATCGCGACGTAGAGCGGGGTCTCCGGCTCGGCTTCGACGCTCACCACGTAGGCCATCGCGCGACTCTAACTGGACTAGCCGTCTTGTACAAACTGGCCCTCCCGGGTGGTCCAGCTGTGGCGCAGGCTCGGTGCATGAGACGGGCAGAGTTCGCGGCGGACGAGGCGGAGGCATGGCGGCTGTTCACGGGCGCGGGGAGCGTGCGCTTCGCGGGCGTACAGGACGGGCGCCCGGTGTTGCGCACGCTGAGCGCGGTGGTGGTGGACGGAGCGCTCTGCGTGCACGGCGGCGACGAGGGCGAGAAGCTCGGCCTGCTCGGCCCGGTGATCGCCAGCTGCGACGAGGTGATAGCGCAGGTACCGAGCTACTGGATCCACCCGGAGCTCGCCTGTCCCGCTTCGACCTACTACCTGAGCGCGATCGCGGAGGGACAGCTCGAGCGCGTCGTCGATCTGGACCACAAGGCCGCGATCATGGCGGCGCTGATGCAGCGCTTCCAGCCCGAGGGCGGCTACGTGCCGCTCGACGACAAGCGCTATCGCAAGGTGCTGGAGGGCCTGCTGATCGCGGAGCTGCGGCCGACGCGCTTGTTCGCCAAGCGCAAGCTCGGCCAACACCGGAGCCCTCGCCAGATCGAGGCCGTCATGGAGGGCCTGTGGCAGCGTGGACAGCCCGGCGACCTGCGGGCGCTCACGTTGATCCGCGCCGCGCATCCGTCGCGACCCAGCTTTCGCGCGGGGCCCGAGCAGTCGGAGCTGTGCGTGCAGCCGAGCGAGCAGGACGCGCGCGAGGTCGCGACCCTGCTGGAGGGCGAGTACTGGACCGGCGGCCTCACCCTCGATCAGCTGGCGCGCGCGCAAGTCGGCAGCGAAGCGTGGATCGTCGCACGCGGCCCCGAGGGCGTACGCGCCAGCGCCCGCGCGATCACGGACGGAGCGCGGCTCGCGTACGTGATGGACGTGGTGGTGCAAGAGGAAAGGCGCGGCCGTGGTTACGGTCGCGCCCTGCTGCAGCTGTTGCTCGATCATCCGCGCGTGCGTGGCTGCGCGCGCGTCGCGCTAAAGACGCGAACGCCCGCGTACTACGAGCCGCTCGGGTTCAGAGCGGTCGAGCACGCGGGCGCCGAGCTGGTGCTCAGTCGCTGACACCGCCGATGTGGAACTCCACGCGGCGGTTCTGCTGACGACCGTCCTCGGTGCTGTTGTCCGCGACCGGACGCGTCTCGCCGTAGCCCCGCGAGACCACGCGCGTGCCATCGATGCCCTTGGTGAGCAGGAAGTCGCGCACGCTGTTGGCGCGGGCATCGGACAGCTTCTGGTTCTTGGCGTCGTTGCCCTTCGAGTCGGTGTGGCCCTCGACGCCCAGCAACGCGATCTCGGAGTGCGCCTTCAGCACCTCCACGATCTCGAGCAGCATGTCGAAGCTCGCCGGCAAGATGGTGGCGCTGCCCGTGGCGAAGCGCACCGGCTCCAGGATCATGATCTGGTTGGTCTCGCGATCGACGCGGATCTTGTCCGGGCAGCCGTCCTCGTCGTCGCGGCCGTTCACGTTCTCGGCCTCGAGCGGGCACTTGTCGTTGACGTCGAGCACGCCGTCCCCGTCGTTGTCCGGGTCGGGGCAGCCGTCGTCGTCCTGGAAGCCATCCTTGTCTTCCGCGTCGCTCGGGCACTTGTCCTGGGCGTCGGGCACGCCGTCCTGATCGTTGTCGGGATCGGGGCAGCCGTCCTCGTCCTCGAAGCCGTCCTTGTCCTCGGCTTCGTTCGGGCACTTGTCATTCACGTCGAGGATACCGTCGCCGTCGTTGTCCGGGTCGGGGCAGCCGTCGGTGTCCTCGAAGTTGTCCTTGTCCTCCGGCTCGTCCTTGCACTGATCGTCGCCGTCCTTGATGCCATCGTGATCGCGGTCGCGCTCGGGCGGGATCATGTAGCCGACCATGCCGATCACGCGCCACGCGGGCGTTCCCACGCCGTGCGTGAGGCCGCCACCGGCGCCGAAGCCGACCATGAAGCCTTCCTTGCGGAACAGCTTGATGCCACCGAGGGCCTCCATCGGCGTGTGCTCGCGCTGGCCGAAGTGCTTGAAGGTGGAGTTGCCGTACCACTCCGCGTAGAGACTCAGGCGCGTGGGCTTGTCGGCCAGGAAGTCGTAGCTCAACCCGAGGCCGTAGATCAGCTCCTGGTTGATGTTGTAGTTGTCGATGAACTCGGCCTTGCGGAAGCCGGCGCCGATGTTCGGCGTGATGTGGAACCGGCGCTTCTTGTCGGGCCGGATGTCCGCCAGCAAGGAGACGCGGAAGGTGGGCTTCTGCTCGCCCTGCAGCACGGAGTCCTTGTCCGCCCAGTCGGAGCTCGGCAAGCCGAGCTGACCTTGCAGACCCAGGGCGAACACGCCGTCGTACTCGCCGTACAGACGCAAGCGAGCACCGAGGCTGATGTTCTGCAGACCGGCGCCGTCCGCGGCCAGCTCCGGGATGCGATCGCCGGACATCATCAAGCTGACCGGCACGTGCACGTAGAAGATCGCGCGGTCGTAGATGCTCAACGACGCGAGCACGTGGCCGACCAGGTGCTTGTGCACGATGTTGTTGGTCACCGTCTCGGCATCGCCGAGCGCGGACTCGTACACCAGCGGGTTGCGCGCGTAGTCGAGCTGCAGCTGCGCACCGACGCTCAGGTGGCCGTGAGCGTCCGGTCGACTGAGCGCGAAGCCGTCGGTGGTGACCGGGGCTGGCGAGTAACGATCGAGTGTGAGCTGCGCGCGAGCGACACCAGGCGCGAACCAGGCGAGCAGCCCAACCAGTACCAACCAACCTCTCAGCGCTTGCGTCGACGCCATGGAATCCCTCCAAGAGCCGCGAGCACCCACAGTGCGCCCCAGCCCGTTCCTTCGTTTCGATCCGTCAGTGCGCAGCCGCCATCGCCACCGCGCCGCGTGCCTGCATCGGACGACCCCGCCTCGGACGGCCCCACCGCCGCATCCGTAGGTCGATTGCCGCCATCCACTCGCGGCCCCACCGCCGCATCCGGAGCGCCCGCATCGGCCTCCAGGTAGTCCGGGACGCCGTTGCCGTTCTCGTCGCGCGCGTCGCCCTCGGCATCGAGGTAGTCCGGCTTGCCGTCGCCGTCGGTGTCGCGCGCGTCGCTCGGGTTGCCATCGCCGTTGGGATCCGGCGCTTCCTCGCGCGTCGCCAGCCGGTCGCCGTCGTCGTCGCTGTCGAGGTGATCGTAGAGGCGGTCGCCGTCGGTGTCGCGCAGCTGGCCGTTGCGCAGCTCGTGGCGCGTCAGCACCCCATCGCCGTCGTCGTCCGGGTCCACGCCGTCGTGAAGGCCGTCTCCATCCGCATCGAGGCAGCTCGAGATGCCTAGCGGGCACTCGATCTGTGTCGGCAAGCCATCGCTGTCGTCGTCCGGCGGCTGCACCTCGGGCTGCAGGTAGTCGGGCGTTCCGTCCTTGTTGCTGTCGCCGCCGCTGTAGTTCTCGGCCGCGTCGGTGGCGCCGTCCTCGTCGCTGTCGAAGTCGTACCAGTTGTCGACGTCGTCGCCGTCGATGTCGTTGCCGTACTGCAGGCCCTCCTCGCGCTCCTGGCGCGTCGGGCGGCCGTCGTCGTCATCGTCGTCGTCGAGGTAGTCCGGTACGCCGTCTTCATCGAGGTCGCGCGAGTCGTCCGGGTTGCCGTCGCCGTTGGGATCCGCGTTCTCCTGACGCGTGGGGATGCCATCGCCGTCGTCGTCGGCATCCTGCCGGTCGGGCAGGCCGTCCTTGTCATGATCGACCGGCGAGCCGTCGGGGTTGCTCTCGTAGCAGTCGAGCAGTCCGTCGCCGTCGGAGTCGCAGCGCCCGGCGCAGGCGTCGTACGTGAACGCGTCCACCGCACTCGCTGGCTTGCACACCTGGCAGTTGTCGTTGGGCGAGGACGCGCCTTCCACGAAGCACTGACCGCCGATGCGGCAGCCGGCCATCACGGCGGACGTGCAGCGGTCGCTCGCCTCGTCGCAGACCTCGTTGGAGCAGGTCTGCCCGTCGCTCGGGCAACGCGCGCCGCTGCCCGCGCAGGCACCAGTCGCATCACAGCGGTCGGTCAGCGTGCAGAACAGACCGTCGTCGCAGCTGGTGCCCACGGTGGCCGGCGACCAGTCGCTCAGCGAGCGCAGCGGGTCGCAGATCTTGCACGGGCTCGCTGGGCTGGTCGCGCCCGCGATCAGGCATGCGCCGCCGATCACGCAGCCACCGGACGAGACGTGCAGGCACGCCTTGCTCGCCTCGTTGCAGCTGTCGGTGGTGCAGGCGATGTCGTCGGCGCAGTCGCGTGGCGCACCGATGCAGAGACCCGCCAGGCAGGTGTCGGCGGCGGTGCAGAACAGTCCGTCGTTGCAGAGCGCGCCGTTCGCCCTGGGGCTGTACGCCGTCGTCGAGCTGGCCGGCAGGCAGGCGCGGCAGGCGTTGTTGGGGTCGGGCGCGTTCGCTGCCACGCACGCGCCGCCGATCAAGCACGACGTCGTGCTGGCGGTGTTGACGCAGGTGTCCGCGAGCTCGTTGCAGACGTCGTCAGTGCAGTCGATGTTGTCGCTGCACGAGCGCGGCGCGCCCGCGCACACGCCGTTCGCGCCGCAGACGTCGTTCTGCGTGCAGTACAGGTTGTCGCTGCAGGTGCTGCCGGTGCTGACCTTGTACGGCGCGCTGGCCGTCACGGAGACCTCTCCGAGCTTGATGCCGAGCATCGACAGCAGCGGGTCGACCACGCCGCCCAGGGCGGGCGTCAGCACGCTCTTGAGCACGGCGGTGTCCGCGGTCGATCGCAGTGCCGTGGTCACCGTGGCGAGCACGTTGTTGACCAGCGTGGTGAGCGCGCCGCCCACCAGGCCGAGGTTCGACGAGTACGCACCGACCGTGACCTGCAGGCCGCCTAGCAGCGAGTTGACCAGGTTGCCGGCGAAGTTGGCGGACGTGCTCGCGGTCAGCGTGCGCGGGTAGGGCTGCGTGAAGCTCAGCGTGCTCGGCGTGGGCGAGCCGCCGCTGGCGTGCCCGCGCGCCGACACCGAGGCGGTCGCGTTGACCAGCGCCAGCTGCAGCGCGAGCTCGCCGATCGACGCCGGCGTCAGCTCGCTGACCGGATCGATCGGCGTCGCGCGGTCGAGGAAGTTCGCATCCGACACCGTGCCCAGGAACAGCTCCGCGATGCCCGGCGTCGCCTGCACGCTCAAGGTGCCGGCCAGCGCATCGATGGCGCCGATGGTGCCGGACGCGCGGCCCACCGTGGCCACCAGGTCGAGCTTGGTCAGGCTCAGGCGCACGGTCGCCAGCGGCGGAACACTCAGGTTCAGCCCGACGCCGGTCAGGTCGAGGTGCACGCGGACGCGCGTGCTGGCGGAGAAGAACTGCGTGCCGACCGGTCCACAGACGATCAGCGCCGGCTCTAGCACCACCATCGACAGCGATACCGTCGACGCGTTGCCGAGCCCCAGCTCGTTGCCGTTCAGCGCCACGTTGCGCAGCGTGGCCACGTGCCCCGCGTTGAACAGGCTGGCGCTGCCCGTGACCAGGTCGAGCAGGTTGATCTGGTTGTTGGAGAGCGGGCCGGAGCGGGTGTCGACCTGGATCAGCTCGCCCAGCGTGACGCTCTCTGTGTTCACGCTGGCGCTCTGCAGGCGCAGCTTCTCCAGCGCTGCGGCGGCGGCGGTGTTGCCCTGCGTGGTCGCCTGCGCGGCCGCGGCCGACAGCACGGCCCCGAGCGGCGTGGCGGTGCCCAGCGCGCCCGCTGGCGTGCTGCCCACGCCCGCGTTGTTCAGCGTCTGCAGCAGTCCACTCAGACTCAGGTTCGCGCTCGCGAGCGCCTGTCCATCCGCGACACTCAGGTCGATGGCGTTGCCTGGCGCCATGCCGAGCAGGCTGGTCAGCGTGCCGTCCAGGAGTGCGCTCTGCTGCGTGCTGACGGAGGCGAGGTTCGACGAAACCTTGAGGCAGGCTTCATCGCTGCATTGCGCAGCCGCTCGCGACGCGACGGACGCAAGGCACCCGCAAAGGAGTGCTGCGCGCACGACCTTCATAGTCTTCCCCCGAGCAGGGGTGGGTCACCTCGAGCAGAGACGGTGACTCACCCATGCGAACAGTATGAGAAACGGATGACTGAAAAGAATCAAGCGTGACGGTCGCAGCAACCAGTCCGTAGACCTTTGCCTTACCTCAGTTGCGGACGTTCGATCTGAGTCTGCTCTTTCCCAGGGCGGGAACGCTGGCGACGCCGGCGCAGCCACAGCAGTGCGAGCATGGCCAGCGCGGTGTGGTCGAGCGCGTGCTCGCCCTGCAGCGCGCAGCCACCACCCCCGGCGAGGCCGGAACGGCGGCGCGGTCCACTGTCGGTCGGCGGCTCGACCTCGGCGTCGCTCGGCGGCGGCTGCACGTTGGCATCCTGCGGCGGGCGACCCGCATCGACCGGCGGACGTCCCGCGTCCGGCGTGCCCGCATCGGGCAGCACGTTGCCGCCCTGCGGCGAGTCGCGGTCGAGGTAGTCCGGAGTGCCGTCCCCATCGGTATCGCGCGCGTCGCTCGGGTTTCCATCGCCGTTGGGATCCGCGGCTTCTTCGCGCGTCACGAAGGTGTCGCCGTCGTCGTCCGTGTCGAGGTGGTCGAACACGTCGTCGCGGTCGGTGTCGATGCGCGCGCCGTTGCGCAGCTCGTAGCGCGTCAGCACGCCGTCGTTGTCGTCGTCCGGGTCGTTCCAGTTGGGCTGCCCGTCGCCGTCGCTGTCGTCGCAGTTGTCCTTGCCGGCCGGGCACTCGACGTCGGTCGGGATGCCGTCCATGTCGTCGTCGTTCGGCTGCACGTTGGCTTGCACGTAGTCGGGGATGCCGTCCGCGTTGCTGTCGCCGTCGCCGTAGTTCTCGCTGGCGTCCGTGACGCCATCCCCGTCGCTGTCGAAGTCGTACCAGTTGAAGATGCCGTCGTTGTCGACGTCATCGCCATACTCGTCGGCCTCGTCGCGCTCCTGGCTGGTGTTGCGCCCGTCGTCGTCGTCGTCCGGGTCGAGGTAGTCGGGCAGACCATCCTCGTCGAGATCGCGCGCGTCCTCGGGATCGCCGTCGCCGTTCGGATCCGAGCTCTCGTCGCGTGTCGGCAGCCCGTCCTCGTCATCGTCCGGGTCGCGGAGGTCGGGCAGCTCGTCGCCGTCGTGATCCACCGGCGTGCCGTCGGGGTTCAGCTCGAAGCCGTCCAGCAGGCCGTCGCCGTCGGTGTCGCAGCGCGCCCCGAACGGGTTGCTGCTGAACGAGATGGTCGACTTCGCGGCGGTGCACACGCTGCAGTTGTCGTTCGGTGCCGAGGCGCCTTCGCTGAAGCACTGGTTGCCGACCGCGCAGCCCACCGTGACGCGCACGGTGCAGCTATCCGTCGACTCGTTGCAGGTCTCTTCCGTGCAGCCGAGCCCGTCGGGCAGGCAGCGCACGCCGCTGCCCACGCAGCTGCCGTTGCCGTCGCAGCGATCGAGCGGGGAGCAGAACTGCCCGTCGTCGCACGAGGTGCCCTGCTGCGCCGGAGTCCAGCTGGTGGTCGAGCGCGCGGGGTCGCAGATCCGGCACGGTCCATCCGGGCCCGGTGCACCGGCCATCACGCAGGCGCCGTCGATGTTGCAGCCGCCCGCCACCGTGTGCGTGCAGGCGCGCGACGACTCGTTGCAGGCATCGGTCGTGCAGCCGACGCTGTCATCGCAGCCCTGCTGCATGCCCGCGCACGCACCGGCCGCGCTGCACGCGTCGCCCGTGGTGCAGAACAGCCCGTCGTCGCAGGTGCTGCCGGTCGCCTTGAGCGACCAGGCGGCGGGGTTGCGCGTCGGATCGCAGGTACGGCACGGGTTGCTCGGGTCCGTGGAGCCCGCCGCCAGGCAGGTACCGAGGATGTTGCAGCCGCTGATCCCGGTGCGGCACGAGCTGGTGGACTCGTCGCAGAAGCTGGAGCAGGTGCCGTCCGCGCTGCAGCTGCGCAGCGTGCCCGCGCAGGTGCCCTGGCCATCGCAGGCGTCGTTCTCGGTGCAGAAGCGACCGTCGTCGCAGGCGACCGCGATCATCTTGTTGCTCCAGCCGCTGTCGCTGACCGACGGATTGCAGGTGCGGCAGTTGTTGAGCGGATCGGTGACGCCGCTCGGGTAGCAGGTGTTGTCGATCAGGCAGCCGTTGCTGACCGTCGACACGCAGCGGTCGCCGAGCTCGTCGCACACATCGGCGGTGCAGCTGACGTTGTCCGTGCAGCTGCGCGCCGTGCCGGTGCAGGTACCGCTCGCGTTGCAGGTGTCGTTCTGCGTGCAGTACAGCCCGTCGCTGCACGAGGTGCCGTTCGCCGCCAGGCTCCACGCGGTGGTCGACTCCGCGGGGTTGCAGGTGCGGCAGGAGTTGCTCGGGTCGACGCTGCCGGCCGAGCGGCACACGCCGTCGATCGTGCAGCCGGTCAGCGCCGCCACGCACTGATCCTGGTCCTCGTTGCACACGCTGACGCAGCTGCCGCTGCCGCCACACGCGCGCGGCGCGCCGACACACAAGCCGAGCGCGTTGCAGGTGTCGCCCGTGGTGCAGTAGAGCGAGTCGTCGCAGCTGCTGCCGCTGGTCTTGTTGCTCCAGCCGTAGCGGTTGAGGCTCGGGTTGCAGGTGCGGCAGGGGTTGGCGGGATCGCTGGTGCCACCCGGCACGCACAGGCCGTTGATCGAGCAGCCGTCGATGTCGCTGCGGCAGCGCCCCGCCGACTCGTCGCACATCGTGTTGCAGGCATCACCCACGCCGCACGTGCGCGGGGTGCCTGCGCACACGCCGTCGACGCTGCACAGGTCGAGCACCGTGCAGTACTTGCCGTCGTCGCAGGTCGTGCCGGGCAGCCTCGCGGTGTAGCTGGTGGTCGAAAGCAGCGGCTGGCACGCGCGGCACGGGCTGGTCGGATCGGCCGCGTTGGCGGGCACGCACTGGTTGTTGATCAAGCAGCCGTTGGTCACCAGCGCGCCGCAGCGATCGTTGAGCTCGTCGCAGGTGTCGGTGGTGCAGCTGGCCATGTCGGAGCAATCGCGCGGCGTGCCCAGGCAGGTGCCGAGCGGACCGCAGGTGTCGCCGGTGGTGCAGTACAGGCCGTCGTCGCAGGCCTGTCCCTGGTTGCCCGCGCTGAAGCCCGTGGTCGACAGCAGCGGGTTGCAGATCTGACAACCGTTCAGCGGGTTGACCGTGCCCTGCGACACGCAGGCGCCGCCGATCAAGCAGCCCAGGATGTTCTGCTTGCACGAGCGCGAGAGCTCGTCGCAGACGCTACTGCAGCCGGTGCCGCCCGGATCACACACGCGCGTGGTGCCGGTGCACAGACCGAGCGCATTGCAGCTATCGCCCGTGGTGCAGAACAGTCCGTCGTCGCACGAGGTGCCCATCGCCTTGGGCGTCCAGGTCAGCGTCGAGACGGCGGGGTTGCAGGCCAGGCACGGGTTGAGCGGATTGCTGGTGCCGGAGGCCACGCACTGGCCGAGGATCATGCAGCCGGTGGCCAGGGTCGAGGTGCAGCGCTTGCCCGCCTCGTCGCAGGCATCGCTGGTGCACGCGAGCAAGTCCGAGCAGTCGCGCGGCGCCGATACGCACGCGCCCGCGCCGTTGCACGCATCACCCACGGTGCAGAACAGGCCGTCGGTGCACGGCGTGTTGGCGACCTTGTTGGTGTAGCTGGTGGTCGAGATCAGCGGGTTGCAGCTGCGGCACGGGTTGGTCGGATCGTCGGTGCCCGCGAGCACGCACTGTCCGTTGACCACGCAGCCGAGGCTGACCAGGTTGTTGCAGCGCCCCAGGCCCTCGTCGCAGGCGTCGACCGTGCAGGGAAGGTTGTCGTTGCACAGGCGAGGCGTGCCGACGCACACGCCGAGCACGCTGCAGGTGTCGACCGCCGTGCAGTACAGCCCGTCGTTGCAGCTGGCACCGATCGCGCGCGGTGTGTAGGCGGTGGTCGATTGCTCGGGCGCGCAGGCCATGCAGCCGTTGCTCGGGTCCGCCACGCCCGACGCGACGCAGAGCCCGTTGATCACGCACTGCCCCGAGGCGAGCGTGTTCTTGCACAGCCGGTTCACCTCGTCGCAGCTGTCCACGGTGCAGCTCAGCGCATCGGCGCAGTTCCTGGCCGCGCCGGTGCAGACGCCGGATGCATTGCAGGTGTCGTTCTCGGTGCAGTACAGGTTGTCGTTGCACGTACTGCCTGTAGGGACCTTGTACGGCGCGCTGGCGGTGACCGACATCTCGCCGAGCTTGACGCCCAGCGTGTTCAGCAACGGATCGACCACGCTGGTCAGCACACCGCTGAGCAATGTGTCGAGCAGCCCGCCGGTGCCCTTGAGTGTGTTCGTGACCAGCGTGAGCAGCCCGCCGGTGAGCGCGTTCAGCGTGTTTGCGATCAGCGGGATCACACCCGAGAAGGTGCTGATCGACACCTGCAGGTTCGAGAGCAGGGAGCTGACCAGGTTGCCGGCGAAGTTGCTGGACGTGGTCGCGGTCAGCGTCTTGGGGTAGGGCGACGTGAAGTTGAGCGGCTTGGCGGTGGGCGTGGTGCCCAGCGCGTAGCCCTTGGCGCTCACGGTCGCCGTCACGTCGATGCCGAGCAACACCAGCTTCAGGTTCGCCACGATCGCCGGCGTCAGCTCGTTCACCGGATCGATCGGCGTGCCGCGGTCGATGAAGTCCGCGTTGGAGATCGTGCCCAGGTACAGCTCCGCGACGCCAGGCGTCGCCTGCACCGTGAGCGTGCTGGCCACGGCGTTGATCGCGCTGATCGTGCCGGACGCGCGCGAGACGGCGGCCACGATGTCGAGCTGCGTCAGGTCCAGCCGCAGGGAGGTCAGCGGCGCCAGGTTGAGGTTGACGCCGAGCGCGTTGAGGTTGAGGTGGATGCGCAGCCGGATGCCGGCCGAGTAGAACTGCGTGCCCACGGGTCCACACGCCATCACCGCCGGCTCGACCACCACCAGCGACAGCTCCAGCGTGCTCACGTTGGCGAGCCCCAGGTCTCCGCCGTTCAACGTCACGTTGCGGACCGCGGCCACGTTCTTCTGGTTGAAGGTGCTGATGCTGCCGTTGACCAGGTCGAGCAGGTTGATCTGCTGGTTGGCGAGCGGACCCGAGCGCGTGTCGGTGGTGATCAGGTCACCCAGCTTGATGCTCTGCGTGTTGACGCTCGCCGTCTGCAGCCTGAGCTTGTCGAGCGCGGCGGCGGCGGCGGGATTCGCGTTGTTGGTGTTCACCACCAGCGAGCCCGCGGTCAGCAAGGTGTTCATCGGCACGTTCACGTTGAGCGCGCCATTGGCATCCGTGCCGATGCCCGCGTTGTTGAGCGCGGTCAGCAAGCTCGCCATCGAGACGTTCGCGTTGGCCAGGGCCTGATGGTCCAGGACCGTCAGATCGACGGCCTGATTGCTGGGCAAGCCGAGCAAGCCTGTCATGGTGGCGTCGAGCAGCGCGCTCTGTTGCGTGTCGACGGTGGCGAGCGCGGCGGAGGCCTTCACGCACGCCTCGTCCGCGCACTGCGCTTCGACACGAGACACCACGGACGCAAGCCACCCAGCAAGCAGTGCGGCGAGCACGACCCTCATAGTGATTCCCCCGGAGCGCACCGCTGAAGGCCGATCGAGCAGGGCCCTCGTTTCAGCACGCGCCCCTATGAGACGCAGTCAGCTAGACCACCGTCAAGCGCGTCTCGCCTATTCAGGTCACTCCGAATTTCGGCTGACACGCGTTTGGGGCAGCTCGTCGCTGACGCGCTCCGTCCCCGGGCGTAGACGCAATTAGGATGGCCGCTCGACGCGCTCGGCCGTGGGGATCGGCTCCGCGGACTGCACGCGATTGCGGCCTGCCGTTCGGGCGACGCTCAGGGCTTGTTCGCCACGTGCGAGCAGACTGGTACCGTGAATATCGTCTGCAGACGTCAGCTGCGCGACGCCCACGCTGGCCGTCAGACGGGTGGCCGCGTTCTCCGAGGGCTCGAAGAACGGATGCGTGGAGATGTTCTTGCGCAGCTTCTCCGCCACGCCACAGGCGTCGCGCGCGTCGCAGCGCGGCAGCAGCACCACGAACCGCGCGTCGCCCACGCGGGCCACCGTGTCGACCTTGCGCACGTGGTCGAGCAGCAGCAGGGACAGGTCGCGCAGCACCGCATCCCCGCGCGCGGAGTCGACGGCGCCCAGCGCGCCCTCCAGCTGATCGACCTCCAGGCTGAGCAGCGAGAACGGCTTGTCGAAGCGGCGTGCGCGGTCGATCTCGCGCCCCAGGTGGCTGTCGAGGTTCCGCTGGTTGGGCAGGCCCGTGAGCTCGTCGTGCGTCGAGAGCTGGCGCATGCGCTCGTACAGCTGCGCGTTGCGGATCGCCAGCGCGGCGTTGTCCGCGATCGCGCACAGCAGGTTGAGCGCGACCTCGTTGATTGGCTCGAGCTCCGGGCGCGTCACCGTCATCACGCCGAGCAGCTTGTCCTGGTACATGATGGGCACCGCGGCCAGCGAGCCGACTCGCTCGGTCTCGCCCCAAAAGCCCAGGTAGTCCTCGCGCTTGCTGACATCGGCGATGATCACGGGCGTCCGGTCACGGCCGGCGGCGCCGGAGATGCCCTCGCCGAGCCGCAGCGTGCGCTCTTTCAGCGCGTCGCTGCGCGCGAAGCCGTGGGTCGCCTGCACCGCGAAGCTCTCCACCGACTCGTCGTACAGGAACAGCACCACCTCGCGCATGCGCAGCATCTGGCCCACGCGCTCCACCAGCGTGCGCAGCACGTCGTCGAGCGCCGGGCTGGTGGTGGTGATGCGCATGATTTCGAACAGCATCGCGCGCTCGTCGAGCCGCTGGGCCAGCTCCTGCGACTTCTCCTCCAGGCGCGCCTTGAGCACCAGCTCCCGCTGCGCCTCGCCCAGCTGCCGCGACTGGTCGATCATGCTCGCGCGGATGCTGGTGATGCGCGCGAGCAGGCGATTGACGGCGTTGGCGATGGCGCCGACTTCATCGGCGCCGAGGTCACGGATGCGTGCGAGGTCGTCGTGCGGGCCCGTGCCGTCGATGACCTCGACCAGGTGCTCCAGCCGCGAGCCGACCAACCGATGCGTGACCCACCCGGCAAGCAGGCCCGCGGCGGGCACGAAGCAGAGCAGCCCCAGCAGGAAGCTCTGCACCGAGAAGCCGGGCAGCATGCCGGCGCGACCCGTGAGCCAAAACGCGAGCGCCATGGTGGACAGGCTGCCGGCGACGATGACGCCGGCCTGCCGGGCCACGGTGAGCTTGATCCACTGAAGCACGGACCTCTTGCGCGACCGAGGAGCGAGCTCGGCCACGCTCCCCAGCTTAGCGAAAGAGTCCGCCACGTTCACGCCCAGTTCCACGGTGCGAGCGTCAGTTGCATGGCAGCGCACCGATCGAACGCGAGCCGTCCCTGCCCGGGTATCTTTTCATTTTCCAGGCTCGGCGTACGGTGGCCCTGGGGGGCGCGTATGCACACGATTACGAACTATCTGGGTCAGCACCAAGTCTGCTTCGAGATGCTGACCCATCGCCATACGCTCACCTCGCGCCAGACCGCGCGCGAGGCCCACGTGCCAGACCAGCGCATCGCCAAGGGCGTGCTGTTCTGCGACGACCAGCGCTACGTGCTGGCCGTGGTGCCCGCGTCGCGGCGGGTCGACGCGGGCCGCCTGGCCCAGATGCTCGGCTGTCGTGAGCTTTCGCTCGCGGGCGAGGACGAGCTGGTGCAGCTGTTCCCCGACTGCGAGGTCGGCGCGGTGCCGGCACTCGGCGATGCCTATGGCGTCAGCTCGGTGGTCGATGCTGCGCTGCGCGGCGAGGCCGATGTGTACCTCGAGGCCGGCGACCACCAGCACCTGGTGCGCGTACCGGGCAACGCCTTCGAGCGCCTGCTGTCGGATGCGTCCTGGGGCGAGATCTCGGCTTAGAGCAGGCCGCTGAGGGGGCCCTTGCCCTTGCCGGTGAAGCCGAAGCTGTCGATGTCGACGCCGACCGCGTTCGCGAACGACACCAGCAGCTTGGTGTGCGGCTCGTTCTCGCCGGCGTTCTTGCCGCCGTAGCTCAGGTAGCGACCGGTGCGCAGCGCGCCGCCGGCCTTGCCCGCGAGCACGAACGGCACGCTGTTGTGGTCGTGGTTGTTCGAGTCGCCGAGCTCCGAGCACAACAACACGAGCGTGTTGTCGAGCAGCGTGCCGCCGTCGTCGGGCGTGCTGGCGAGCTTCTGGATCAGGTACACGAACCGCTCCATGAACCAGCGCTTGAGCTTCACGAAGTCCTTGGCCATCTGGCTGCCGGCCGTGCCGTAGTGCGAGGCATCGTGGTTGCCGGTGCTGACGCCGGTCTCCAGGATGTGCGTCGGCGACACCGCGTGCGACCACATCAGCGACACCACGTTGGTGGAGCCGCAGGCGAGCGCCATCACCGCCAGGTCCATCTGCAGCTGACCCATCAGCTTGAAGTTCTCTTCCTTGTGATAGGTCTTGGGGTAGTAGTCGGTCGGCGAGACCTTGAAGCCCCCCGTGTTGAAGCCGCTGACGTCGCACATGCCGCCCGCGGCCGCGCCGGTGAGCCGCTTCTCCAGCTCGCGCAGCGAGTCGAGGTGCACGTCGAGCTTCTCCTTCTCGGTCTGCCCGAGCCGGGTCTGCAGCGCACTCAGGTCGCCGAGCGCGGCGTCGAGCACGCTCTGACGCTGACGCTTCTTGAGCATCGCCGCCGCGTCGTCTCCGCCCGTCGCGACCGAGCCGAACACGCGCGAGAACGCGTTCAGCGGGTCGTCGTCCGGGTTCACGGTCTGGCCCTCGCCGATGTAGCTGAAGCTGCCCGAGCCGTTCTGGAACGACGTGCCCACGCCGAGCTGCAGCGTGCGGTGCGGACGGTCGCCGCTGATGCGATCACCCAGGTAGATGTCGAGCGACTGCGGCGACACGCCGGTCAGCACCTTGGCGATGCCGCCCTCGTGCGTGGAGCCGCCCGCGTACATGGTCAGGCCCTCCAGGAACACCAGGTGCTGCTTGATGGGCTCCAGCGGCGCCGTCATCTCGGGCAGCGTGAACGACGTCTCGCTGCCCTTCGGGTGCCACAGCGCCGGGATGCAGCCATCCGGCACGTACACGAACATCGCGCGCTTGGGCGCCGCGGCGTGCGCCTTGCGCGGCAGCTGCGCGAACGGCGCGATCAGCGCGGTGGCACCGAGCCCACGCAAGAAAGAACGGCGCTTCATTCACTCCTCCGCTTGGTGAACGAGTCGAGCAAGGCAAGGTTCACCAACAGCTCCTTCAGGGTCAGCTTCGAGTCCTCGAACTTCGTGCGCAGCTTGCTCAGGGAGCAGGCATCCTGCTTGGTCTCCTCGTAGCCACGGCCGAAGCGGTAGTACTGGATCGCGAAGCAGCTCGGCGCGGTCTCGCTGTCCGCGATCAGCTCGCTCAGCTCGCGGATGCCGTTGAACGGCTCGCTGGTCTTGGCGCTGAGCGCCTCCAGGCCCACCAGCATGCCGGACTCGTCGACCGGTAGGTTGTTCTCCGTCGTACGCTTGGCGCCGATGCCGTCGAAGCCCTCGAAGCCAAAGCCCACGCCGTCGATGAACTGGTGACAGCTGGCGCAGGCGCCGTCCGAGGTGTGCTTGGCGAAGCGGTCGCGCGTGGTCAGCGTGGGGTCGAGTCCGGGCGGCGTGGTGTCGAGGTTGGCCGGTGGCGGCGGCAGGTCCTGGCAGAGCAGGCGGTCGCGCACGAACTTGCCGCGCTTGACCGGCGAGCTCTCGTTCGAGTGCGCATGCGCCGTCAGCACCGCGCCGAGCCCCAGCAGACCTCCACGCTCGGAGTCCGCGGTGACCTTCACCTTGCTGAACTCGTTGCCACCGCCGCTCAGTCCGTAGAACTGCGCCAGCTGCTGGTTCGCATACACGTAGTCCGCGCGGAACAGCTGCGCGAAGCTGCCGTTGCTGGTCAGCGTCAGGTCGTTGATGAAGCGCGTCTGCTCCTCGACCATCGCCTTTCGCAGCGAGTCGTTGAAGGCAGGGTAGATCGCGTTGTCCTTGAACGCCGAGAGCACACCGTCCGAGCCGAGCCACTGCAGCGAGAAGTGCCCCAGCTGCTCCTCCGCCTTCTTGTCGCTCAGCATGCGTCTAGCCTGCGCCTCCAGCTGCGGCTTGGTCGTGAGCTCGCCCTTCTGGGCCGCGTCGAACAGCGCCTGATCGGGCATCGTGCCCCAGTACAGGTAAGACAGCGCGCTCGCGATCTCGTACTGCGTCAGGTCGAACGTGCTGCCCTTCTTCTCGCCCACCTCGGAGCGGTACAGGAAGTTGGGCGAGATCAGGATGCTGCTCATCGCGAGCTTGAGGCCGACGTTGAAGTCGTTGCCGGTGACGTCGCTGGCGAACAGCGCGGTGTAGCGGGTGAGCTCCTCGTCCGTGAGCGGACGCCGGAACGCGCGCAGGCCGAACTTGGTCACGAACTGACGCGCGCAGCTCTGGTCGTTGGACTGGCAGGGCACCAGGTTGCCGCGCTGCTCGTTCAGCGCCTTGTCGATCAGCGGCTCGGTGGCGCTCAGATACTCGTCGACGTGGCGCGCGGTGACCACCGACGCGTTGGCGTTGTTGTCGTAGCCGCGCACGCGCGGAGGCAGCGGCAAGCTGGCGATGTCGAGCTGCGAGTTGTAGAGCAGCTCCTCCAGCGTGTTCTGGTACTCGCGCGGGGTCAGCAGCCGGAGCAGGCGCGGGGAGGGGGTCTCCTCGCTGCTGTCGCACAGGCCGAACGCCTTGGTCCCGATGCCACCCGGCTCGTCGGTCTTGCCCGGCTTGGTCGGGTCGCTCGGGTCACCCGGGTCGGCGGGCTTGGTGGGTTGCTTGCTGCCATCGCCCGAGATGTCGCTGGGTCCGAAGACGGGGTCCACCGCGCCGGAGCAACCGATCGTCGCGCTGGCACATCCCAGCCACAGCGCGAACCTCGTCGCCTTGATCATGATCTCCATGGTGCCTGGGCCGCCGTGCTTCGGGTCAACGGGGGCTCACAGCGCCTCGAATCTTCGCTCCGCCCGTGAGCGGATCTACCAAGACTGCCCGGAGGCCGCCCCGGTCTGCTACGAAAGATGGGATGGATGCCCCGACGATCGACATCCCGCCCGGGCGGCGGCTGTTCTGTAACCGAACGCTCAACATGCGCTCGATCAAGGCAGTCGGCTTCGACATGGACTACACGCTGGTCCACT
>JBEVNG010000037.1:0-24724 GCA_040508235.1 Polyangiales bacterium | reverse complement strand
CCGCCGCCGGCGCCGCGTCGATCGCGCAGGGGCTCGCGGTGCTGGAGTCCCTGGAGCGCGAGCTCGCCGAGGAGATCGGCGACAGCAAGATGCGCGCGCTGCACGACGCGCTGATCGCGCTCGAGCGCGCGCTCGGCTAGCTAAGCTAGGGAGCCGTTCGCAGGAGGGCTTCGGTGCGGGCGACCTTGGCCATCACCAGCTCGGTCTCCGCACGGCGCAGCATGCTGCGCGCTTGCTGCACCTGGTCGAACTGCATCGCGCCCATGGCGTAGCCGGTCTCCGTGTCGGTCACGCGCGCCTTGCACACGTCGATCAGCTGCTCGGCCGTGGCCCTGCGCTTGAGCGCGTGCTCGGCCTGCAGGGCCGCCTTGGCGTGCTCCTGGTTGCGCTCCGCCTCGGCGTCCTCCAGCCGGATGCGCAGCTCGTCGACGCGCGCCTCGGTGGCGTCCGCGCTCGCGTCGGAACCACCGCCATCCCAGATGGGCACCGACAGACCGATGCCCGCGAGGTAGCTCGGCAAGATGCGTGGGCCCTGCGGGTCGGGCTGTACGCCGACGCCGGCACCGAGCCCGACGGTGAGCGCGGGCATGCCCGCCTTACGCTGCAGACGAGCGGTCGCTTCGTAGACGGCGCGCTGGAACACGAGCAGGCGCAGCTGCGGATCGGGCCGCGTGCTGGTTGTGCCGACCTGCGTGTCGAGCAGCTTGAGGTCCGGCTCCGCGCTGTCCGAGAGCGTCTCGCCGATCGCGTACTCGAGCGCCATGCGCGCGGCTTCCATGTCGCCGAGCGCGCGCTCCAGCTCGAGCTGAGACAGCAAGCGGTCGGCTTCGACGGGAGCGAAGTCGCCGCGCGGACGGGCGCCTTCGGTGATCAGCGCGCTGACGCGCTCGCTGCGCTTGCTGCCATCGACGGTCGCCTCGGCGGCGATGCGGTGCAGCTCGACGGCGCTGAGCCAGGTCAGGTACGTGGCGCGCACGGTGGCGACGACCTCGGCGCGCGTGACGTCGTTCTCGGCCTTGGTGGCATCGAGGCGCGCACGGCTGACCGCGACGCTCGCGGCCGTGCGGCCAAAGTCGTAGAGCGTGCTGGTGATCTGCATCAGCGCGGTGGTGCGGAAGACGGGACGCAGCACGTCTCTGCGCTGCTTGTCGCGCAAGCGGCCACTCACGTTCGGGTCGAGCGCGCTGGCGCCCTGAACGAGAATTGGCTGCGTGCGCTGCTGATCCGGATCCAGCTCCGCATCCGCCGGGTTGATCGCGTTGACCTGCCAAATGCGACGGCCGGGCTGGACGTTGTTGTCGATCTGCACGCCCACGTGCGGCATGTAGTTGCTGCGGGCCTCGCGGACGCCGGCTTCCGCGGCGCGCTCCTTGGCCTGGGAGGCGAGCACGGCCACGTGGCGCTCTAGCGCGCGCTTCTCCAGGTCGGCGAGCGGCACCACCTCGGCGGCTGCGCTGCTGGCGACGCTGAGACCCAGCAAGGTGAGGAAGAAAGCTCTCATCGGTCACTCCCGCCGCAGTGCTTCGATCGGATCGAGGTCGGCCGCGCGCTTGGCCGGGATGTAGCCGAACACCGTGCCCACGACGACGCCGAATGCCGCCGAGAAGATCACCACGTCGGGCTGCGTCGCGTGGGCCCAGCCCATCTGCTTGCCCACGATCTCCGAGAGCGCCACGCCCACCGCCACGCCGACCCCGACGCCGATGCAGGCGAGCGCCAGCGCCTCGGCCAGGAACTGGCGCAGGATCTGATCGGGCGAGGCACCGAGCGCCGAGCGCACGCCGATCTCGTGCGTGCGCTCCGCCACCGACATCAGCTGGATGTTCATGATGCCGATGCCGCCCACCAGCAGCGACACGCCCGCGATGCCCGCGAGCAAGCCGGTCAGGATGCCGCCGATCTGCTCGGCCACGCGCGTGACCTCGTCGGGGCTCTCGACGCGGTAGTTGTCGCCCGTGCCCTCGCTGACGCGGCGCACGCGGCGCAGGATGCGGTGGATCTCCTGCGTGGCGGCCCAGTGTTGATCGGACGCGCGCGGTCGCACCTCGATCGAGTAGAAGCCGTCGGCCGCGCCGAGCGCGTTCTCGAACGTGCTCAGCGGCATCACCATGCGGTCGTCGAGATCGCTGCCGCTGATCGCCGCGCCTTGCTGCGCGAACACGCCGACCACGCGGCAGGGCAGGGTGCCGTTGACGGTGACCACCGCGCCGAGTGGATCGCCGGCGGGGAACAGCGTGGCCGCCGGCGTGGCGCCGAGCAGGCAGACCTTGGCGCGCTCGCGCTCGTCGCGCTCGTTGAAGGTGCCGCCCTTGGAGATCTTCTCGTCGCGCACCTTGGTGAAGTCCGGCGTCGTGGCTCGCACGACCGTGCGCGCGTGGCGACCCTGGTACGAGATGTCGAACATGCGGTCGATACGCGGCACCACGGCCGCCAGCGTGGTCGACTCGCGCACGAGCGCGTCGACGTCGTTGTGCGTCAGCGGCTGGGCCGTGATCTCGCCGGCCGCGGTCTGCTTCTTGATGCGCAGCATGTTGCTGCCCAGCGTCTCGAACTGCGAGACCACCGAGCCGCGCGCGCCGCGGCCGAAGCTCACCATGGCGATGAACGCGCTGACGCCGATGGCCAGTCCGAGGGCGGTCAGCGCGCTGCGTCCGGGGTTGCGTGCGGGCGCCTGCAGCGCCATGCGCACCGAGTCAGGGATGAGCCGCATGCTGCACCTCCTCGCGGCTCACCACGTGGCCGTCGCGCATGTAGATGGTGCGGTGCGCGACGTCGGCGACGTCTTGATCGTGCGTGACCAGCACCATGGTGAGACCCGACTCCTGGTGCAGCTCCTTGAGCAAGTTGAGCACCTCCACGCCGGTCGGCGTGTCGAGCGCGCCGGTGGGCTCGTCCGCCAGCAGCACCTTGGGCTCGTTCACCAAAGAGCGCGCGATCGCGACGCGCTGACGCTGCCCACCCGACAGCTCGCTGGGCCGGTGCGTCACGCGCTCCTTGAGGCCCACGCGCTCGATGTACTTCATCGCGCGCGCCTCCCGCTCCTCGCGTCCGACGCCGGCGTAGAACAGCGGCACCGCGACGTTCTCCAGCACGGTGCTGTCGCCGAGCAGGTGGAACGACTGGAAGATGAAGCCGAGGTAGTGCAGCCGCACCCACGCCTGCTCCGCGCGCGACAGCTTGGACACGTCGCGCCCGCCGAGCAGGTACTTGCCCTGCGTGGGCCGGTCGAGGCAGCCGAGGATGTTCAGCAAGGTCGACTTGCCTGAGCCGCTCGGGCCCATCAGCGCGACGATCTCCCCGCGCTCGATGGTGACGTCGACGCCGCGGAGCACCGGCACGCGGTTGTCGCCCGTGCCGTACTCCTTGATCATGCGCTGGATCGCGATCTCCGCCGGCATGTCACTTCTTGTCGCCGAGCGTGACGCGCGGACCACGCGAGCCCTGGTCGGGCCGCACGAAGCCGATCGCCAGCGGCGTGTCGAGCGGGAGGCTGTTGGGCTCGACCAGCTCGACGGCGGTCCACATGCCGTCCGAGATGCCCGGCTTGACCTTGATCTCTTCGATCTGATCCATCGACACGCGGCGGAACACGCGCGAGCGTGCCTGCGCGGGCGCGGCCTCTTCCGGCACGAAGCGCAGCGCGGCCTCGTGCACGGCCAGCGCGTCCTTCTTCTCGTTGACCTGCATCGAGACGCGCGCGCTCATGCCGGGCAACAGCGCCTTGTCGGGGTTCTCGACGCGCAGGATCACGGGGTAGAGCACGGCGCCGAGCTCCAGCTCCGGATCGATGCCGCGTCGCTCCACCGTGGCCTTGAACGAGCGACCGTCGAGCGCGGCGACGGTGACCTCGCCCTCCTGGCCGTCGCGCAAGAGCGCGATGTCGGTCTCGCTGACCTTCGCGTCGACGCGCATGATGTCCATCGGGTCGCCGATCAGGAACAGCGGCCCCATCGCGGGCGACACCGCCGCGCCCACGCGCTCGGGTGCGCGCAGCACCACACCGGCCTCGCTGGCGGTGATCTGGCCGAGCGTCTTGCTGAGCTTGGCCGACGCCACGCTCTCGCCGGCGACCTTGCGGCCCGCCTGCGCGGCGGACACCGCGGCCTTGCTGCGCTGCAGCTCGCTCTCCGCGTTGGCCACGTCGTTGACGCTGGCGAGGCCCTTCTCCTGCAGCGAGCGCACGCGCGCGAGGTTGCGGTCGGCCGCGCTGGCCGCGGTCTCGGCTTCCTTCACGTTGGAGGCGGCCGCGGCCTCGTTGGCCTCCGCGCCGCGCACCGCAAGCTTGGCTGCGCGCTCGTCCAGCAACGCCAGCAGCTGTCCGGCCGCCACCGTGTCGCCCGCGCGCACGTTGATCGAGAGCAACCGGCCCTCGGTAGGCGCGGGGATCTCGATGCGGCGGCGCACGTCGATGCGGCCCGCGGCCTCGATGCGCTGCACGATGTCGCGCTTGGACACCGGCTGCGTCAGGTACAGCTCCACCTTCGGCTTGGGGCGGAAGTAGTAGGCCGCGCCGCCTCCGATGCCGACCAGCAGCACGAATGCCAGCAGGATCTGCGGCAATCGAGAGCGCCCGGCGTTCTCTGGGATCTGCAGTTGGTCTTCGGTCGCGCTCGAGTTTCGCTCCACCACCGCAGCTTCGTACCACTGCCCGGGCGAAGGTGCCGCTTTCGAGCGGGTGTAACGCTCAGGAGGCTGGCTCGACCGGCACGGACAGGTTGGACTCGCCGAGGTCGGTCGACGACGTGAACGCGCTGCGGTCCTGCAGGTCCACCACCAGCGTGTCGCCGAGCGGTGTGGCGCCCGTGCCCTGCTCGGCGGCCACCGCGTCCTGGATGTGCTCGCGCTCGCGGGTCCAGAACGCGGTCGCCTGCGCCTGCGTCCAGGGCGCGATGTCGAGCGCGCCGAGCAGCGCGTCCAGCTCTCGGGCCGAGGCCGGACGCTCGACCGCGGTCTTGGCGAGGCAGCGCAGGATCAGCGCCTCCAGCCCCGGGTGCAGCGGCGCTCCGAGCCGCTCGCTGGGGCGCTGCGGCTTGTCGCTGACGTGGTGCGCGATCACGCCAAGCAGGGTGTCGCTGCGGAACACCTCGCTGCCCGTCAGCAAGAAGTAACCGACGGCGCCGAGCGCGTAGAGATCCGTCGACGGACTGGCTCCCTTGTTGAGCACGATCTCGGGCGCCATGTAGTGCGGCGTGCCCACGATCGCGCCCGCCACCGAGGCCACCGGCTCGCCCGCGCGCGTGTTCTTCACCAGGCCGAAGTCGAGCACCTTCACGAAGTCGTGGATGCCGCCGCGCAGGCAGCACATCAGGTTGGGCGGCTTGATGTCGCGGTGCACCAACCCCGCGGCGTGCGCCTCCGACAGCGAGCCACAGATCTGCCGCAGCAGGTGCACCACGCGGCTCTCCGGCATCGGCCCGGTGACGCGCACGATCTGCTCGGTGTTGGCGCCGGGCAGGTACTCCATGGCGTAGTAGAAGCCGCCGTGTGGTGCGCGGCCGTAGTCGTATACCGCGATGGTGTTCGGGTGGGTGAGCTGGCTGGTGGCCTTCACCTCGCGCTCGAAGCGCTCCAGCGCCTCGTGGCCCACCGCCTTGGGCGAGATCACCTTCACCGCGGTCGGCCGCCGTAACAGCGCGTGCTCGGCCTCGTAGACCACGCCCATGCCGCCCTCGCCGAGCTTGCGATACAGGCGGTACTGGCCGATCTGCTGCGCGGTCTGCACCTCCTGGCGCAGGCGCTTGGCGAAGTCGAGCGTGCCCAAGATCAACATCGTGGCCAGCGACAGCAGCGCCCCGAAGCTGGCGATCACCGGTGACAGCAGCTGCGCGCTGGCGGTGCCCGGCTTGGCCATGAAGCGCACCAGCCAGTGGCGCGAGTGGAACTCGAAGCTCTGCGAGAAGGCGTCCTCGAACTCCGCATCCTTGCGCTTGCTGAGCCCGGGCCGCGATTCGAACAGCACCTCGCTCGCCTCGGGCGCGGACTCGTCGACCAGCACCACGTCGAGCTTGTCGAGCTTGTCGCCGAGCACCGTGCGCACCATCGGCGCCAGGCGCACGATCAGGATCGCCAGCCCGCGGCGTGGACCACGCGGGTCGTCGCTGGGGTGGCGCGGCTTGATCAGCGGCGCGTAGACCGCCACCGCACGTACCTCCGGCGGATCCTCGACCATGCGGAACTGCGGCGAGACGGTCAGCATGTCCTCGGACAGCGCGCGCAGCGCCAGCTCGCGCCGCGCGGGCTCCCACGCGATGTCGAGCCCGAACACCGAGTCGCTGGCGGGCACGATGTACAGCAGCGGCAGGTAGCGCGGGCGCTTGGGCGCGGGCCGCAGCTTGCCGTCGGCACCCGGGTCGCCGATGAAGAAGTTGGGCATGCCTAGCTCGTGCAGGCGGCGCTCGAACTCGGGGCGTTCCTTGTCGAGCACCTCGGGCGCCCACTCCAGGTGCGCGATCACCGGGTGGCGGGCGAGCGAGGGCCCGACCAGGTGCAAGAAGTCCTCGCGCGTGACGGGCGAGGGCGTGTCGAACAGGGCGGGCATCAGCCGCACCGTCTCCAGCGGCAGCTCCAGCTGCGTGCGCAGCGAGGAGGTCAGCTCGCTGGCGCGGCGCTCGAACTGATCGCGGCGCGTGAGCCGTTCCTCGTGGCGGACCGTGTAGAAGGCGATCGCCGTCAGCGCCAGCCCCACCACGAAGGCCGCGATCGCACGACGCTGGCCCTCCAGGGGCCGCAGGCGCGTCCAGGTATCGGCGAATCGAGTCAGCGACTTCACTTCCGGTCCGACCAGCTTCCGAGAGAACGGGGCGAGCATGGCACGAACTCCCCCTAGCGGGGAGTCAGGTCGCGGCCAAGGTCGGCACATCGGGGGCGGCCGGCAGGTTGCGGAGCAGGGCGTCCCCACGCTCGCGCCAGTAGCGCCGGGCATCCTGGCTGGACCAGCTGCCGTGGGCGCGGCAGGCGCGCAGCTCGTTCGCCAGCTCCGCCATGCTGAGCGGGCGATCCAGGGGCTCGCGCGCGAGGCAGCGCATCACCACGCGCTCCAGATCGACAGGCAGATCCGGGCGCCAGACCGAAGGTGAGCGCAGCCGCGGCGTCGCGCTCAGGGCCGCCCCCAGCTCGCCCTCCTCGAAGATCGTGTGCCCGCTGCAGAGCCAGTAGAGCACTGCTCCGAGGGAGTAGATGTCGCTGCGCACGTCGGCGGCCGAGGGCGCGCGCAGCACCTCGGGGGCCATGAACTGGGGCGTGCCCACCAGCACGTGGGCGGCCGAGACCTGCGGTCCGAGCAGGCTCTTGACCAGCCCAAAGTCGAGCACCTTGATGGTGTCCGGCAGCCCGCCGCGCTCGCACACCAGCACGTTGGCGGGCTTGATGTCGCGGTGGATCAGCGAGCGGTCGTGGGCCTCGGTGAGCGACCCGCAGATCTGCAGCGCGAAGTGGATCACGCGCCCGAGCGGCAGCGGTCCGTCGAGGCGCACCAGGCGGTCGAGGTCGACACCGTCGATGTACTCCATGGCGTAATAGAAGGTGCCGCCCTCGCTGCGGCCGTAGTCGTAGATCACCACCGTGTTCGGGTGACTGAGCTCGCTGGTCAGCTGGACCTCGCGCTCGAAGCGCTGCAGGGCCTCGCTGTGCAGAGCGGGATCTCCGTCGGGCACCGTGAGCAACTTCACCGCGGTCGGGCGGCGCAGGAACGCGTGCTTCGCCTCGTACACGGTGCCCATGCCGCCGCGCCCCAGCTCGCGCACCAACGTGTACTGCCCGAGCTGCTCCGCGGCGGCGATCTGCTTGCGACCGTGCTGGTACATACGCGTGCCGCCGCCGACCGCGATCAACGCGAAGGCCATCGCGATGTAGACCGCGACCAGCGCGCGCTGCAGGCTGCTGTTGAGCGCGAACGCTTCGTCCGAGTCGATCTCGACGGCGACCCCGAGCTGGCTCTCGGGCAGCCAGCGCCAGGCGCCCACTACCTCGACGCCGCGGTAGTCGCGGTAGCCCCGCACGTTGACGCCGGCGCGACCGGCGAGCGCCTGCTGCGCCATGAAGGTCAGCGGTTGAGAGGGGCGCGGCTGGCTCGGCACGAAGCCGGCGGCGACGCGTCCGCCCGGATCGCGCAGCTCCACGCGCGTGCGTCCATCGACGAGCGTGAACAGGTTCGCGGTGCGCAGCTCCGCCTCGAAGCGGCTCTGCGACAACATCACGCCGCGCTGATCGAAGGCGTAGGTCTCGCCCGTGCGTCCGATTCTCGCCAGTACGGGCAGCCTCGTCAGGGCCTGCGCGAAGCGCTCGGCGTAGGCCTCGTGGCGCTCGTCGTCCGCGTGCAGCAGCGCGTGCGCGAGCTCGACCTCCGCCGCGAGCACCAGCTGCAGCTCGTCCTCGATGCTCCGCGCGATCGCGTCGCGCAGCGTGGAGGCCGCCCAGACTCCGAGCAAAGTGAGCGGGATGAGCATCAGCCACAGCAGCTGCAGGCGGACGGGCCGGCGCGTGATCGCGGATCGCGCGGGAACCGTCCGCGGCGAGAAGCTCTGGCGTTTTTGAATCCGCTCGCTGCGCACGTGCCTATACTGTCGCGGTGTCGCCACCGACGAGCAAGCGAGTTGCGTTCGAGACCGCGCGGCTGAGCCTCGCGCGCCACAAGCTGACTGGGGACGACAGCCACACCGCGGCCTCGGCCCATGCCGCGTTGGTGAGCGCGGTGGCGCTGAACGTCGAGCGCGTGGGCATCTGGATGTTCGACCTCGACCGCAGCGCGATCGTGTCGGACGTGGTCTACACGCGCAGCACCAGCAGCTTCTCTCGCGCGCGGGTCAGGCTGGAGGCGCGCGAGTTCCCCAGCTACTTCCGCGCCCTCCGGGAGCGTCGCTGCATCGTCGTCGGCGACGCGCGCACGCACGCGATCACGCGCGAGCTCGGCGCGGCGTACCTGGAGCCCAACCGCATCGGCGCCATCCTCGATGCGCCGGTGTTCGTCGGCGGCGAGGTGGTGGGCGTGGTCTGCCACGAGCACGTCGGCGGCAAGCGCGACTTCGAGCAGCACGAGGTCGACTTCGCCAGCTCGGTGGCGGACATGGTCGCGCTGGTCGAGGAGCAGTCGGCGCGGCTGCTGCTGGAGATGGAGCTGCGCCAGCAGGATGGGCTGCGCATGCAGCTGGCCAAGCTGGAGGCGGTGGGCCGGCTGGCGCGCGCCGCCGCGCACGACTTCAACAACGCGCTCGCGACCACCATGGTCGCCGTCGATCCGCTGCTGAGCCACGCCGACCCGAAGGTGGTCCAGCATGCCGAGCTGGTCCTGGAAGCGACCGAGCTCGGCGCGCGCATCGCCAAGGAGTTGCTCGTGCTCGGCCGCGATGCACCCGTCGAGAGCGTCGAGGTGCGGCTCGACACGCTGGTGCACAAGCTGTTGCCGCTGTTGCGCGGTCGCTACGGCGCGGCGCGCAGCTTCACCTTCGAGAGCCGCGTCGAGAGTTGTTCCGTGCGCGCGGACCCGGCACAGCTGGAGCGTGTGCTGCTGAACCTTTGCAGCAACGCCGCCGAGGCAATCGAGGGCCGCGGCACCATCGCGGTGCTGGTGCGCACCCCCGACGAGGTCGAGGCCCAGGGCCGGGGCTGGCTGGTGCTGGAGGTGCGCGACGACGGCGCCGGCATGAGCGAGCACGTGCAGGCCCACCTGTTCGAGCCGTACTTCACCACCAAGCCGCAGGGCACCGGCATCGGGCTAGCCTCGGTCTACGGCATCGTGCGTCAGTTGGGGGGCCGGATCACCGTCGAGAGCGAGCTAGGGAAGGGCACGCGCTTCAGCTTGCTCCTGCCGACCTGGGCTTGAGCCGGCCAAGGGCGTGGCCGTAACGGCCGGCCGACACTCGATCGGGCCAGCGGGGCAGCAACGGCAATAGTTGCTCCGTGATAGGTCAATGGCAGGGCGAGGCGTCGCGCTACGTTTCGCGCACATGCAGTCCCGGAGCACGCAGGAATGGCAGCAACTTTTCCAGCATGCACGGGGCTTTTTGGCGGACGCGGCCGCAGAACACAGTAGCCTTGGGCGGCTCTCCCGGGCGACCGAGAGCCGCGAGGTCAAGCACTAGTGAAGAGTCATCGTTATTGGTACGCGCGCCTCTGGGTCGCACTCGCCGTCGTCGTGCCCTGCCTGTTCGGCAGCTCGCCGGTTCACGCAGGTGGTCTGTACTTGCTCGATCACGGCGCGCGCGCGCTCGGTCGTGGTGGTGCGTTCATCGCGGCGCCCGATGATCCGCTCGCGCTCTGGTACAACCCGGCCGGCCTGATCGAGAGCAAGAATCAGCTCATCATGGACGCGGTGCTGCCCATCCTGTTGGCGGACTACCAGCGTCAGTACATGGACGGCTCGTACGCGGATCCGCTCAAGGCGCGTCCGACGCCGGTGCCCGTTCCCACGGTCGCGTTCAGCGCGCAGCTCGGCAAGCACCTCGCGATCGGCGGCGGCGTGTTCGCGCCCACCGCGCTGGTGATGAACTGGGAGAAGAGCCAGAACGGCGGCACCACGCCCGCGCCCACGCGCTACGCGCTGATCGGGCTCGAAGGCAGCTTGCTGGCCAACCTGGCCGGCGGCTTCGCGGTCAAGTTCGGCTCGCTGGCGCTCGGTGTCGACGCGCAGGTCCCGGTCGGACGCTTCCGCGCCAAGACCGCAGTCAGCGCGTGCGACAGCACGCTGTGCACGTTCCCGGAGCAGCGCGACTTCGACGCCACCATCGAAGGCACTGCGTTCCCCACCTACGGCATCACCGGCACCGCGGGCGTCTCGCTCGATCTCGACGCCGTGCGCTTCGGCTTCAGCTACACGCTGCCGTACACGCTGCAGGGCAACACCAAGGTCAAGATCGGCCTGCCTTCGAACGCCTCGTTCCAGGACGCGGTGGTGCAGGGCAACCGCGGGCGCTTCACCATGAAGATGCCTTCGATCCTGCGCGCCGCCGGCGAGATGCGACCCTTGCCGTACCTGCGCATGGAAGGCGCCTTCGTGTGGGAAGGCTGGTCGCGTCAGCAGTCGGTCAACCTCGACATCAAGGACGTCGCGATCACCGACGTCGCGGTCAACGGCGACTACCAGGTCGAGAACCTGCGCATCCAGCGTCAGATGAAGGACGTGTGGTCGCTGCGCGGCGGCATGGAGCTGGAGCTGCCGAAGAAGTGGATGGTCGTCGACATCGACATCGTGCTGCGCGGCGGCCTGATGTACGAGACCGGCGCGTTCGACAAGAAGACCATCTCGCCTGCGACGCTCGACAACAACAAGGTCATCCTGTCGGGTGGTCTGACCATCGGGCTGCTCGACTGGCTGCGCTTCGATACCGTGGCCGGCTGGGTGTTCATGCAGAACATCGACTCCAGCATCACGCAGAACGAGATCCGCCAGCCGCAGCCGATCATCACGCCCAGCAACCGCGAGCCCACCGTGATCGGCGCGGGCAAGTACGCGTTCGATGCGTTCTTCCTGGGCGGCGGCATCAGCATCCTGTTCGGCAACGACACCTTCCGCGAGCCCACCAAGAAGCGCGCCACGCGCCGTCGTCGCGCGGAGGCCGAGGTCGCGGCGGCGGAGGAAGCGGAAAAGGCCGCCGAGGCCGCTCGCCCCGAGGCGATGCCGATCCTCAACGCCGAGCCGGAAGAAGAGTGAAGCTCACTCCAGATAGACCTTGCGCGTGAGCTCCTGCAGCAGGTCGTAGCCGTCCCAGTAGCGGTTGAAGGTGAGCGCCTGCCCGAGCGGGACCAGGCGATCGACACCGCGGCCCTGGAGTGCCTGCACCAGCGCCGCGAGCTCTTCGCGCGCGATGCCGAAGTGGCCGAGCGTCTGATCGCGCTTGGTCACGAACGGCACCAGCTCGTCGAGCGTGTCGAGGTGCGCGACGAAGAACAGGCCGGCGCCGGGGTGGTCGCGGTTGAAGTCCGTCAGCGTGGTCACCACCAGCGTGCTCAGCTCGCTCGACAGCCGGTGTTGCTCCTTGATGCGACCGTCGAGCGCGGCCTGGAAGCTGAACACTAGCTTGGCCATGGCGTGGCCGTCGTCGACGCGATGTTGCCTGGCCTCGATCACCTGCTCGAAGGCCTCGAAGAAGCGGCGTGACGCACGCGGGCCATCCGCGCCGACGAACACCACCAGGCGCGGCGACGAGCAGCCCGCCTGATCGAACCACATCGCGTCATTGAAGAAGCGCTCCGCCAGCGTGCGCTGCAACTCCGGAGTCGCCTCCAGGTACGGCTGCGCGCCGATCGCGCTGAACGAGAACTTATCGCCGAAGCTGAGCTCGCGCGCGGTGGGGTGCAGCGGGAACGCGCGCAGCGCCGCCACCGTGTTGTCGCCGCCCCAGACCATGCGCAGATCACAGCGCCCGGAGAGGGCGGCGGTGATGCTGTCGTCGTGGCCGTAGCGCACGATCGCGACGGCGTCGGCGACCGCGGCGAAGCGCGGCTCGGCGAGCAGCTGCGCCAGCTTGCCGCACACGAGCTCCACCTGCGGCGACTCGCGCGAGCTGAGCCGGATCAGGTTCGCGTTGCCGACCAGCAGCGAGAGCAACCACGAGTACATGAAGATGGTGTCGACGTTCGCGGGCGGCACGTGGAACGCGAGCCCACGCGGCACCAGCAGCACACGTTCGTTGCCGAGCGCGGCGAGCTCGCGCTGGTACGCGCTGATCGAGGCGCGTCGCGCCCAGTAGCCGAGCGCGATGATCTCGGGGTACTCGCGCGGCGCGGTCATCAGCGCCTTGCTCAGCGCGTCGACGAACTCGATCAGCAGCGGCTCGAACGGCGTGAAGCGGCGGGTGCTCAGGCGCGCGAGCAGCGGCTCCAGCTCCAGCGGACCACGCGTGGGCACGACTCCTTCGACGATCATGCCGCGCCCCGCACGGGCGCGTGGGTGTCGCTGCAGCCGCGGATCTCCGAGCGCGCGATGCGCCCGCGCACCGTGAAGTACGTGCCCTTGCGGCCGCACGCGCAGTCGTCCTCGCCGAGCACGGTGCCCAGATCCTCTGTCAGCAGCGAGTGACCCGGGTACGACGTCGGCAGCGCGCTCAGCACCTGCAGCACGCCCTCGCGTCCCACCACAGGCGCAAGCGTGCGCACGTCGCGCGCGATCACGTCGGCGAACGACGGCGTGTGCAGCACGCCCTGCTCGCACTCCAGGAACACGCTGCCCACTTGCTCCACCATGCCGTAGAAGTTGTACACGCGCGCGAGGCCCGTGCCCTCGCGCAAGGTCTGCTTGAAGCGCGTGTTGTCGACGGCCTGCTCAATAAGCTTCTTCCAGCCGCCGCTGTGCACCAGCGTGGCCTGCGAGAGATCGGCGCCCATGCGCGCGGCTGCCTCGCGGAAGTAGAGCCAGACCATGAACGTGAAGCCGAAGATCAGGACCGGCTTGCCGTTGTACTTGTCGAGGAACGCGCGCAGGCCCGGCTCGTCGAGCTGCATCTGGTCGTCGAGCGCGTAGAAGTGGTCGCGCCCGAAGTTCGCCATGCCGAGCAAGCCGGCGCCGCGCGCGGAGAAGCTCTGCCGGTTGGCGAACACACTCTTGGTGTCCACCATGATCATCGGCAGTCGCTGCGGACCGAGCACGGCCTGCATGATGGTCGACAGCGCCTTGGTCTGCCGGGTCGCCGTGTCGCGGTCGAGGTAGATGCGGCTCGGCACCTGCCCCGTGGTGCCGCTGGAGGTCAGCACCTTGAACACGTCGGCCTCGGCGATGCTGCGCAGCGTGTGCGTCTTGAAGACGCTGACCGGGAGGTAAGGAACGTCGGCCAGGTCGTCGATCTGGACACGAGGGTGCATGACCTCTAACGCGCGCGCGTACGGCTCGCAGGCCGTGCGATGCAGCGTGGTGAGTTCGCGTAGCGCCGTGGTCAGCGCGGCTCGTTTGGTCTCGCGATCGACGCCGAAGGGCGGTGCCGCGAGCAGCTCAGCGGCGGGAGAGTGCGTCATAGTCGACCTTGCCCGAGGCGAGCAGAGGCAGCGCCTCCACGCGCACCATGCGGAACGTGTTCACGTTGAGTTGCAGCTCGCTGGCCAGCGTCGCGCGCAGCGTGGCTAGCTCCTGGTCGCTGCCGAATTCGCAGAAGAGCGTCAGCCGTTCGTCGTCGCTGAGCACGGCGGCGTTGCCGTGGTTGCGCACCTTGGCCTCCAGCTCGTCGAGGTTGATGCGCAGGCCGTAGACCTTGGCAAAGCGCTTGAGTCGGCCGGTGATCGAGAAGAAGCCCTCGTCGTCGCGGGTGCCCAGGTCGCCCGTGCGCAGCACGCCGCCCTGCGTGTCGCCGAGCGCGAGCTCCTCCGCGCTGGTCGCGTAGCCGAGCATCACGTTGGGCCCGTGGTAGACGAGCTCGCCGTCGTCGAGCTCCAGCCGGCCGCCGGGGATCGCGATGCCGATCGAGCCGGCCTTTTCCTCGGCGCGCTCGGGCGGCAGGTAGCTGATGCGCGCGGTGGCCTCGGTCTGGCCGTACATCGTGAAGAAGCGACCGCCGCGCGCCTTCATCAGCGCGTGGTAGTGCGCGACCAGCGGCGCGGGTAGCTTGCCTCCGGCCTGCGTCAGCGTGCGCAGGCTCGGCAGCTCCATCTTCTCGAAGCCGACGCGGCGCATGATCTGGTACGCGTACGGCACCGCCGCGAACGACGTCACCCGGTGCTCGCGGATCGCGCTCCACAGCTCGGGGCGCATCACGCTCGCGTCGGTGACCACCAGCGATGCGCCGACCGCGAGGTGGCTGTTGAGCACCGAGAGCCCGTACGAGTAGTGAAACGGCAAGCTGGTGACCGCGCGCTCGTCGGCGCCGAGGCCGAGGTACTGCGCGATCGACGCCGCATTGCTGCGCAGGTTCTCCAGCGAGAGCCGCACCAGCTTGGGGCTGCCGGTGGTGCCGGAGGTCGAGAGCAGCAGCTGCAGAGAAGGGTGCAGCGTGTGTTTGACGTCACCGGCTTGCACGTTGGCGCCCTCGACGAGCAGACCCGGGCGATAGCGTTCGATAAGCTCCGCGCGCAGCTTGAGGTCCGCGTCGAACAGGAACACCACATGCCCCGCCGCCAGCGCCGCCAGGTAGGCGACGATCGACGCGACGTCCTGCTTGCAGGCCACGAACGCCAGGGTGCGTTCGCCTTGCATGGTCGACGCCAGCCGATCGACGCGCGCCTTCAGCGCCGCGTACGTGATGTGCTCTCCGCTGGCGGCGTCGATCAGCGCGGTGGCGTCACCACGCGCGGCGAGCGTCCATGGGTCCAGCGAGCTCACGCCACGCCGTACTTGCGCACGATGCGCTCGGCCTCTTGGAAGCTGCTCAGCCCGATCACGTCGTCGGTCTCCAGCATGATGTCGAACTCGCTCTCCAGCGCGCCGATCAGCTGCATGTGCGCGATCGAGTCCCAGACCGGGTTCTGGGCGTACGCGAGGCCGGTGGGATCCACGTCCGGCGCCAGACCGAGTGCGGAGGTGAACACTTTCTTCAGACGTTCTTCGAGCATGCTGAAGCGGCAGTGTGCCCTTCCGGTGGCGGAAAATCAAAGCACGCGCGGCCCGACCAAAGTATGAATGCATGCATGAATTCCGAGTGGGGGCTGAGCGGGAAAGTGGCCGTCGTCACAGGCTCCACGCGCGGCATCGGCTGGGCCGTGGCGGACGCCCTCGCCGCGCAGGGCGCGAGCGTGGTGGTCAACGGCGTGAGCAGCCCGGACAAGGTGCAGCAGGTCGCCGAGGACCTTGAGCGGCGCCACGGCGTGCCCTGCCTCGGCCTGGTGGCGGACGCGGCCGACGCAAAGCAGGTCGCCGGGGTCTACCAGGCGATCTTCAAGCGCTTCAAGCGGCTGGACGTGCTGGTCAGCGCGGCCGGCATCATGCGCGGCGCGCTGATCGGCATGATCGCCGACGAGCTCGTGCAGCAGACCCTCGCGGTCAACCTGGCGGGGGCCATCCACCACCTTCAAGCGGCCGCCAAGCTGATGGCGCGCAACAAGAGCGGCGCGGTGGTGAACCTGACCTCGATCCTCGGCGTGGAGGGCACAGAAGGACAGAGCGTGTACGCGGCCTCCAAGGCTGGCGTGGTCGGGCTCACGCTGGCGGCCGCCAAGGAGCTCGCGCCGCAGGGCATACGCGTGAACGCGGTCGCGCCGGGCTTCATCGCCACCGACCTCACCGCCGCGCTGTCCGACGACAAGCGCGCCGAGTTCGCCGCACGCATCCGCATGGGTCGCGTCGGGCAGCCGGAGGACGTGGCCAGGGCCGTCTTGTTCCTGGCCTCGGACCTCGCCTCGTACATCACGGGCCAGGTGCTCGGCGTCGACGGAAGCATGCAGGTATGAAGGTTCGCTCTTACCGCGCGGAGGATCGCGAGGCCGTGCGCACGATCTGCTTCGAGACCGGGCTGATGGGCGACCCCGTGGTCTCGCAGTTCGGCGACAAGGAAGCGTTCGCCGATCTGTTCACCGGCTACTACACCGACAAGGAGCCCGAGAGCTGCTTCGTGGTGGAGGCCGCGGACGGCAAGGTCGTCGGCTACCTCGTCGGCACGCTCGACACGCGCAAGGCCACGTCGGTCGACGCGGTGATGGCCAAGGTCGCGTTCACGCGTCACCTCGGCTGGCGCCCGAGCACGGCGCGCTTCTTCTGGCGAGGCATCGGCGACAGCGCGAAGATGCTGCTGCGCGCCGAGAGCAAGGTGCGTCCGGATCTCGACGCGTTCCCGGCGCACACGCACTTCAGCCTGTTGCCCGAGGCGCGCCAGGCACCGCTCGCCGCCGGCCTGTATCGCGCGTTCTTCCTGTACGCCAAGAAGAAGGGCTGCCCGGGCCTGCACGGCGAGGTGTTCGCCGAGAACGTGCGCGCCGCCGCGCTGCATCAGGCGATGGGCTTCAAGCGCGAGGGTGAGCCCTCGTTCGCGCCCGCGCTGCGTGGTCCCAACGGCGAGTCGCTGCACATCCAGCTCTGGACGCGCAAGCTATGAAGCCGTACCCCTGGTCGCGCCTGCGCAGCGCACGCTACGACGAGATCTACGTGTCGCCGCACATGGACGACGCCGTCTACTCGTGTGGTGGGCGCATCGCGCAGCGGCGGGCCGAGGGCGCGCGCATCCTGGTGATCACGGTGTTCGGCAACGGCCGCGACGACGATCATGGCGAGGGCATCTTCGGCGACATGGCGACGCGCAAGCGCGAAGAGCGCGCCGCGATGGACCTGCTCGACGTCGATCACGTGCTGCTCAACCACGCCGACCTGCTGGTGCGGCCCAAGTCGCCGGCGGCGCTCGCGCGCTACGTGATCCCGTTCCTCGCCATCGGGCCCAACGCCTGGCAGCGCGAGCTGGCCGCGTCGATCGCCGCGTTGCGCTTCCGCTTCGCCACGCCCAACGCGCGCGTGTACTTCCCGCTCGGCGTCGGTGGGCACCCGGATCACCGGCTGGTGTTCGAGGTCGGGGCGGCGCTCGCGGACGAGCCGTTCGTCTGGTTCTACGAGGACATCCCGTACGCCCAGGTGCCCGCGCTGCGTTCGGATCGGCTGCATCAGCTCGGGCTCGGCCCGGCGTCGTTTCGCCTCGGGGCGGTCGGAGAAACACACGGCTTCGTGATGGCGCATGCGCCGCGCTGGCAGCTTCCGTTTACGTACACCGCGGTGCTCGGGCACTGGCTCACGGTGCAGACGCTGTCCCGGCTGCGTCGCGGCAGCGCGATCGCACGCGCCCACGAAGAGCGCGACATCAGCGACGTGATCGAGCGCAAGGTGGCGGCGATCCGGGCCTACGCCACGCAGACCGCGTTCTTCTTTCCGGCGGGCGACGCGCTCTACGGCGTGCTGACGCGCTCGGGGAAGCGCTACGTGGAGCGCAGCTGGCAGCTTTCGGGCTTCTCGAGCGCGCTGGCGCCGGATGCCTTGAGCGTCCAGCGCGAGGTAGCGTCGATCGAGCAGGCGCTTCAGCTGGCGTGAGCGAGGAACGCCTGGGCGCGATAACGCGCGGGCGTGACGCCGGTCCAGCGCTTGAACGCGCGGTGGAAGGCGCTGACCTCGGAGAAGCCCACGCGATCGGCAATGCGCTTGATGGGGATCTCGGGGTTGGACAGCTCGCTCAGCGCGAGCTCGCGGCGGACCTGATCGGCCAGCGCGGAGAGCGAGTGGCCCTCGTCGCCGAGGCGGCGGCGCAGGCTACGCGGGGAGACGCCGAGCCGACGCGCGATGTTGCAGGGGTTGACGCTGCCGAGGTCGACCTCGTGGCGGAGCACCTGCTTGACGCGCTCGTGGAGCAGCTCACGGGCGCGCTCCTGGACCAACAGCTCGTCGGCGCGGCGCTTGAGCAGGCGCCAGAGCGTCTCGTCGACGAACGGCTGCGGCACGTCGAGCGAGGCGCGCGGGAACACGATCTCGCTGCGCGTCGAGTCGAAGCGCACCGGACAGCCGAACACCTTGCCGTAGCGCTCGGAGTAGTGCGGCGCGGCGTGGCGCACGCGGACCTCGAGCGGCGAGCTGCCGGGCACCAGCTGCTGGCCGATGCGCACCGCGAACGCGAACGCGACCTCGGTGCAGAAGCGCGCCGCGTGGGTGTCCGAGAACGGCGGCTCGTAGATCAGGAACGCGCGGTCGCCTTCCTCGAGCAGCCGGAAGCGGCACATCGGGAACACGAGCGGCAGGTAGGTGGTGAGCTCCCCGATCGCCGCCCGCAGGGTGGGCGAGTGGGTGAGTACTTCGCCCAACATCCCGAGGGTCTGGAAGGGGGCCTTGGCGCCGAAGGATAAGCCCAGCCCGGGCTCCGGCATCATCGTGAAGGCGGCCCGCATCGCACGTTCGGCGACACCGAGCTCGACCGGCCCTTGGGAGCGCTCGAAGACGCTGATCTCGATGCCCGACTCGCGGAGCAACCGCTCGAAGTCGATGCTCAAGTCACGGAGCACGCTCGCGAACCCACGAAGGATGTTAATCGAAACTTCCATGGCGCATACCTCAAGCAAAGGTGCACCCAGGCAACACTTTGCCGCGCTGAACGTCAACTCTTTTTTGACTGCCGATGGCTGCTACCCCCCGTCTTGGGCAGGCCGGTCACAAAGCTCGGTGCACTTCCTGCTATCGCTGGCGTGAGCGGCCAGAGTAGTGTCCGCGCCATGCGACTTGGTAGTTGGCCCTGCGACCGCGCCCTACGGAGTGCGGCCTTAGCATGCTTGGCGATCGTCACCGCTTGCGACAACAGTCCCCCTCCCGACTCGGGGAGTAACAAGGACTTACGCATCAGCGAGGAGGTGTTCCGCATGTTCTGCATGCGAAGCGTCCGCGATGCGTACCCGGAAGATCCGAACGGACTCCGGTTCTCGCCGGCCTGTGAAGGCGCGGACATCCCGGACGACATTCGCGCGGACGAGCGCGCGGCCCGGCTGGTCGCTCTGATCGAGCGTCGCGGCGTCGCGATCTCGGCCCTCGACCAGGTGCTGGGCGACGCGGCCGTGAAGGACTCGCAGACCTTCGCCGACGACGAGCTCAAGGAGTTCACCTGGAAGCTCCTGCCGTTCTACACGGACAACGACGACGCCACGCTCTCCAAGCTGCTGCCGCGCTCCACGCAGGCGCTCGGCAAGGTGATGCTGCGCCTGAGCGACCAGAATGATCCGGACGCGACCAAGGTGCGCGAGACGATCAGCCGCCTGGCCGCGCACGCGGGCTACCGCACGCCGCAGCGCGTGCTGGCCGCGGTGCGCCCGACGCTGGCGTACGAGCGCCTCGACGAGCTCACCGATTCGCTGCTCGACCTCGTCGCCGAGGGCGGCAGTGGGCACGACGTGTTCATGGAGCTGCTGCAGGGCACGAGCCTCGAGCTCGCGGAGCCGGCGGAGCCCAAGGACGCGGTCACCACGCTGAGCCTCGCGCTGCAGCTGGTGCTCGCGCCGGACCCCGTCTACGTGAAGGCGGAGACCGAAGAGGGCCGCACCGACCTCGAGTCGCTGCTGGTGCTCAAGCGCGACCCCGCGACGGGAGATGCGATCCCGGTCGGGGACGCCGGTGACACGCCGTTCCCGGTGGCGGGCCGCGTCGACAACGCCGACCGCGCGACCGGCTCGCTGATCGCGCTCAGCTCGACCGAGCCGGCGTTCCAGACCTTCGACGCCAACCAGACGGCGCTCGCGTCGCTGATGCGCGACTCGGTCCCGCTGATCCGCCGTAACGGCAACCCGCGCAGCACGGTGGAGAACACGCTGCGCTCGGCGCGTGCGCTGCTCGGCCCGAACAAGGCGCGCACCGAGGAGTTCGGCGCCAAGTCGCTCTCCTACCAGGGCCCCGACATCGAGAACGGCCCGATGGGCAAGTTCCTCTGGTCGATCACCAGCCTGCTCAAGCTTCCGAAGACGAAGCCGATGCTGCAGGTGATCCAGAAGCTGCTGGAGACGGACGAGAGCAGCGCGACGCAGCTGATCAACGCCGTCTACAACATCGAGCAGAAGTCGGACGACCCGCTGTTCAAGGGTCAGCTCAACGGCACCAACGAGTTCTGGGACGACCTGATTCAGTTCGGCCAGCGCATCATCACGGAGAAGCCGGGGCTGCTGCGCGACATCCTGAACGCGACGCTGGACCCGCGCACGCTCGCCACCGGCGTGCTGCTCGGCCACCAGATGTCGAACAAGGACATCGCCAAGCTCAAGGACGAGGCGAACGTCAACAGCGACGTCACCACGGGCTGCCAGACGCCGGACGGCGCGACCGTCGCGCCCGCGTACTGCTTGCCGGTCGAGCGTATGTCCGGCGGCGACGTGGGCATGAATCGCTCGGTCTTCCAGCGCACGCTCAACCTCGTGCACGGCACGTACAAGTCGCCCAACTGCAACAAGGAAGGCGCCACGCTGACCGTGCAGCAGCCGCTGGAGACGACGTTCCCGAACCCGCCGCTGGGTCCGCTGGCGCCGTTCCTCCAAATCTTCGGCAGCGGCAGCGGCAGCTGCCCCACCTCGACGGTCGCGCCGCCCCCGGCCACCTCGTACAAGCAGTGCACGCTGATCGAGCAGAAGAGCGGCACCGTCACGTTGATGCGCGCCATGCTCGGCAAGGCGAAGATCATCATCAAAGACGAGGAAGTCCCGCTCTGCGCCAAGGCGGTCGGGCAGGAGATCGACGTCGCGCAGGAGCGTGAGGCCGGCATCACGGGCTTCACCAGCACGCCCACGGTGAAGGCGCTCAACCGCTTCATCTACGCGCCGCGCAACAAGTTCCTCACCGACATGTTCACGCCGTACCAGACCATCGACAAGGTGGATCTGGTCGACTACGAGCCGTACGGCGTCTACTCGCTGGAGGTGCTCGACCCGGCCGCGCAGGTCGATGGCGAGGCCCAGTCGTTCATCAGCGCGGCGCGTCCGCTGCTCGAGGCGTTCGACAAGTACGAGACCTTCGACGTCAACGGCGACGCGCCGAACGGCTACCTGTTCGCGGAGCTGCTCGATCTGGTGCACATGCACTATGGCTCGCCGCAGACCGCGCTCTGCCCCGAGGGCGTCGAGGCCGGCCGCGAGGGCTGCATGCAGAGCGCCGACCCGACCCAGAAGTTCTACGCTTATGGCAGCAACGCCGTGAGCTACGAGCCGCTGGTCTCCTGGGCGCTGCTCGACCAGGACCTGCTCGGCGTGCTCAGCCGCTCGACCAAGGCGATCGCGGCCATCGACATCGACGTCGATGGTCAGCCGAAGAACGGCCTCGACGTGCTGACCGAGTTCCTCGAGGAGATGCTGCTCGCCAAGGCCGACCTCAAGTACAAGGACGGCCGCGCCTACGCCAAGACCAACCACTGCTCCGGCCCGGACGCCGCGGACGCGACCAAGTGCGCGTGCCCGGCCGGCGCCGAGCCGACCGACGATGGCCTGTGGTGCAAGACGGGCGAGACCTTCGCGCGTCGCGGCCGCATCCTCGCCGGGGGCGTGCCGCCGCTCTACCTGATGCTCGATGCGCTCAACGACATCGACACCATGTGGAAGTCGGAGGCCGAGCGTCACGACATCTACCTCGGCGTTCGCAGCACCCTGGTCGACCAGTTCCTGAAGATCGATCAGGCGGCCGACAAGACCACCAAGCTGCAGAACCGTCGCGCCTACGCGCTGACGCTCAAGGCGTTGCCGTGGTTGCTCGCGCGCATGGACGACCACAAGGGTGATCTGGCCGCCTGGGCGGATGGCCTGGTCGACCGTCTGGCGGGCGTGCTCGCGCACCCGCTGGCGGCCCGCGGCATGGACCTGTTCGACAAGTTCTGGGAGAGCAAGGCGGCGGGCGACGAGGTCGCGCTGCTGACCGAGTACCTCCTGGACGAGGACAAGAACCCGGAGATCTTCAACGATCTGATCGTCACGCTGGCGGACACGCTGGAGTTCTTCGACAAGGACCCGGACCTCACGCCGGCCATCCGCTTCGTGTCGCTCGCGCTCTCGCTCGACGCGCTCGATGTGGTGAACAACGGCGGCGAGACCCCCGACGTCGACGAAGGCACCGCCTACCGCTTCCTGGAGGTCACGCGCGCCATCACGCAGGTCGACGAGGGTCCGGACCTCAGCACCCTCGGCAAGCTGCTGCGCAACGCCGTGCTGCCGATGGACGGCGACCTGAGTGGCAAGTCGCCGCTCGAGGTCGTGATCGACCTCGTGGCCGATGCCAACCGCATCGAGCCCGACCAAGACACCAGCGTCACCCTGACGCCTGACGACAACCAGCGCGTATACGACCAGATCAACCAGTTCCTGTCGGATACCGACGTCGGTCTCGAACGTCTGTACCAAGTGATCGAGAACCGAGAGCTGCCATGATCAATCGTACTTCCTTGGCGACGCGCGCCCTCGTCGCGCTGGGCGCGCTGGCGTCCTGCGCCCTGATCCCCAACTTTGCTCACGCCGGTGGTCTGTACTTGTTCGACCGTGGTGCACGCGCGCTCTCGCGTGGCGGCGCGTTCGTGGCGGGTGCCGACGATCCGCAGTCGCTCTGGTACAACCCGGCCGGCCTCGCGGACTCCAAGAACCAGATCCTCAGCGACGCCGTGCTGTCGCTGATGGTGAACACCGAGTTCACGCGCACCAACACCGTCGACGGCAACACGTACGAGTACCCGGGCGTGAAGCCCAAGTCGCTGCCGCTGCCGATCCCAACGCTGGCGATCTCGCACAAGTTCGGGCTCAAGGACTGGACGTTCGGCCTGGGCGTGTTCGCGCCCAACACCATCATCCTGGGCTGGCCCCAGAGCGTGAAGGTCGGCATGCAGAACCAGCCGGCGCCCACGCGCTACTCCCTGAACGCGCACGGTCTGCGCGGCAGCATCCTGGCCAACGTCGCGCTCGGCGTCGCGTGGGAGCCCGTGCAGGGCCTCAAGATCGGCGCCGACGTGCAGCTCGTCGTCGGTCAGTTCCGCGCGCGCCAGGTGCTCAGCGCGTGCGACCGCACGGTGTGCGCGCAGCCGGAGGATCCGTCCTACGACGCGGAGGCCGACCTCAAGCTGATGTCCGCCGCCGTGACCGGCGTGTTCGGCATCATCTACGACGCGAAGATCTTGCGCCTCGGCGCCTCGGTCACGCTGCCGCACAAGCTGCAAGGCAAGGGCGACCTCAACCTCAAGCTGCCCACCGCGGGCATCTTCGAGGGCGCGTCGTTGACGGGCAGCCAGAAGGTCGACGTCGGCGTCGACTTCCCGCTGGTGATGCGCTTCGGCTCGGAGCTGCGCCCCGTGAAGGCCCTGCGCATGGAAGGCGCGTTCGTGATCGAGAAGTGGTCCAGCCAGAAGACCATCGAGATCGAGCCTAACGGTCTGCAGATTCAGAACGTAGTCGGCATCGGTACGTACGACGTCGGTCCGGTGACCATCCAGCGCAAGATGAAGGATACGTGGAGCTTGCGCGGAGGTATGGAGATCTTCGTTCCGCGTCGCTGGAGTCCGTGGAGCCTCAAGTGGGCGCTGCGCGGCGGCCTCGCGTACGAGAAGGGCGCTTTCAGCAGCAATGCGATGACTCCGCTCACGCTGGACAGCGACAAGGTCATCCTGTCCGGCGGCTTCGGTGTGAACCTGCACAAGCGCGTGCGCTTCGACACCGTGCTCGGATACATGTTCATGAAGGACATGAACGTGACGGACAGTTCGATCCGTCAGCCACAGGCGATTCGTCCAACGCAGGCAGACTACGGAACCGCACTCGGAAACGGTAAGTACAAGATGGACGCGCTGTTCTTGGGTGGTGCTTTGGTGTTCGACATCAATTGACCCGTTGTCAGATTGCTCGGACTCTGTCGATTATGAGTCCATGCAACTCTCCGCCCCCCAAGCAGCCATCGCCCCGATCCGTCCGGAAACCGTAATCCGCGCGCCGTCCACGCGAGAGACCACGGTCTCGTTGCGTTGGGTCATCCCGTTCATGCGGGTGACGGGCGCGGCGCCGGAGGACATCCAGATCCTGATTCGCGAGGGCATCTCGCTGAAGGATTTCGCCAACCCGGACACGCGCATGCGTCACAGCGTCGCGGCCGAGCTGATGGCGGTCACCGTGAAGCGGCTCAATGATCCGCTGCTCGGGCTTCGCGCCGGTGAGCGCTGGGAGCCGGGCGACTTCGATGCACTCGAGTACGCGTCGCGCAGCTGCGCGACGTTGCGCGAAGCGATCCTGTGCGGCGCTCGCTACATGTACCTGATGCATGGCGCGCAGGAGTCGGTGCTGCTCGATGATCCGGTTCGCCCGATGTGGGAACTGCGGATCTCGGACGGCGTCGAGCAGCTGCCGCAGACCAACGACT
>JBEVNG010000564.1:0-5658 GCA_040508235.1 Polyangiales bacterium | reverse complement strand
GGACACAGGTGCGCGATCTCGACCAGCCCGTCGACGTCCATCTTGTCCGGGTGGATCCAGGGTCCGACCACATTGGCCAGGAAAACCTTTGGCGCGCCGGTGACGCAGAAGCGGGCGTGGATGCAGCGCTTGCCCTCGTAGATCAGCGTCATGTTCTCCGCTTCGATGTAGTCGACGCCGTTCTCGCGTCGCGGCACCGGCGGCGAGCCATCGCGCGCCGCCGCCGCCGAGGCAGTCGGCTCCTTCACCACTGGCAGCGTCACCTTCTCCTCGCCGGCGCGCGCGAAGCCACGCTCGCCGCGCACGCGCAGGCTCTCGAACATGCGCGCCGCCGCCACCGTGCGCGCATCGCCGTCCTGCGCGAGCTCGTTCGCCACCTGCGCCATCTCCGTCAGGCGCTCGACGAAGAACGCACGCGCGCCAGGTCCCGGCGTGAAGGGCGCCGCATCGCGCAGCGCCGCGAACGACATGCCCGCGTTGCAGCCCGGGTACGACGGCCCCGCCGGCATGCGCGCGGCGCGCTCCGCCAGCAGCGTCATCGCGCGCATCAGGCCCATGCCCAGGTCCACCGCCAGCGCCTTCTCCGCGCGTGGACGCGGGATCGAGTAGGCGTAGGCGATCAAGCGCAGCATCGCCGCGTACGAGGTGTTCGCGAGGTCGACGACCCGTGCCGAGTCCTCGTCCTCGATCCAAACGCGCCCGTGCTGCACCAGCGGTCGACGCAGCACCGGGTTGGTGGCGGCCGGATACGCGGGCTGGAAGCTCGGGTTCTTGGCCTGCAGCGCACGCAGCTCCTCACGCACCTGCAGGAAGCGCGCGTAGTGCGAGTTGGCGCTCTCGATGCGCGCGCCCTCGCCTTCCTCGATGATCGCGTGAAACGCCGCCAGCGCGGTCTTGGAGCACAACACCGGCCGCGCGCCGTTGAGCTGGATCTCGCTCGGCGACAGCTGCAGCGCGGGGTCGCCCGCGAACGCCACCGCTTCGCCGTGCCGCGCCACGAAGTCTTGCAAGCTCACGCCGAGCCGCTCGTAGAACACGCCCACCGTGTCGTAGTCGAGCGGCATCGGCGTGATGCGGACCGCCCGCACCTCGCGCGCGTACACCCACGGCGCCGCGAAGCCCTCGCCGTCTGGCTCGCTGGAGCCGGCCGGACGCTCCAGGTGGATGAAGTGCTGCAGCACCTGCGCATCGAACGGCGCCAGCTTCACCGTGATGCCCGCCGGCAGCATGCCCGGATCGAGCGGGAAGTTGGCGCGCCCAAAGCGCGGCACGCCCCCGAGCGCGGCGGTGATGTTCCAGACCGCGGTGAGGTGTCCCATCTCGTCGATCGCGACGTGCAGGATCACGTCGCGCCAGCGCTTCACCGCGCGCGCCTCCTCCTCGGACAGGCCGTCGTCGTCGCGCAGGCTGAACGCGGCGTAGAGGTACGTGCACATCAAGTTGTGTTCGAGCTCGGCGGCTTCGTACAGCGCGTGCAGCAGCTGCTCGCGTGTCGCCCCAAGGCCCAGCTCCCGATCGGTCGCGGTTTGCATCGTGCTTAGCTACCGCGTGGAGCAAGGTATGCGCCACCCGCATCGGCCGCAGTTTACCTGGGCGTTACACGCCCTCGGCGCCGGCCCGATGTCGAACTCTCGCCACGCGTGTCAGGATCTAGCCAAGGAGCCCCTCCCATGTTGCAGCTCTACACCTGGACCACGCCCAACGGCATCAAGCCCCTGATCATGCTCGAGGAGCTCGGCGAGCCCTACGAGACGCACTGGATCGACATCGGCAAGGGCGCGCAGCACGAGCCCGCGTTCCTGGCCATCAACCCCAACGGCAAGATCCCCGCCCTGGTCGACGATGGCCACCCGATCTTCGAGTCGGGTGCCATCCTGGTCCACCTGGCCGAGAAGTTTGGCCGCTTCCTGCCGGGCTCCGCGCCCGAGCGCGCGCAGGCGTTCGAGTGGCTGTTCTTCCAGGTCGGCGGCGTCGGGCCGATGTTCGGACAGCTCGGGCACTTCATGCACGCCAAGGAGCAGCTGCCCTACGCGCTCGAGCGCTACCGCAACGAGAGCAAGCGCCTGTACGGCGTGCTCGACAAGCGGCTCGGCGAGGCTTCGTACCTCGCCGGCGACTACGGCATCGCGGACATCGCGACCTACGGCTGGGCCGCGGCGTACCCGCGGCTCAACATCGACATCGCGCTGTTCCCCAACGTCAAGCGCTGGCTGGATCAGCTCGGCGAGCGCCCCGCGATACAACGCGCGAAGGCGCTCAAGCCCTGACCATCACTTCTTGTAGGCGGTCTTCATGTCGGTCATGGCGCGGAAGCCACCACCGAGGAAGAACGCGGTCTGCTCGTAGCGACCGTTGCCGATCACGCTGACCAGCTCGCTGTTGGGCGGGCGGATCGCCTGCGGCTGGCGGATGGTGCTGTCCTTGACGTCCAGGTTCTGCATGAAGATCAGGCCGGCCACGGTGTCGAAGCGCAGCCACTTGGCCAGGCCGATCGTGAAGCCGCCGCTGAGCACCACCTTGTTGGTGTCGATGGTGAACGGCTGCAGCGTCTGCGACGTGAACGCGCCGGTCTCGTAGGCGAGGCCGCCGCGCAGCTGGAAGTCGAGCTTGCCGCAGATGGAGCGCGCGCAGCTGGCCTCGAAGCCACCGCGCAAGCTCCACACGTTCTTCATCTTGCGCTCGATCTTGACGTCGCCGACGTCGTAGTCGCCGATGCCCGTCACGTCGCGCACGCGCACGCCGTCGGTCTTGATGTCGATCGACTTCTGGCGCGACCACTGTTCCCACACGAAGTCACCCTCGAGCGCCAGCCACTTCACGAGCTTGAGCTCGCTGCCGAAGCGCAGGATGGTGGGGAACTTGACGTTGATCTTGACCTTGTCGCCGTCGAGGTACGCGTCCTCGAACAGCGCGCTGGTCGGCATCTTGACGTCGATCCAGCCGCGACCGCGCAGCGTGTACGGCAGCATCACCGACGCGCCGAACTTCAGGATCTTGAAGTCCGCGATCGCGCCGATCACGCCGGTCAGGCCGTACGTGGGGAACGTCTTCACGGTGGCGTAGAAGTCCGAGGTGGGCTCCTCCGGGAAGTTGCAGATCACGCCGTCGCAGCCGGTGAGGGCCGTCTTGGCGCGCAGGTAACCCATCTGGAACTGCAGGTCCGCGCCGATCGTGAGCCAGTCGAGCGCCTGGTACGCGAAGCCCGCAGTCACGTTCGCGAGCACGGTGCCCTTGAGCTCCAGCAGCGAGTAGCGCGTGGGCGACGGCTGGCGATCCTTGCCGACGCTCTGCTCCCAGTTCATCAGCACCACCATCGGCGCCAGGATGCCCGCGCCCCAGGCGAGCTTCTTGCCCACCAGGTGGCTGATCGCGAGCGTGGGGATCGGGATCGGCGTCGGCTTGGCCGTCACCGTCGGCCCGTACGAGCCGTCGCCGTTCATCTTGGTGAAGTCGGCCAGCAGCACGGGCAAGACCGCGTCCGCGACCAGCTGGTTCTTCGACGCGAGCAGGCCGGCCGGGTTGTACCAGAGCGCACTCGGATCATCGACGCCCGCCACGAACGCGCCGCCGCGACCGAGCGCGCGCGCACCGCGATCGAACAGGTACAAGCCGCCCGCATGCGCTTCGTTCGTGCTCAGCACGGACGCCGCCAGTACGGCCAACCCGAGGGTCAGCCGCGAGGCCCAGGAATACGCCTTACTCATTAGTTGGCCTTACGATTCTGAATAACTTCGTACAGACGTTCCATGCTGCGCTGGTCGGACTTGTCGTCCTTCAGGAACAGCTTCACGTCGCCAAACACATCGCGGTTCTCTTCGGCCGTGAGCGGGTCGAGTGCGGTCGCGTCGAGGTTGGGGCGGTTCACGTCGGCCGCGGCGTCGATCAGCACCTCGAGCGCCGAGCGCTCGTTGCCGGTCGCCAACACGGCGTTGTTCAAGAGCTTGGTGAGCGCGGTCGGCTCGCCGTCCTTCTTGAACTTGTTCTGCTTGGGATCGTTGAGCGTGGTGACCACGCCGCCGGTCAGCTCGAGCGCGGCGTAGGCCGTGCTCTCGGCCGCGTTGGGCGGAGTCGCGCCGTCGATCGCCTCGAACACGTTCGGGGCCAGCACCAGCGCGGCGAACTGGATCGCCGGCGAGAGCTGGTCGTCGCGGTCGAGCAACAACATCGAGTCCGCGATCGCGGTGAGCATCGCGCGGTACGAGCCCTCGTTGTTCTCGTCCGTCATGTACGCGACGACCTCGGTGAATGCGCCGCTGGCCTCTTCCTCGGGCCAGAACGCATCCAGCAGGTCGACCACGCCGGCGGTGATCGGGTGGCGAACCACCTTGGCCAGGCGCTCGGACAGACCGAGGGCCCAGGGCTCCAGGTCGTTCGCGGCCTGGTGACGCTCCAGCTGCTTGGTCAGCCAGCTGAGCGCCGGGTGCACGATCTCGTACGCGGTGCGATCGCGCAGCTGGTACTTGTACGCGCCGGGGCTGCCGGAGCGCTCGGTGGTCAGCAGCTGATCGATGATGTCGCTGCGGCCCTGGAGCCACGCCTCGTGGCGCTCGGGCTCGGCCTCCCACACCTGATCCATCGCGTGCAGCGCGTCGGCCACCAGGTGGATCGGGGCGAGCTGGGCGATCGCCTTGCCCACGCCGTCCACGCAGCCGCCGGCGCCGTCGTCACGGCACAGGTTGGTGCGCGTGGTGGTGTCGCCGTTCCACTTCTTGATCGCGGGGTCGGCGGTGACCAGGCGCTGCACGAAGTCGCCCAGCGCCTTGACGCCGTCGACCTCGCCGCCAGGCGTGGCGACCTTGACCTTGGCGAGCGCAGCCGACGCGCGCGACAGGATGCCCACGAAGTCCTCGTCGTCGAAGGCCTCCGCGAGCAGCATCTCGTACGAGGCGAGGCCCGACTGCGGCGCGTAGAACTTGGCGTTGCGGTCGAGGCTCTGCGTGCAGCCGAAGTTCTCGTCGGTGAACTCCTCGGGGCACGGCTCGGTGCTCTTGAGCGGCCAGTGCTGGTGCAGGACGCTCAGCAGGTTGCCGAACATGTAGCCGTCTTTGAGCGTGGTCTTGCCCGTGAGCGGGTCGGCCGTGCGCAGTTCCTTGTCGTCGAACGCCTTGATCAGCGACTTGCCGATGGTGAGGAACGACGAGGGCGAGCTGCCGAGCGGCGTCTTCTCGTCGACCACCTCGATCGGGAACAGGCCGTTGCGCTCGTACTGCGCGACGTCGACGCCGTAGTTGGTCAGCTGCGGACCGAACAGGTTGTTGGTCCACTCGCTGCGCGGCGCGAAGATGAAGCGCGCCAGCGCCTGCGGGGTAGGCTTCTCCGTGAAGCCCTTGATCTCGGAGCCGGCTTCCTGGATCTGCCCCACCGAGCCGCTGATGCCGGTGGCCGAACCGAACAGCGCGAGGCCGCTCGCGAAGTCGTCCTTGATGTTGATCTGCGCCGTGCCGATCACGGACTGCGAGTAGATCTCGAGCGCATCCTGGATCTCGGCCAGGGCGCACTCGGCGTAGCCGTCCGGCATGAAGGCCGGGAAGTACAGCTCGCCGATGCCGGTGGTGGCCTTGATGATGCCACCCTTCTTGTTGCAGACCTTCTGCCCGTTCAGCGCGTTGATCAGCGACATGGTGCGCTGCCAGACGCTGCGGTTGTAGGCCGTGTTGG
>JBEVNG010000558.1:0-7894 GCA_040508235.1 Polyangiales bacterium | reverse complement strand
AGTGCACCAGGACCGGGGCGACCGCGCGCTGGATGGCGTTCAGGCCGCTCAGCAGCATGCGCCGCGCATCGACGCGCTTGGGCTCGACGTACGAGTCCTTGACCTTGAGGATCACGCGGCTGAGCACGCGCAGTCGTCGCAGGTCGTAGGCGTCTTGTTGCTTGGCGGCCTGGGCCCGCGGAGAGCGATCGATGTCGAAGTCGAGCGCGTTCTCGAGCGGCCAGACGAACGTCACCCCGAAGGCGACGAGAACGGCAGCGACAGCGAGGAGGGGCCTGTAGGAGCGAAAAAGTCGGCGCATGGATGCACTTCTGCGGGGTCGAAGCGCGCGGTGTCTCCGCGCGCGAGCCAAGACACGGTGCAGGCGGGTTGTGCCGCAATGTGGCCGCGAAACCCGGACTATAGCACCACCTCGCGCAGACCCCGCGAGGGGAACCTCGCACATGGACGGGAGCTGCTACGCTGCTGCCCTCCCTCTCCGGCCTCGACAGCGCTCAGGTGGCAGCTTGTGTACGCGTATCCGCCCTGAAGACATTCCGGCCCCGGTGATCGAGCTGTGCCAGACCCTCGCGCGCAATGGCCACCGCGGGTGGGTGGTCGGTGGTTGTTTGCGCGATCTCTTACGCGGCCAGCCCGCCGCCGACTGGGACCTGGCCACGGACGCCCGGCCCGAGCGGGTGGCGAAGATCTTCCCGCGCGTGATCCCCACCGGCATCCAGCACGGCACCGTGACCGTTCGCCATCGTGGCGAGGGCTACGAGGTCACCACGCTGCGAGGAGAAGGTGCTTACAGCGACGGCCGGCGGCCCGACCACGTGGAGTACGTATCGGACATCCGCGAGGACCTGAGCCGGCGCGACTTCACCATCAACGCGATCGCCTACGACCCGGTCGCGGACGCGCTGGAGGATCCGTTCGAGGGGCTGCGCGACCTGGAGGCCCGCACCATCCGCGCCGTCGGCGAGCCCGCGCGGCGCTTCTCGGAGGACGGGCTGCGCGTGCTGCGGGCGGCGCGCTTCGCGGCCACGCTGGAGTTCGAGCTGGACCCGGCCACCGAGGCGGCGATCGCGCCCACGCTGCCGACCTTCCAGCGCGTGTCCGCCGAGCGGGTGCGCGAGGAGTGGCTCAAGGCGTTCAAGGCGCGTGCGCCGTCGCGGGCGTTCGAGGTGATGCGCCGCACGGGCATCCTCGCCGCCACCTACGCCGAGCTCGCTGAGCTCGACGACGTGCGCTTCGCCCAGGCATTGAAGGCCGTCGACCTGGCTCCGCGCGACCCGATCGTGCGACTGGCGGCGCTGCTCTATCCCCTGCGCCAGGAGGCCGGCCTCGACGACTGGCTGCAGCGCTACCGCTACGCCAACGCGGAGCGCGAGCGGGTGGCGCGGCTGCTGCGCTGGGCGGCGCCCGAGGCGAGCTTCGAGCACGCCGCGGAGGTGCGCCGCTTCGCCCGGCAGGTGGGGCGACCCTGGCTCGCCGAGATCGCCGCGTTCGGGATCGTCGTGAGCGAGGCATTCCTGGGGTCCACGGTGCAGGCCGAGCGGCTCGCCGGTCAGCTGCGCGAGCTGGTGACCCAGGACACGCCGCTCACCACGCGGGAGCTGGCGCTCGATGGGCGCACGTTGATGAGCGAGCTGGCGCTGAAGCCGGGGCCGATCCTCGGCGTGCTGCTGGACCACCTGCTGGAGCTCGTCCTGGAGGACCCGGCGCGCAACACGCGTGAGAGCTTGCTCGAACGGGCGCGCGCGGAGTACGACGCTCGGCGGCTCTCCATGGATACGGCGAAGGAGTGAGCGTGGCCGGGTACATCGATCTGCACCTGCACTACGTGCCCGGGGTCGACGACGGCGTGCGCACGCTCGACGAGGCGCGCGAGGTCTGTCGTGGGCTCAAGGCGCTGGGCTGGGAGCGCCTGGTCACCACGCCGCACATTCGCGAGGGCATGTTCGAGAACGATCGCGCCAAGCTGACCAGCGCGTTCGAGCAATTCGTCGGGGAGCTCGGCACCGACCCCACCATGCCGTCGCTGGGCCTGGCGGCGGAGCATCACTGCGACAGTCGGCTGCTCGATCGCATCGAGGCGGGCGGGCTGGTGCCGTATCCGGGTGGCCACGCGATGTTGCTGGAGCTGCCCAACGAGGCGTTCCCGGTGGCGCTCGAGCGGCTGGTCTTTCGCATCGCGGGCAAGGGCTTTCGCGTCGTGCTCGCGCACCCGGAGCGCTACGTGCCGCTGTTCAAGCGCACCGACGCGGCCGACAAGCTGCTCGATCAGGACGTCGCCCTGCAGCTCGACCTGATGTCGCTGGTCGGCAAGTACGGCCGAAGCGCGCGCAAGGCGGCCGAGCGTATGCTGGAGGAGGGCGCCTACACGATCGCCGCCACCGACACCCACGGTCTGCCGGATCTGGCGCGCGTGGCCGAGGCGCTGAAGGTGCTCCACAAGCTGGTCGGGGACGACGAGGCGCGGCTGCTCCTGGCCGAGAACCCGCGTCGCCTGCTGGCGGGAGAGCCGACGCTGTGAGCGGGAAGATCGTGGGCAACAAGCCGCCCAAGCTGTGGCCGAAGCTGCTGGTGTCGCTCGCGCTGGGCGGGCTGTTCGCCTGGATCGCGGAGCGCGGCGGGGTGCCGATCTTTCCGCATCGCGAGACGTTTCGCCTGGTCGACTGGTCGCTGATCGGCGTGGCGACCTCGCTGCTCATGATGCTGACGGTGCTGCGCGCGACGCGCTGGCGCTTCCTGATCGCGCCGGTGAAGAAGCTGCCGCTGCGCGAGGTGGTGCTGGTCAACTGGGTCGGCTTCTTCGCGATCTTCGCGCTGCCGCTGCGGCTCGGGGAGTTCGTGCGCCCGGCGCTGAGCAAGCTGCGCGCGGGCATCCCCATCTCGGCGGGCCTGGGTACCGTCGCCGTGGAGCGCGTGTTCGATGGCGCGCTGACCAGCCTGTGCGTGGCCTGGTCGCTCTGGGCGCTGCCTCGGCTGAACACCAACGATCCGATCGCGCGGGCCGTGCCGTACTACGCCGGCCTCGTGCTGACCGTGTTCGTGTGCGCCCTGATCGCGCTGGCCGCGTTCCTGTGGCAGCGCGACCTGGCGGTGCGGATGACGGAGAAGGTGTTCGCGCTGGTGTCGCCGCAGCTCGGCGAGACGCTGTCGCGCAAGGTCGACAGCGTGGCCGATGGCCTCCGCTCGATCGGCGACGCGCGGCTGGCGTTCGGCTTCGCCCTGGAGACGCTGCTCTACTGGGGCATCAACGCCTGCTTCATGTGGGTGCTCGGGCTCGCCTGCGGGCTGCCGATGGAGCTCGGACACGCGGTGGCGGTGATGGGGGTGTTGGCGCTGGGCATCCTGTTGCCGAGCGGTCCGGGCATGTTCGGCAGTTTCCAGATCGCGGTCTCGGCGGCCTTGAAGCTGTACTTCCCGGAGTCGCTGGTCGGCGTGCAGGGCTCCCTGTTCGTGTTTTTCGTGTACGTGCTCAACGCGCTGGTGATGAGCGCGATCGGGGTCATCCCGCTGCTGCGCATGCACGTGCGGCTGACCGACCTGATCGCGCCGCGCATCGGCGAGAGTGAGCTACCGCCGCCTAGACACCACAGCTGAGCGGGCGAACCTGGTACCCTCTGGGTCATGGATCGGCGGGGGCTGTTGATCGCGGGGCTGTTGGTGTTGGCGTCGCCGAGGCTGGCGCTGGCGCGCAAGCAGCGCGAGCTGCCGCAGCGCATCGACCAGGTGTGGAACGCGGCGCTGCGCATGATCCGGGTCGACCTGCAGCTGGCGGTCACCGACCGCGATCAGGAGGGCGGCTACGTGCTGTTCGAGTACGTCGCCAACGGCAAGCGCTTCCCGGGCAGCATCGAGCTGATCCCGCAGGCCAAGGGCGCGCGGCCGACTACGGTGGCCGTGATCCAGGTGCGCGGGCAGCCGAGCTACGTCGAGGTGATGTTGCTCGACCGGCTGGAGAAGAAGCTGGTCGAGGAGGTGGGTGTGCCCGCGGAGCCGCCGCCGGAGGAGCCGCCCAAGCCGCCGCCGGCGCCCGAGGACGCGGGCGAGCCGAAGCCGAGCAACTGACGTCCCGTCACGGACGATAGCGTTGTGTGCACACGACCTCCGACGCGCGGCTCGTGCTGCTGGCGCTGTTGGCGTGTGCGGGGGCGGCGGCGCTGGCCCGGCAAGGAGACGCGCCCGCGCCCGTGCGCCGCATCGCCGTCACGGCCCCGGCGCAGACTCACGAGGGCGATCGACTGCGCGACGGCCAGGCGCTCGATCTGAACCGCGCCAGCGCGACCGAGCTGGAATTGCTGCCCGGGGTGGGGCCGCGGCTGGCGCGCGAGATCGTGGAGGAGCGGGCGCGTCGGGGTGGTTTTCGGAGCCTCGAGGCGCTCGATGACGTGCGCGGGATCGGCGCCAAGAAGCTGGCCAAGCTGCGCCCGCTGTTGAAGCTAGAACAGCTCGAACATGCGGCTGAGGCGCAGCGAGACGTCGGTGGCGCTCAGTAGCTCGCCGGACTCGAACAAGATGCCGCTGCGCACGTCGATGCCCGCGGACCAGGTGCGCGAGGCCAGGTAGTCGAGCCCGAGCAGCAGGTGCACGCCGGGGCGCAGCGGGATCTCCTGCGCGCCGTGCTGCGCCGTGCTGAGCGTGAGGCCGACGCCGAGGAACGGCACCAGCTTGAGCACGTCGAGCAGGTACAGGCCCTCGGCGCGCAGGCGGCCGAGGTGCTCGTAGACGGTCTCGCGCCGGGTGGCGTGGGCGAGCAGCGCGTAGCCGAGCGTGCCGCGCAGCACGATGCTGTCGGACACGCCCCAGGACGCGCCGAGATCGACGCTGGCGCCCTGGCTCGTGGGCCCGTCGTCGCGCGCCAGCAGCGCGTAGCCGAGCGCGCCGTCGAGGCTCCACTGCTCGTCGTAGGCACGCGCCTGCCCCAGGCCGACCAGCCAGAGCAGCGACGCGATCGCGATGCCGGTGCCGAAACGCTTGCGATCGCGCGCCATTTCGCGTGGATGTTACAGCCCATGCGCGACCTCGGCCAGCGTTGACTGGGAGAGGGGCGCGGGTATAGTCGACGCCCTTCGCGCGGCCCTGAGCACGCACGAAGCGAGCCCTACGCCGCACGACGGCAGGCTCGGACAGCGAGGATCGAGCCGCATGGTCGAAGAGAACACTCCCGAGGGCGAGACGCCGAACGAGCCCGAGCAGGGCGCGGGTGAACCGCCTGCTTCCACGACTGCCCCCAGCACGGGCATCAAGCTGACGCCGGGTCAGCGCCTGGCCGCGAAGAAGGCGCAAAAGGCCGTCGACAAGCGCGACGCCAAGGAAGAGCGCGCGCGCGCCGAGGAGGTCGTGCGGCAGAAGGAGCAGGAAGAGGCCGACAAGCTGTTCGGCCGCGGTCCGGTCGAGCCGGCACTGCCCGCGGAGGTCCAGAAGACGGCCACCGAGTTCAGCGACTTCATGCAGGACAACCGCGGCAAGATCGTCGGCGGCATCGCGGTCGCGCTGGTGCTCGCGCTCGGCGCGATCTTCGGCCGCCAGCTGCTGAGCGCGGGCTCCGCCGAGCAGGCCGCCGAGCTGACCAAGGCGCTCGAGCTGGCCAGCGCCGGCATCGACGCCGACGACACCGACGGCAAGAACGACGACGGCAAGCCGGTGTTCAAGAGCGAGCAGGAGCGCGCCGAGAAGGCGCTGGCCGCGTTCGACGCGATCGCCAAGGGCGACGACGGGACCTCACGCTGGGCCAAGCTGGCGGGCGGTGCGTCGCTGGTGCAGCTCGGCAAGTTCGACGACGCCAGCAAGCGCTTCGAGGCGCTGAGCGGCGACAAGGACCCCGGGCTGGCGGCGCGTGCGCTGGAGGGCGCGGGCATCGCGCTCGAGGCCGCCGGCAAGAACGCCGAGGCCAGCAAGAAGTACGAGCAGCTGTCCAAGCTCGACGGCAACAAGGACCTGGGCGAGTACCACCTCGCGCGCATGCAGCTCGCGCGCGGCGACGCCGAGGGCGGCAAGACGTTGCTCAAGACGCTCTACGATCGCCTCAGCACGCCCGCGGAGGGCAGCGCGCCCAGTCGCTACCTGCGCTCCGAGGTCGAGGTCCGGCTGGCGGAGATCGACAGCTCGCTGGTCGACAAGGGCTCGAGCCTCGGCGCGGGCGGCGGCGGTGCCGGTGGCGCGCAGCAGTTCAGCGAAGAGCAGATCCAGCGCATGATCGAGCAACTCCAGCGCCAGCAGCAGAACAAGGCGCCGGAATGAGGATCGCTGTGCTTTGCCTCGCGTTGTGCGGTTGCGCGGCGCTGCACAGGGACGAGCCTCTCAAGCTGTTCGGCACGGGCGGCAGCGACCTGAGCAAGAGCGGGCGCGGGGCGCTGCGCGTGCAGTGGCGCAAGGAGCTCACGCCCTCGCGTCGCGGCAACTACCGCCCGATCGAGAACGCGGTGGCTGCGATCGACGAGCAGCACGGGCGGGTCTATGTGGGCGCCACCTCGGGTGCGCTGCATGCGCTCAACTTCGAGGGCAAGTCGCTCTACCGGTTCGAGCTGCACGACGCCATCGAGAGCGAGCCGGTGGTCGATCCCGAGGCCGACGAGCTGTACGTGGGCACCGAGCGCGGCGAGCTGTACGCGTTCACGCCCAGCAGCGGCAAGCTGCGCTGGAAGGCCCAGTCGGGCGCCGCGCTGCGCCAGAAGCCCGTGCTGTTCCGCGATGCGATCTACATCCTCACCGAGGACGACGTGATCGAGAGCCGCGGGCGCGCCGATGGCAACGTGCTGTGGAGCTACAAGCGCGACCGCTCCGAGGGCTTCCTCGTGTCCGGCCACGCGGGCATGACGCTGACCGACGACGGCGTGCTGCTCAGCGGCTTCAACGACGGCGCGGTGGTGGCGCTCGACGCGCTCGACGGCCGGCCCAAGTGGGAGCGCCCGACCGTGGGCGACGTGCCCGAGGTGGAGCCAGGGCGCCCGCGCTACGTCGACGTCGACACCACGCCGGTGAAGATCGGCGACTTCGTGTACGCGGCGTCGTTCGGCGCCGGCATCTACTGCCTCGACGCCAACAACGGCAGCGTGGTCTGGCGTGCGCCCGACTGGACCGGCATCACCGGCCTGGCGGCGGCCGACGACACGGCGCTGATCGTGGTCTCCGCCGACAAGGGCATCGCACGCTTCGAGCTGGCCACGCGCAGCGCGAGCTGGCTCAAGCCCAACGAGCGTGGCTCGTTCGGCGTGCCGCAGGTCGCGCGTGGCGCGGTGTTGCTCGGGGACAGCAAGGGCTCGCTGGTCGCGCTCTCGCTCGCCACGGGCGACGAGCTGGGTCGCATCGACACCGGCCACGGCTTCATCGCGCGCGCGTCGACGGCCGGCGGGCGTGGCTACGTCTTGAGCAATGGGGGCACTCTGTTGGCCATGCGCGTGGTGACGGCGCCGGCATACGAGCCCTGACGCGATAAGGCCTAGCGCCTCGGTTGCGCTTGGCTACGTGGCCAACCATGCTCGTCGAACCGAGGTCCCACGTATGAAGCCTTCCGAACTCATCAAGCTGCTCGAGAACCCCGAGGCGCCCAAGAAGGTGCAGCGCGACGAGCCCACCGAGCTCTTGCTGACGCTGCTCGTGCACCTGGTGGTCGCGGACCGCCGCGTGGATGAGCGTGAGCTGAAGCTCATCTCCCGCATCCTGCCGGATGGCCAGGACGCGCGCGGCTACATCGAGGAGCTGAGCAAGCGCGAGCTCGATCTCGACCGGCTCGCGGCGCTGTTCCCCAACCCCAAGGACCGCGACGACATCGTCACGCTCGCCGAGCACGGCGTGTGGGGAGACGACGAAGTCGATCCGCGCGAGTGGGACATCGTCGACAAGGTCGTCGAGAAGCTGGGCGTCACCCGCGACTGAGCTTGGGCTGCCACGGCTGCGCGGCAGG
>JBEVNG010000550.1:0-12435 GCA_040508235.1 Polyangiales bacterium | reverse complement strand
GGAGCAGACCTACTCGAGGTAGTCGGCGATCCGCTTCGGCGCGAAGAAGTCGATCGAGCCTTCGTACCAGCGGCCCAGCTCGAACTGGAACTTGTGCAGCGGTCCGGCCACCGCGGCCGCGCGCTGCGCTGGCTGCAGGTAGCGCCGCGCGACATCGCGCAGCTGTTCGCTCGTGACCGCGTCGAACGCATCGAGTTGCTTGCGCAGCAAGTCCGTGGGCGCCTCCGCGAACGAGCGTCCCTGCAGCGTGAAGTCCTGGCCGAGCATCGCCACCAGCTGTGCGTCGTCCTCCAGCCGCTGCGCGAAGCTCTCGCGCGCCTGCAGCTTGGCCAGCGCCAGCTCGTCGTCCGAGACCAGCTGGTCGCGCAGCCGCGCCAGCTCGACGTCGATCACGCGCAGCGCCTTGAGCAGCGACTCCGGCTCGACCTGCGTCTCGATGTCGAACGTGGCCCCGCCGCGTCGCTGCGCCACGGATGCGTCGACCGAGTACGTCAGCGCGCCCTGCTCGCGCAGCGCCTGGTGCAGGCGCGATGCCGACAGATCGCCGGTGAGCAAGCTGAGCAGCTGGAACGGCGCGTCGTCCGCGCTGTCCTGCGCGGGTGCGCGATACGAGAACATGACGTAGGCGGTGCGCCCCGCCGTCAACAGGCCGCGGACGTTCTTGCTGGGCTCGGCCTGCGCCTTGGGCGGTCCCATCAGCTTGCGTCCGCTCGCTGGCAGCGCGGCGAACGCCTGCGCCAGCTGCGCCGGCAGCGTCGCGGCATCGAGGTCGCCCACGATCACCAGCGCGCTGTGCTCCGGCGCAAACGCCAGCGCCTTGTACTCGCCCAGCCCCTCGACGGTGAGTGGCTTGAGCGTGCTCAGCGAGCCGTTCAGGGAGCTCGCGAACGGATGCTCGTCGCCGTACAGGATCTGGTGGGCGTGCCTGCGAGCGAGCTCGCTCTGGTAGTACAGCTCGTCGTGCAGCTCATCCAGCTGGTCGTCCACGGCGACGCCGACTACCTCGCTCGGGATCGGCTGCGGAGCCAGCGCATCCACCAGCACACGCAGCGCGCTGGGCAGGTCTTCCTTGCGTGTGTCCAGCTCCAGCCAGGAGCCCGAGAGCGTGCCAGCCGCGCGACACGTCAGCGCGACCTCGATGGGGCTCTCGAGCACCGCACGCTGCGCGACACGGCGTGCCAGCGCGGACCAGCCTTGCTCGTCGAGGCCCTGCACGCCGCCCTGCCCGGCCGCGTAGCGCATCGTGACCCCGCGCGTGCCCGGTCGCGGCACCACCAGCACGGAGAGCCCGTTCGCGAGTCGGTAGCTCTCGATCGCGGGCAACTCGACGGGCGACGGGGGCTCGCTGATGCGTGGTCGCTGCGGGAACTCCAGCCGCGACGTCGCCACCAGGGGCATACTGGGTGATGGCAGCGGCGCACGATGCGCGCAGCCGACGAGCCCGAGCGTGAGCAGGAAGCGCTTCATGGCGTCGGCTCGCAGTCCACGTGCGCGCGCCCGCTGTCCACGTTGCGCCCAGTCAGGTACACGAGCACGCGACGCTGGGGATCGAGCCACTTGCGCGCGACGCGCACCACGTCGTCGCCGGTGACTCTGGCCAGCCGCGCGCGCAGCTGGGCGAGCGTCGGCGTACTCTCCTCGGCCAGTGCGCTCGCTCGCGCCGCCAGCCGGGTCTGCTCGCGCTCGGCCAGCTCGATCGCGCTGCGCACCGCCGCGGGCACGCCGTCGTTCAGCTGCCCATGCTGCACCTTACGCAGGGTCGCGTTCAGCTTGGGCACCAGCGCCTCCGCCTCGGTCGGCGCGCGCGCCTCGATCATCACGTGGATCTCGCTCGCCAGCTCCAGCTCCAGCCGCTCGAACGAGGTGGTGGCCACCTGCGGATCTTCCTGCGCCAGCTGCAGCAGGGGCGCGTGCGAGTGGCCGTCGAGCAGGCGCTCGATCACCCGCATCACCATGGCGTCGTCACTGAACCGCGCGGGCCCGAGCCAGACCGCGTGCAGCACCTCGTCCGCGTAGTTCATCGGGAGGTCCAGCACACAGTGCTTGGCGAGCGGAGCCGGAGCGTGCTCGTGCGGACGCGGCTGCGCAGCGCCCGTGGCGCGCACGGCGCCAAAGTACAGCTGCGTCCAGCCGCGCACCTGCTCCAGGTCGAACGCGCCCACCACCACGACCGTCGCGCGCTCGGGCCGGTAGTGCTGCTGCGCGAACCACTGCACGTGGGGCAGCTTGGTGAAGCGCACGTCGTCGGGGTCGTCGCCGCGCACGTGGTAGGGATGCGTCTCGGGATAGAGTGCGCGCGCGATCTGTGGGCCCACGAGATCGTCTCCGCTGTTGTGGCGGCGCTCGCGCCACTCGGCGACCACGATCTCTTCCTCGTTCGCCACCTGGCGCTCGCTCAGCCGATCGAGCTGGAAGGCCATGCGCGATGCCTCCAGCCAGAGCGCCGTCTGCAGCGAGCGGCGCGGCAGGTACGCCGTGTACACGGTCTCGTCCGGCATCGTGATGCCGTTGATCTCACTGGCCCCGAGCTTCTCCATCTCGGCCAGGCCGTCGAGCTGCGTGAAGGTCAGATGCTCGGTGAGGTGCGCGAGCCCGCGGTAGCCCTTGGGGTCGTCACGATGGCCCACGGCGTAGCGCACGAGCAGCATCGCGCGGGAGTGGTGCTGGTTGGGCGCGAGGACCACGCGCAGTCCGTTGGGGAGCGTGAAGCGCTCGACCTCGTCCGCGCGGGCAGTCCAGGTGAGGCAGAGACACAGCGCGAACGTCAGCCATCGCATCGGCGGCGTTCTCTATCACAAAGGCCTGTCCTTACCGGGGAGAAGGGAGCCCGGGAAATCCCACGGCACTACCCGTCGCATTTCACGGAAGTTCCAGCGATTCCACAGCATGACTTGTGTGTTTTAGTGCCTCATCCATGATTTGATTCAGCTTTCAGTCTGGATCGGCGCTTGCTGTAGGGGTGCGGACACCCTCTGCAGGAGCTCTGCCCGTGAAGTCGACCGCGCGCCCCGGACACAACCCATCTCTCCCGCAGCTCGGGTCGATGGCTTGTTGCCTGATGCTGCTCGCGCTGGTCGGCTGCGGCCACATGCGCGGCGCGCCGCGCTCGATCGTGCGGGACGAGGCGTTCAGCGCGCTGGTCCCGCAGCGCATCGGTCGCGCCCACGAGCCCCGGCCGCTGCAGAGCCCTGCCCTGCCGCAGCACCCGTTCATGGCTCGCCGCGGCGCGAGCAACATGCACGCGGACTCGTACACCTCGAACACCTACGGCTGGTCGGGACCGCTCGGCCGTCAGCCGGAGGTCGCCTCGCGCGCGATGGGCTACCTCGGCGGCGAGTGCCCCACCATCAACTTCGATCGCCACGGCCGCATCATCACGGTGTGCGTCAAGACGCGCACGCCGGTGCTGCTGCTGCTCGATCCCGAGACGCTGCACGTGCTGTCGAGCTACGAGCTGCCGGCGCGCCGGACGTCGGTGATGCGCCTGCGCAAGGCGATGAACGACACCTCCGGTGGCGCATACTTCTACCTCGACAACCAGAACCGCGCGGTGGTCGGCACCGCGGACGGCACCATCGACATCGTCGCCGTGCGCGAGGAGCCCAACGGTCCGCGCCTGGAGCGCGAGGAGCGCATCGACCTGCGCAGCGCGCTCTCGTTCGCCGACGGTTCGCTCGACAAGATCACCGCGGTGCTGCCGGACTTCCAGGGCAACTACTGGTTCGTGGCGCGCTACGGCACGCTCGGCGTGGTCACCAGCAAGCGCGAGGTGCGCACGCTGCGCCTGCCCGGCGAGGAGATCGAGAACTCGTTCAGCATCGACCGCGAGGCGGCGTACGTGGTGTCGGATCACGCCCTGTATCGCGTCGAGCTCGGCTCGTTCGGCAAGCTGGAGGTGATCTGGCGCGAGACGTACGACCGCGGCACGCGGCGCAAGGTGGGCCAGATCAACCAGGGCTCGGGCACCACGCCGACCTTGCTGGGCGATGACTACGTCGCCATCGGAGACAACGCCGAGCCGCGCATGAACGTGATCGTGATGCGCCGGGATCGCACCGTCGCCGAGCGCCGCGTGTGCACGCAGGCTGTGTTCGCGCCCAACAAGAGCGCCAGCGAGAACACGTTCATCGGCTACCAGCGCTCGCTGATCGTCGAGAACAACGCGGGCTACGACATCTTCGCCACCATGCGCGGCGGCAAGACCAGCGCCCCCGGCATCGCGCGCATCGACGTGCGCGACGACGAGTCGGGCTGCGACGTGGTGTGGGAGAGCCAGGAGATCTCGCAGACCACGGTGCCCAAGCTGTCGACGGAGACCGGACTCGTCTACCTCTACACCAAGCTGCCCGACCAGAGCGGCGACGCGTACTACTTCACGGCGCTCGACTGGCACACCGGCAAGACCGTGTACCAGGTACTGACCGGCACCGGCGTTCGCTACGACAACAACTGGGCCGCGATCTCGATCGCCCCCGACGGCACCGCCTACGTCGGCGTGCTCAACGGCCTGATCCGCGTACGCGATGGCGCCAGGGCCCCCGTATTGCCGCCGAGCGAAGGCTCCGCGCTGGTGGCGTCCAACCCTTAGTCCTTGCGGTTGAGGCCCTTCAGCGGGATCCAGGTCAGGCCTGCGTCGCCGGACTCGAGTACGCGCAAGTCGGTGCCCTCGCGGCCTCCCAGCAGCACGCGCTCACCCACGAGCGCGAGCGTGGGGGTGCCGCACAGGCCGCGTGAGTCGGACCAGCACACGGCCGGGACTTGCTCCTCGGCGGCGTCGGTGGCGCTCAGCGCCAGGCTGCGCACGCGTACCTGCGACGCATCGCCCGCGCCTGCGTAGGCGACGATCAGGCGCTCGTTGTGCACCAGCGCGGCGAACCCGTGCACATCGCCGGCGACCGGTGTGCTGCTGCACTTGGGCTGCCCGGGTGTGCACGACACCAGCGTCAGACGACCGTTCTTCTCGTGCACCAGCGTGCGCAGCGTCGCTCCGGCTCCACACAGCGGGCGCACGCGATCGTACGCCGCATCCTGCGCATCGACGACGTCCGCGAGCTCCACCGACAGCGGCTCGAACTGCGTCTCGTTCTGACGCACCACCAGCGCGTGCTCGTGGCCGAACGCGAGCTGCACCGACTCTCCGTCCTGGCACGCGACCACCCACGGCGCGCCCGCACCGGGCAGCGACGCGAGCGGAGTCAGCGCCTCGGGCGTCAGCTCGGACAGCGTCATCGCGGTGTCCGTGCGCGCGGCCATCAGCACGCGCGGGCCACCGGGCCGCGGCAACAACAGCGGGTCCCCCGGCGCACGCACCGGCCAGGTCTTGCTCGCGGCCAGCGGCGGCATGTCCGCCTGGGCGCTCGCCTCCGCCTCGCGGTCGAGCGCGAACTCGCGCAGCTCCGTCTCGCCCTGCGACGTCACGGCCGCGACGATCACGCGCGCGTCGTCGCGCCACAAGCTGCGATCGAGCCGACCGCTCGGGTGTGCACCGAGCCAGCGCGGCGTGGGGATGCTCTCGACCGGCAGCGAGACGCGCGCGATGCCGAGCGCCTTGTCCGCGCAGCCGTGCTCGCGCTCCGCACAACGCGCGCGCGACATCGCCCACACGAACGACTCCGGACGCGCACGCGGCAGCGCGGCCTCCAGCAGCTTGGGGCGCGACACGCGGTTCTGCGTCAGCGCACCACCCTGCACGTGCACCGACGACACGCCGGTGTGGTCGGTCGCCAGCGCGTACAGCTCCGCGTCCGAGCCCCACAGCGACAACAACGCGTGCGCACCGGCGTAGAGCGGGAAACGCGCGGGCGTGGGCAACACCGGCACGCTGCTCGCCATCGTGAACGCCGCGCCTTCCGGCACCTCCGCCGCGCCACTCGCGCGCGTGTGGTTGGCCAGGCCCGCGCGCACGCGCTCGAACGCGCGCAGCGGCAGCACCGACAAGCGGTTGCCGGGGGCGCGCGCCGCCAGCGGCAGCAGCTCCTTGCGCAGCAGCTTCACCGCCGCGCGCAGGTCCATCTCGGCCACCTTCACCGAGGGCAGGATGAACGTGGCGTCGGGCAGCGCCAGCGCGCCGAGCTTGCCGTCGCACTTCTGCGCCCAGCCCGGCTCGCGCACCGCACGCGTGGCGAAGTAGGCCTCGTGACTCGGCGGCAAGCCGAGCCCCGGCTCCGCGCTCTCCTTGCCGCCGAACAAGCAGGCGCCGTACGCGGCGTAGCCCCGCCACAGCTCGCGCGAGCGCAGGTACCCGCGCAGCCACGGGATGCCGACCATCACCACCAGCAACGCGACGTTGCCGCCCACGATCGTGAGCCAGCGCTTCTTGTTGCCGTGTAGCGCGCGCGCGTCGAGGACCTGGTCGTCGAGCATGAGCAGGCACCCTAGCGCCTACTGCCAAAGCCGCGCCAGCCTACTTCTTGGCTTCGAGCCTCTTCACCAGCGCCGCCAGCGGCTTGCGTAGGCAGGCGAAGCAGTCGTCCTTCTTCTTCTTGCCGCAGCCGTTGCGCGGGCGGTCCGCGAGCCGCTGCAGCACCGGCAACGCGCGCGGATCGTCGAGCTGCGCGAGCGCCTCGATCTCCTCGCGCTTCTGCTCGCACGTCTTGCCGCGCTGCAACAACGCCATGTGACGCACGTACTCGGGAACTTCGTTGGCCGGCTGGTGTCCCAGCAGCGCCTCGATACCCTCGTTGCGCTCGTCCTTGGTGCCGCCGTAGGAGAGCTTGTCGAACGCGGACACCAGCGCCGTGGGCAAGCCCGTGCCGGTGGACGCAACGTGCTGTACGGCCGGCGCGACCTTGTTGTCGTCGTCGTCGAGCAGGTCCTGCTTCTCCGCAGCCTGCGCGGTCTCCGTGATCTCGTCGGCGGGCTTGAGCTGCAGGCGTCCGGTCACGATCAGGAACAACGCCACGCCGACGATCAGCCCCAGCGCGCTCGCGACCGCCCAGGCGGTGAGCGACGAACGCAGCCGGCGCGTGGAGCGGATGCTCGGCGGGGGCGGCGGCGGGACGCTGGGCTTGGGTGGGTGGGTCTTGTTGCCGGGCGTGTTGCGGGGCGGCACCACGCTGCGCGGCAGCACCGGCGTGGGCACGCGCGACGGCGGCAAGCCCTCCACCTGCGACACGAAGCTGAGCTCGATGGTCTCCTCGCGCAGCGGCAGCTCGCCGGAGCCCGGCTTGAGCGCGATCTCCGCCGAGCCCGGGTTGCGCGCGACGACCGGACGCTCGCCCGTGCGCCAGCGCTGCGAGATGTCGCCCGCGTACTCGCGCAGCATGTCGCGCACGCTGGCCGCATCGCCGGGTCGATCCTCGGCGCGCCGTGCGAGCAGCCGCGCCACCAGGTTCTCGAGGCCCTCCGGGATCGTGGAGTCGCCGCTGGCCTCGCGCACCGGGCGAGGCGTCTCGGACATCTGCTTCTCGACCAGCGCCTGCAGATCCGCGGCGGCCCAGAGCGGCTCGCCCACGAGCGACTCCCAGAGCAGCACACCGAGCCCGTACAGGTCGGAGCGCTCGTCGGCCGGGTTTCCGATCGTCTGCTCGGGCGCCATGTAGCCGGGCGTGCCGACCACCATGCCGATCTGCGTCACGTCCGTGCGCGCCGAGAGTGGCACCTTGCTTTCCGACGAGAACTTGGCGACGCCGAAGTCGAGCACCTTGACCAGCTCGCTGCCGTCGTCGCGCGACTGCAGCAGCACGTTGTCAGGCTTGAGGTCGCGGTGGATGATGCCGTGGCCGTGCGCGGCCCAGAGCGCGTCCGCGATCTGCGCGCCGATCGAGGAAGCGCGCTGCCAGGGCATGCGGCCATGCTCGGTGAGCACACGGGTCAGGCTCGGCCCGCGCACCAGCTGCACCGCCAGGTACGCCGTGGCGTCGGGCAGCGTGCCGAAGTCGATGGCGGCCACCACATTCGGGTGGTCGATACGCGAGGTGGCCATGGCCTCGCGCTCGAAGCGCGCCACCAGCTCGGCGTTGCCCGCGTGCTCCGGGTGCACGATCTTGAGCGCGACCTGCTTGTGCAACGTCAGGTGGTCCGCGATGTAGACCGCGCCCATGCCGCCTTCGGCCAAGAGCTCCGTTACGCGGTAGCGCTCGGCGATGACCTGCCCGATCAAGCGATGTTGCTGCGGCATGCTCATCCGGGCCGACTGGCCGCCTTCGCCGTTGTCGAAGTGCACGGTCTCCTCGCGCGCTTCCGAAACTCAGCTTGGAATGGCCATACCCGGCGCGAGCCTTGGAGTGGCTCACCATTCGGCAAGCGCGACGTGCGCGCGTTGGCTGCGTGACCGGACTCCATCGTACTACCGAGGAACCGTATGTACGTCCGGTGGTCGCTGTCAACGCGCACGCGCGTATTATCCGCCGTCCGCGCGTTGGATATCAAACACTGCGTCAAGCGCTGCCTCAGAGCGCACCGAAATAGCCACGGTAGTCCTCGAACAGCCGCAAGTAATCGGTCGCACTGGCCTCGGCCGTCCGCTCGGAGGCGTACCCGTCCGCGCGGACCAGGCGTTGTGTGTCCTCGCGAGCCTGCAACAGCAGCATGCCGCTCGGCTCGGTCAGCACCGTGACGAAGGACGTGCCGGTCGGACCGACCACCATGACGAAGGCATTGCCCGACGGCTCCGCGACGTCGGCGAAGGCGTGGGCGAACACTAGATCTTTGAAGTCGAGGTGTGAGCGCAGCAGGCGGTCCTCGCGCGGCGCGAGATCCTGCGCGTAGAACCAGAGCGGCAGCCGATAGGTCTCGCGCCGACGCTGGTCGTCCTTCTCGCGGATGCCGTGGTCCGACGTCAGCACGATCAGCGTGCGTTCGAGGGCGCCCGTCTTGGTCAGGTGCGCGATCACCGCGTCGAGGTAGCGCGAGTAGTAGTCGGAGTTGGTGCGCCCCGAGGCCTTGTTGTACTCGGCGGCGTGTCCCCAGATGAACTCTTGATACAGGAACGCGCGCGGGTTCTGGTCGAGGAAGGCGAGCACACGCGGGAGCAACGCCAGATCCTCGCAGCTGTGCTCGAACTCGTACGGGATGAAGCACAGCGTGTCCTTCATCTTGGCGGGATCGATCTCGCCCTCGGCGAAGTTGATCGTCTCGTCCCACGGCATGTCGCCGACCACCAGCTCGACCTCTTCCTGCGAGACGGCGAACGCGGTGCGATAGCCTTCTTGCTTCATCGCATCGACGAGCGAGGGGCGCTGGCCGAGGAACATGTAGTGGTCGCGGCCGACCTCCGTGTACGCCTCGTAAGGGATCAACTTCGAGGTCAACATCGCCAGCATGCCGGTGCGGCTGTCCTGATTGTTGGCGAAGTAGTGCTCGTAGCGATGAGCGTGCGGCAGCGCGCTGTGGAAGAAGGTGTCCGCCGACAGCGCCTTGGTCTCGCGCTCCATGATGTCGGAGTTCATGGTCTCCATCACGAACACCAGCACCTTGTCGTAGCGCGCCAGCCCGTGGGACGGCAGGCCGCCGTGATCGAGCAGGCGCGGCGCGAGCTTGGCGGGCTTGCTGCGGTCGACGGTGAGGTGCGGCGCGAACAGGCGCTCGCCCAAGTCGCCCACCACGTCCGCGATCGGCGAGGGCAACGGCGGGTTGACGCGCAACAGCGCGACGCACAGCGCGACCGCCACCAGCCCCGAGATCGAGAGCGGCGCCCGGAACGGCAGCGCGCGGCGCGTGAGCAGGTACGCCCCGAGGTGCATCGCCGCGAGCAGCCCGAGCAGGAGCAGCAGGCCCCGCACCGGCAGCACGTTCTCGAAGAAGAAGCGCAGCGTGCGCAGGTCGACCTCGAGCAGCGAGAAGCGGCGTTCGGCCGCGGACTCGAAGAAGTACGTGTGCGAGAGGCTCGGCACGATCACGGCGTGGGCCAGCAGCGCGAACAGCACGCTGCCGAGCACGCGCAGGCCGCGCACCTGCTGGCTCGCCCCCCACAGTGCCGCCAGCGCGATCAAGGCCGCGACCTCCAGCAGCCAGCCCAGGGTCACGCCGAGCGGCGAGAGGCGCGCGATGGTGGAAACCTTGTAGACCAACAGCAGGAGCGACGCGCTCAACACCAGCGCGTACGGGTAGCGCAACCTCATCGTCATTCGCCTCGTGGCAGAACATCGGGCTCGGTCAGGATTAGTCCCGACCCGGAGAGCGATTTTCTAGCGTGTTTCGCCGCCGAATCTGCCGGGAAAATCCCGCGCTTTCGCGCAATCTCCGCTCCCTCGCACCCGGGTTCTCTGGAAGACTCCGGGCTGTGGGCCGAAGCGCGCGGTTCTCCGCGCGCGAGCGAACGAGGCGCGTAGGTGAAGATTCTGAAGTTTCGTCCCAAGCCGGCAGACGAGGCCGGCGTGCCGGCGTACGAGGTGCAGTACCGGACCATCCACGGCTATCGCAGGGCCTTCGTGCATGCCGGCCAGGGTCCCGCGCTGCTGCTCATCCACGGCATCGGGGACAGCAGCGACACCTGGCGCAACCTGATCCCCAGCCTCGCCCGCGACTACACCGTGATCGCGCCCGACCTGCTCGGCCACGGTCGCTCGGACAAGCCGCGCGCGGACTACTCGGTGGCCGCCTACGCCAACGGCATGCGCGATCTGCTGACCGTGCTCGACATCGAGAAGGCCACGGTGGTCGGGCACTCGCTCGGCGGCGGCGTGGCGATGCAGTTCGCCTACCAGTTCCCGGAGCGCTGCGAGCGCCTGGTGGTGGTTAGCAGCGGCGGCGTCTCGCGCGAGGTCACGCCGCTGTTGCGCGCGGCCTCGCTGCCCCCGGCTCACGCATTCTTGCCGCTGCTGACCATGCCCGCCGCGCAGATGGTCGGACGCGCGCTGTTCCGCGTGCTGGAGGCGCTCGACACCGACATCGGCCGCGACACCGAGAACATGCTGCGCATCTTCGACGCGCTGCCCGACGCGATCTCGCGCGCCGCCTTCATCCGCACGCTGCACGCGGTGGTCGACTGGCGTGGCCAGGTGATCACGATGCTCGACCGCTGCTACCTGACGCGCGGCATGCCCACGCTGCTGATCTGGGGCGACCGCGACGCGATCATCCCCTACGAGCACGCGCGCCTGGCGCACGCGGCGATGCCCGGTAGCCGGCTGGAGACCTTCCGCGGCGCCGGCCACTTCCCCCACCACACCGATCCCGCGCGCTTCCTCGACGTACTCTACGACTTCCTGGCCCGCACCAAGCCCGCCTCGTACTCGGTCGACGAATGGCGCGGCGTGCTCCGCCAAGGCCGCACGCAACCCCTGCACGGCAGCGTCGGCGCCCGCACCGCACAGACGCTCGCAAGCGATCTCCGCAGCGGCACCTAGACTCACCTAGATTACGAGGTGCTGTTCATCAGCGTGCTCGAGGGGTAGTAGCGCTTGAGCTTGTGCACGCGGCGGGACTGCATCAGGTCGCGGCGCTCCAGGTCGGCGAGGTCGGCACGCGCGGTCAGGTAGTGCACGGCGTACGACGTCGCGTAGCCGGCGATGGTGTGGCCCTGCGTCGGGTGGCGGATCGCGTGCTCCAGCAGCGAGCGCTGGCGATGGTTGAGCTCCTCGTAGCTCGCGACCACCTGCGCCAGCGCGCGGAGCCGGCTCGCGCGCACGCGCAGGTGCTCCAGCAGCTCGTCGAGCGCGGTGCGCATCACCTCCAGCTGGTGCAGCACGAAGTAGGTGAGGTCGCCCTCGTCGGCCTCGCTGTGGGCGAAGGCCTTGTAATAGGCCTTGGGGTTGCGATCGATCGGGCCCGAGATCGAGAGGAACTCGGCCACCTCGTAGCCCTCGCGCAGCATGCACCAGTAGTAGAGCGCACGCGCGATGCGGCCGTTGCCGTCGCGGAACGGGTGCTCGTAGCCGAGCCAGAAGTGGGTGATGATCGCGCGGATGATCGGGTGCACGAAGCCCGGCTGGCCGTCGTCCTCGCCGTTCGCGAACGCCAGCAAGCGCTCCACGCGCTCGGGCAAGCCCTTGGCGGGCGGCGGCACGTGCCAGACGTTGCCCTCCACGTCCGAGACCTCGACCGCGTGCTCGGCGGTGCGGAACTCGCCCTCGGCGCCCTCCACCTCCAGCGCGCCCTCGCCGAGGATGCGATGCAGCTCGAGCAAGTGCTCCACGGTCAGCGGCTGCCGCGTGCGGTGCAGCTCGCCGAGCCGCTCCATCGCGCGCAGGTTGTTCAGGATCATCTTCTCGTCGCGCGAGGCCGGAGCACGCCGCTCGCGCAGCATCTGACGCGCATGCTCGCGGGTGGTCGGACGCGCGCCCTCGATCTCGCTGGAGCTGATGGCCTCCTCGATCAGCTGGCGCACGTGGTACTCGATCTTGGCGTCCGGGTTGCCCATCGCCGACAAGATCGCGCTGCCCACGTTCACGCGGTCGAAGTCGTGCAGCTGGCGCTGGATGTTGGCCAGCGCCACGAAGCGAAACGGCGCGTCGTAGGTCTGCTGCATGGCCTGCACCGGCTGCGCCTCGCGCA
>JBEVNG010000537.1:0-9850 GCA_040508235.1 Polyangiales bacterium | reverse complement strand
GCGTGCAGGTGCCGGGGCCGCACTTGTTCGGTCCGCCGCCCCCGCAGGTGTTCGGCGCGACGCACACGCCGCAGTCGTAGGTGCCGCCGCAGCCGTCGCTGACGGTGCCGCACGAGCCGGTCGGGCAGGCCGTGTTGCGCGGGATCTGCACGCAGCCGCCGCAGATGCCGGGCTGCGTAAGGCCGCAGGTCTGACCGTTGGTGCAGACGCCGCAGCCTTCCTGGCCCTGGGCGTTGCGCGCGATGCCGCCGCAGCCGTCGGCGTGCTCGCCGCAGGTGAAGCCGAGCGAGGTGCAGGTGGCGGGCGTGCACTGCTGCGGGCGGCAGGAGTTGCCGTCGCAGTAGAAGCCGGCCGCGCAGCCGGCGCAGTCGACCACGCCGCCGCAGCCGTCCGAGACGTAGCCGCAGGCGTCGTTCACGCCCGGGCACACCTGCGCCACCGTCTTGGGCACGCACGCCGGGGGCTGGGGCGGATCACCCGTCGACACGCAGGTCGCGAGGTCGAACAGCATGAACGCCAGCGTCTTTTCCTGCGGCGTCAGCGCGCGGTTGGCGCACTGCGCGGGCCAGGTGGTGGTCGCGGTGTTCAGCGTGGAGTTGCTGCTGCTCGCCGCGACGTGGAACGCGGTGAACGCCACACGTCCGCAGATCGCGTTCTCCGCCGCGCCATAAGGCGTGTTGAACGACAGCTGCTGCACGTACGAGGTGTTGCTCGGCCGGCGGTACATCCACTCGTCGGTGGAGGCGCCGACCGTCTGGCCCGCCACGTCGCGCGGGTCGGTGATGGTCATCTGCGGCGTGGTGGGCGCCGTGGTCTGGCCGGCCGTGGTGCCGGTGAGGGCACCCTGGTAGGTGAGCCAGTCGCGGAACAGCGGCGCCTTCACGCCGTTGGCGCCGGTGCGCTGCGTGGAGCCGTTGGGCAGCGACACGAACGCGGTGGCGCTGGTGGCGCTGCCGCTGCTCTGCCACGCCGAGGCCATGTCGAGCGTGCCCGTGTTGTCGAGCCACTCGTACGCCCAGTGGCTGGCGAACACGCGGCCGCCGTTGTTGACGTAGTCGAGCAAGCGACCACGCTGCGTCGTGTTGCGGATGTAGTGGTCCTCGCCTTCGCAGTCGAACACCACCAGGTCGTACGCGTTGATCGCATTCTGGGTCGCGTACAGGTTGCCGTCCGCGTTGTTGAACGAGCAGCCCGAGGTGCCGTTGCGGCAGCCGCGGTTGGTGTTGGTGCGGCAGCTGCTCGGGCCGGCGCAGGAGTCGGCCATCATGGCGCCGTTGGCGCGGTACATGTGGATGCGGCCGGCCGCGCTGGGCAGCGTGAACTCGCTCTGCGCCATGCCCATGCCGAGCAACACGCACTCCATCGCGTCGACTTCACCGGTGGAGACGGCGATCTTCGGCAGGTAGGTGCCGGTGAGGCCGTCCGTGGTGCTGGCGTTGAGGCGCGTCTGCTCGTAGCTGAGCGTGGTGCTCTGGCACGAGCGCGCGACGGTGGAGTCGATCTGCACGACGCGCCGCCACTTGCCGACCTTGATGACGAGCTTGAATGCGACGCCGACCGGCACGCGGCCCTCGAGCGTGAACTCGCCCTTGTAGTTGGTGACCGCGGCCGCCAACACGGACTGTCCGTCGGCGACCAGCTTCTCGTCGCCGCAGCGACCGCAGGAGGCGCTGTTGCCCGCCGTGACGCCCTGCATGAAGCCGGGCAGCGCGACGTTGGGCTCGGCCGGGATGTACACGATCGCGTTCGGCACGGGCAGCCGGTTGATCGGCGCGCCGTCGAGCGTGCGTCCGGGCGTGACCACCTGGCCGGTCAGGCGCGTGGTGGTGTTCGCGGGGCAGCTCGCCGGCACGTTGCCGCACAAGCTGCCGGTGCAGGTGGGCCCACCCGAGACGCACGACTGCGCGCCGGTGGTCTGGTTGGCGAGGCACGCCGAGTTCGCGCTGCAGCTACCGCTGCAGGCGGGATCGTTCACGCCGCAGCTCGGCCAGCAGTTGAGCACCTTGCCGCAGCCGTCCGAGGCGAGGCCGCAGCTGTGGCCCAGCTGGGCGCACGTCTTGGCCACGCAGCTGACCGGCGGCGCGCCGCACTTGTTGGGCATGCTGTTGGCGCCGCAGTACTCGCTGCCCGCGCAGCTGACGCCGCCGTTGGAGCTGTTGCACGTGTAGCTGCCACCGCAGCCGTCCGGCACGGTGCCGCACTTGCCGGCGCACGCGTTGGCGACCGCGAGCGGCTGGCAGGTCGGGATGGTGCCGCACTGGCTCGCCGTGAACAGACCGCACTGCTGATCCGAGGCGCAGCCGCCGCAGTCGACGAGGTTGCCGCAGCCATCGGGCTGACGGCCGCAGCTCTTGTTGGTGCCGCTAAGGGGGCACAGCTCCAGCTGCGTCTTGGGCATGCACGGCGGCTTGCCGCACTGGTTGGGCGTGCCGCCGCCACCGCAGCTCTCGCCGCTGGCCGCGTTGCAGACCTGGCCGCCGTTGCTGGCGTTGCAGGTGATCGCGTTGCCGCAGCCGTCCGACTGCGTGCCGCACTTGCCGTCGCAGACCATGCTCGGCAGCATCGGCACGCAGGCCTGGCCGCCACCACCGCACTGGCCGGAGACACCGCCGCCGCCGCAGGTCTGGCCGGTGGGGCAGGCGGTCATCGGGCTCGACTGGCAGTTGAGCGTGCCGCCGCAGCCATCGCCAACGACGCCGCAGGTGTTGGCGCACGCCTCGGCGATGCCGAGCTTGGTGCACTGCGGAGGCGGCACGTCCTGGCAGGTGTTGCCGCTGCTGGCGAACATGCACTGCTTGCCGGTCGAGCAATCGCCGCACGACAGGATGCCGCCGCAGCCGTCGCCGTCATCGCCGCACTGGTGTCCCTTGCTCGTGCAGGTGAGCGCCACGCAGGGCGACACCGTGTCGACGCAGCTGGAGTTGGTGCAGGCCTGGTTCGCGCCGCAGGTGATGCCGCCCGCGTTCGCGTCGCACAGGATGACGCTGCTGCAGCCGTCGCTGACCGCGCCGCACTTGCCGGTACAGACCTCGGCGGCGGTCTTGGGCGTACAGGCCACCGGGTCGGGCGCGCCGCACTTGTTGGGCGCCTTGAGGCCGCAGATCAGGCCGTCCTCGCACTGCTCGCAGGTCAGGAAGTTGCCGCAGTTGTCGGGCACCGCGCCACAGTCGTCGCCGGCACAGGCGGTCTTGCAGCCTGGGCCCGTGTCGGTCTCCGTGCGTGCGTCGCGACCGGCGTCCGCGACGCGCGCGTCTCCGCCGTCACCGTCGCCGCTGCCGCCGCCGTCGGGATTCTGCGATCCCGGTCCGGAGTCGGGGCGTGCATTGGGTCCGCCGTCGTCGGCAGGTTTGCCACTGCCACCATCACCACATGCCGCGAACACGACTGCGAGCGCGAGCGACCAAAGTTTGAAGCGGGCTGCGAGCATGAGCCTTCCGGTGTCGAAGCGAGCGGTCTCTCCGCGCGCGAGCAAAACCACGAGAGCCCAAGGACGAGCGTCTCCGAATCGGAGGATAGAGACTCCAGCACATGCGCGTAAAGCCTCGGCTGCGCGCCGTGCAACTCCTACGCATGCATGGACTGCGGAGCCGACTGCGCGCGTGTCGCGCGATGTATGTCGCTGCGCGAACGCGCGTACGCTCAGCGGATCTGCAGCGTGTCGCCAGCGAGCGTCGCGCCGAGTGGCTTCAGCACGACCTCCTTGGGTCCCGCCTCGACGTGGCCGATCTGCAGCAGCTCGCGACCGAGATTGCGCGCGGCCTGCCTGGCGAGCTCGACCTGGTGCTGCGGCACGAAGAACGCGAAGCCTGCGCCCATGTTGAACGTGGCGTACGCCTCGACGCGATCGATCTTGGCGCCCTCGGCGAGCAGCTCGAAGATCGGCGGCGACGGCGGCAGCAGCTCGACCACGTAGCGCAGCGCCTGCTCGGCGCGCATCAGCTTGCGCCAGCCGTGGCCGGTGACGTGCACCGCGTAGTGCAGATCGACGCCGCCGTCCTGCAGCGCCTCCACCAGCGGACCGTACAGCGGCGTGGCGTCGAGCAGCACCTCGCCGTAGCCGCGGCCATCCCCGGGCACCTTGGTGGCGTAGCCCTGCGGCAGGTCCTTGGCGATCTTGCGCGCGAGCGTGAGGCCGTTGGCGTGAATGCCGCTGGCGGGTGCGACCAGGATCGCGTCACCCGCCTGCAGGCGCGCGCCGGTGAGCAAGCGGTCCTTGGCGATGGTGCCGACGGCGGAGCCACCGAGCACGACGCGCCCGGGCTCGATGGCGCCCACCAGCACCTGCGTCTCGCCGCCGCCCCAGGCGCAGCGCGCTTCCTCGCACGCGCTGGCCCAGCCCTCGGTCAGGTCGCGCATCCGCTCCAGGTCCTCGAACCACTCGGTGCGGCCCGCGCCCCAGTACGCCGTCAGGCAGAGCGGCGTGCCGCCGAGCGTGCACAGGTCGTTGAGGATGGTGGCGACGGTGTCCTTGGCGATCGCGTCGTAGTGACTGCGACCGGTCAGCGCGCGCACCTCGTCGGCGACCAGGTTCTTGGTGCCCAGCGCCTCGGTGACGGTGGCCAGGTAGCGGTCGCCCAGATCGATCACGTAGGCGGACTCGCCGCGGCTCTCGCCGAGCTCCTGCACGCCACGCGCCTCCAGCTGCACCGCGGTGCGCTTGGCGGCGCGCTGCGCCATCAGCTTGCCCGGGTCGATCGCCGCGTAATTCACGCCTGCTTGCCCGTAGGCGTCCAGCTTTCCAGCCTCACTCATGGCCGGGGTGTACACGATCTTCCGGGCGGTTCAATTCACCGCGCGAAGCAGCTCCAGCATGCGGTCAGCCTCGACGAATTCGGTGATCCGCGAGGACTCCTTGCCGGTGCTGTCGTGCAGCACCACCAGCGGCAGGCCGCGCGCGCCGTAGCCCTGCAGCCACGACGTGCCCTGCTTCACGTCCTGACCCGGGCTGAGGTCGACCTTCACCTTCACGAAGCGCATGCCCTCGGCCACCACGCGCGGGTCGCTGAACGTGTGCCGCTCCAGCTCGCCGCAGGCCTGGCACCAGCTGGCGCCGAAGTCGATCAGCAGCGGCGAGCCCGCGCTCCGGGCTCGCTCCTTGGCAGCCAGCAGATCGTGCTCCCAGTCGGCGTGCGCGGGCCGCGCCTCCAGGTAGCCGACCGTGATCAGGATGCCGAGCGAGGCCAGCACGATGCCCGCGCTCTTGCGCAGCTTGGTCCGCGCGCCGTCGTAGAAGCTGAGGTGCACCGCGCCGAGCAGCAGGCCGCCGCCGAGCAGCGCCAGGCCGATGATCAGGAACGTCTGGTCGCGCTCGATGCGCGCGTAGCCGGGCAGCCAGGCGCGCAGGAAGTAGAGCGCCGAGCCGATCATGATCAGGCCGAACGCGCTCTTGACCCACTCCATCCAGCGGCCGCTCTTGGGCAGGCCCACCGCGAACGTGCCGACCACCCAGAACAGGCAGCCGAGGCCGAGCGAGTACGCCACCATGCAGGCCGCGCCGAAGCCGACGTTGCCGGTGGTGCCGATCCACGGCAGCAACAGGCCGAGCACCGGGCCCACGCAGGGCGCCGCGATCAGCGAGCTGGCCATGCCGAGCACGAACGCGCCCTTGTAGCCGATGCCGCCGCGGTCGCCGAGCCAGGTGGTCCACTGGTAGGGCAGGGCGAGCTCGAACGCGCCGAACATCGACAGCGCCATCGCGCCGAACATCAGCGCCAGTGCCCCGGCCACGATCGGGCTGCCGAGCTCGTCGCCGAACACGCCTCCACTGAGTGCCGCCACCACGCCGAGCGTGGTGAACAGCGTGGTCATGCCGAACACGAAGGCGGTGCTGAGCGCCGCGCCCTGCATGCGGGAGGTGGTCTTGCGCGCGCCGAACACGCTGACCGTGATCGCGATCATCGGGTACACGCACGGCGTCAGCGAGGTGGCGAGGCCGGCCGCGAACGACATCAGCAGCGGCGTCACCACGTCGCCCGACTCCAGGGCGCGCTTGAAGGTGGCCGCGACGCCCGCGTCGGCGGACGCGACGGAAGACCAGGAGCAGAGCGCCGCGAGCAGCGCGATCGATTTCCACGGACGCATCACGCCTACCTTTATAGCTCTCTTTTGCCGCGCCGCAGAGCGCCGGACCCGGGTGGCGCACCGTACCAAACCGGGCGAAAGGCACCACGAACGGGCTGTCTGGATGCGAATGACGCGAGACCTCGAGCGTGAGGTCGCGCAAGAATGCCTCGAACCTGGGGAGGTTGCATGGTCGCGGGTCGGTGGATCGTCGGAGGGCTCTGTGCCGCGCTCGCCGCGTGTGGGAGCTCGACGACAAAGCAGGCCACGCAGGGCGTGCTGCCCGGTGTCGACAAGGTGGTGTTCGTCAAGCGGGCGTTCTTGCTGCCCAATGGCCAGCACGAGGTGACGGGCGGCGTCGGCCAGGTGTTCGACTACGACCGCTATGTGCCCGGCGCCGGGGCTGGCCTGTTCGTGCTGTCGCCGCCTGCCCCCGACGGCACGCTGCGCGACCTGACCGCCGGCTTCAAGGGCGTCGACATCAACGGCGTCGACCTCTCGTTCGACGCCAAGACGGTCGCCTTCTCCATGCGCATGGAGGGCGAGGACCGCTACCACATCTTCACCGCCAACGTCGATGGCGACCCCGCGGTCAAGCAGCTCACGTTCGGCGAGGCCGACGACACGCAGCCGGTGTTCGTGGCGGGCCGGCGCATCGCGTTCGTGACCAACCAGATGTACACGGAGATGGGCACCCGCGCGGACGAGTACAACCACGCCCGCCGCGTCACGCAGATCGCCACCATCAGCGAGCTGGCGGGCGACGCGGATCGCCGGCTCTGCTCGCAGAACCTGTCGCACAGCGCGGCGCCGTTCTCGCTGGCCAATGGCTTGATCGGCTACTCGCGCTGGGAGCACCTCGGCCCGGTCAACGACGTGAAGCTGTTCACGATGCGCCCCGACTGCACGCAGATGCGCGCGCTCGCGGGCCAGCACGACAAGCCGTTCAACAGCATCGTGCAGGTGCGCGAGCTGAGCCCGGGCGAGCTGCTGGGCATCGCGACCTCGCGCGACAAGACCATCCAGGCCGGCGCCCTGATGCGCGTGACGGTGCCGGTGACCAGCACCACCGGCGTGCCCACGTACAACGAGCAGGCCGCCACCTTCAACAAGGTGAGCATCAACGTGCCCACCGGCGAGGAGGCCTCGCCCACCGGCACCGGTCGCTATCGCTCGCCCGCCGCGATCGCGGGCAGCGACAAGTGGATCGTGAGCTGGGCCGATGGCGACGTGAACGAGCGCAACGAGATCTCGGTCACCGCGCCCAACTTCGGCCTCTACCTCTACGACCCCAAGACCGACCGCCGCGAGCTGGTCTACGACGACCCGCAGCTCTGGGACGTGTACGCCACGCCGGTGGTCGCGCGCGCCGAGCCGCCGATGCTGCCCGCGCTCAACGACGGCATGTACAACACCGCGCTGAACAGCCAGATCGGCTCGTTCGACATCAAGAACACCTCGCTCGACGAGACGGTGTCCGGCGCGCAGTTCAACAACACGCCGCTCGCCACGGCGCTGGCCGATACGCAGCGCGTGCGCGTGATCGAGGGCTTCTCGTCCGAGATCGGCGCGGTCGGCCAGTTCGGCCTGACCATGCACGAAGGTGCCGCCATCCTCGGCGAGGCGCCGGTGTACGCGGACGGCTCGTGGCTGGCGGAGATCCCGCCGTACCTGCCGGTGCACCTGCAGCCGATCGACAGGTTCGACCTCGCGATCCGCAACCAGCTGCTCTGGATCCAGGCGATGCCCGGCGAGAGCCGCGTCTGTGGTGGTTGCCACGAGAGCCGCGTCGGCGAGGTCACCGGCCTCACCACCACGGCGCAGCAGCGTGGTCCCGCCAAGATGGTCAAGCCGATCGCCGAGCGCGCCGAGTACCCGTGGTACGCGGCCGCCACGGGCTCCAACGTGCAGGACGTGCTGACCGCCAAGTGCGCCAGCTGCCACTCCGGTGGCGCGAACGATCCGTTCGCCGGCCAGACCTACACCGTGGTGGTGATGCGCGAGAACGCGACCATGAGCGAGAACTTCGTGGTGCCCGTGCTCGACCTCTCGGACCGGCCGCTGATGGCCTATTACGAGCGGGAGGCGGTCACCTATCCGGCGTCGTACGTGTCGCTGTTCTATCCCTCAGCGATGATGGGCCGCGACGTGCAGCGGGTCGACGGAGCCCCGGTCGAGTGGATCGTGCCCGCCAACGCGCGCGCCAGCCGCTTCATCCAGAAGCTGAACATCAACGCCGTCACGCAGAACGCCGACGGCACGCTCAGCGAGACCGATCAGTGGGCCTTCGCCGGCAAGGGGCACCCGGAAGACAAGGGCGTGACCGTCACGCGCGCCGAGCGCCTCAGCCTGATCCGCGCGGTCGATCTCGGCGGCCAGTACTACTCGCGGCGCAACGCGCCCGGCGGCGTCTTCACCGGCGTCGACTACCAGAACCCCTGAGGAGCGCATGAACAAGCCCATCGCAGCCATCGCCTTCCTCGCACTGATCACGGGCAGCGCCCACGCGCAGACCGTCCCCAACACGCGCGAGTACTCGCGCAACGGAGAGCTCAGCCCCGGCACGCAGGCGCCGTCGATCCAGGGCATGATCAGCGCCATCCAGTCGGGCTCGCCCGAGAACATGCGCGCCACGCTGGAGTACGGCGAGCGCGTGTTGTGCCAGGAGTGCGTGCCGCTGCTGGAGAACAAGCTGCTGTCGAGCAGCTCGCCGCGCGTGCGCGAGATCGCCGCCTGGTGGTTGCGTCGGCAGCCGTTCGCGGGGCCGGCGGTGCGGCGCACGCTGACCACCATCGTGACCAGCGACAGCTCCGCCGAGCGACGTGCGCGCGCGGCCGAGGCGCTGGGTGAGTTCATGGAGCCGCACTCGCTGGATGCGCTCGGCACGGCGTCCAAGTCGGACCTCGATCCGACCGTGCGGGCGGCCGCGGTGCGCGCACTGGCTCGGCTCAACGCGCCCGGTGCGGGCAACTTGATCACGGCCGCGCTGGCGGACCCGGTGCTCGCTGTGCGCAGCGCCGCGGTGGACGTCGTGCTGCTGGTGGCGGGCTTTCAGGGCTTTGGGCCGCTGTTGCCGCTGCTCGCGGACGCGGACGCGGGCCTGCGTGCGCATGTGGCGCGTGTGGTCGGAGAGCTGCGCCTCACCGACGCCACGGCGCCGCTGACCGGCCTGCTGATGTCGGACCCCAGCCCGAGCGTGCGCAAGTCCGCCGCCTGGGCGCTCGGTCGCATCGGCGGCGCACAGGCCGTGTTGGCCGCGCAAAAGGCCAAGGAGTCCGACCCACTCGTGCTCAGCGCAATCGCGGTTGCCGAGCGCATGAAGTGATCGGCGCGTGGGGGCCGGTGGTACGCTTCCGGGCATGAACTGGGGGCTGCGCGCGGCGTTGGGTGGCGCCGTGCTCGTGTTGGCGTGCGGGGAGAACGAACCGCCTGCGTTCTCGTTCTTCGATCAGCGCGTCGCGCCCGTGCTGCAGGTCGGCTGCGCGCAGCAGACCACGGGCTGCCACGTCGCCACGTCGCAGGGCACCGCCTCGGGCAACCTCGACCTGACCAGCTACGACGGCCTGCTCCGGCGCGAGGACGTGCTGCCCGCGAGCGGCCCGTACGCGGTCGGCCAGCTGCTGCTCAAGGGCGGCGACGCGCTGCAGATCCCGGTGCAGACGTTCGACCCGCCGGACTCCACGCAGCCGGATCGCTTCTTCGCCACCATCACCACCGACGTGCGCCACGCGGGCGGCGCCAACCTGCGCGTGGGCTCGGACGGCTACGCGCAGCTCAAGCAGTGGATCCA
>JBEVNG010000524.1:0-15960 GCA_040508235.1 Polyangiales bacterium | reverse complement strand
TGCGCATCGCCTTGCTGTCGTCGACGATCATGATGCGGTTGGTCATGGTCCACCCAGGGTGCCAGCAAAGAAGCAGCCAAGAAAAGCAGGAAGAAAGCGCCCTTCCCAGCTGGTAGCTGAGCGCTGACAGCTCGCGATTGGAGACGTGGCGCACGTCTTGCTCTGCCCTGGTTCGTCGTGTCAGCGTGTGCCAGCGATGGCGCCGAAGGAGTGCCCATGCGACTGCGGACAGTGGCGATCCTCTTCCTGATGGGATGTGGGTCCGAGGCCGACCCGGACAGTAAGCTGGAAGCGCAGGAGCAGACGCAGGGCTGCACTGTCTCGGCGTCCGCCCGCTTCTTCTGGGATGCCACGCAGGTCCAGTATGACTATCAGCCTCGGAGGGCGCAGGCGCTCGTGGAGGGCTCCGAGCTCGTGATACGCGGGCGGCTGCGCGCCATCGAGCCCACCTCCGAGACCACGCGGCTGACGATCGAGGTAGAGCACATCTACAAGGGCGACGCCGCGCTCGGAAGCGAGCTCGACGTCGAGCTCGGTCGCTCGGAGGCGATATCCGCCAGCGACTTTCAGAGACTGGCGAAAAACCTTCCTCGCGACGCAGTCACGCTGTTCCTGACGCCACGCGAAGGCGCACTCTCCCTCACGACTCCACAAGCGCTCCTCGTATCCGGACCGTGCGGTGTTGCGCAAGCGCTCGACGACGCCCCCATCTTCGCCGAGCCACCCAGCTCAGACGTCGCGCTCGATGCGGCGCTGCGCGAGATCACCGGTCGTTAGGCACTAGATCGCTCGCGCACCGCGGAGCGCGTTTGCGCACGTGACGTCAGGTGAGCCCGCCGTTCTGCGCGGCCGTGCGAACCACGAAGCCGAGCTCCGTCGCGAGCGCGCGGTGGGACTCGTCGTTGGTCACCACCACGATGCGCGTGCCAAGCTCGTGCAAGCGCAGCAGCAAAGCATCGAAGCCACGGCCCTCCCGGAGCGGGCCCGCCACCACGAGCTCGGGCACGCAGCTCTCGAGCTCGTGGACCGCCGCATCCACCGAGTACGCGTACTCCAGGCGGTAGCCGAGCAATCGAAGTGTCTCTCGGAGATCGAGCGAGGGCAGCTGGTCGGTCACGAACAAGGCGAGTCGCGCGTCGGGTTCACCCATCGAGGTGCGCCGATCCTGTGCACGAAATGCAGCCACACAAGCGTCGCGACGCGCGTCGCGTGCGCGAAGTAGCACTTAGGGCCACGGGGCGAACTTTTATGTTGCGTCCGCCCGATAGACTTCCGTGCCCCGGCCGGCACAGGGCATCATCGTGCGATGGCGCCTGCAGTACTCGTCGTGGACGACGACAGCGAGCTTCGCGACGAGGTCGGGCTGTTCCTGGAAGCCGAGGGCTTCGAGGTCCTCTTGGCAGGCGACGGTCGAGAAGCCCTCGACGTGCTGCGCGTGAGGCCGGATGTCTCCGCGATCGTGCTCGATCTGATGATGCCCGTGATGGACGGCGCCGAGTTCCGCCGCGAGCAACTGCAGGACCGCAGCATCGCGGGCATTCCATTCGTCTTGCTCACCGGCCGCGTCGACTTCACGCACATGGCGCGCGCACTCGGCGCCGTGGCCTGCCTACAGAAGCCGTTCGAGCCGCAGTCCCTGCTGCGCGCGCTACGGCCACGCAGCGCGCACTGAAGTCACGGCTCGACCTCAGAAGCGGAACGACGTCACGAGCCCGGCGCTGGCGCCCGCGGCACTCCGAGAATAGTAAGGTGCGACGCTCGCCTGCACGCCGAGCGACTCCAGCTTGCGGTCGATCGCGTCGATCTCGGTCCGCTTGCGCGAGCCGGTGGTCAGGAACGAAAAGGCAGCGAAGCTGCCGGTAACCCCGAGCACGCCGATGCTGAACAGCGCGATGCTCGCCTTCCGATACGGCTCCCGCGTCTCGGTGCAAGAGTAGCTTCCGCCGCAGTCGTAGTCGTGTTCTTCGGTGATGCCGAAGAGCGCGCCGCCCGCGCCCAGTGCCCCGACGCCGACGAGCAGCATGAAGAGCGGCAGCGTCGGGTTCGACCAGCGCGTCTGCCACTCGTAGCGCTGGCGCAACAGCTCACCGACCTGCGCCTGCACCACTCCAGGCGATGGAGGCGCGCCAGCAGGCGGCTCTGGCGGCGCATCTCCCTGGGGCGCCAGAGCCGCCTCGGGCTCGCGCTCGACCTTGGGATTGGGAGGGCTCGGCGCCACTTGCACAGGCTCGGCGCGTGGCCGCGCGGCGCCCTTCTCCGCCCGTGCGATGCATGGCGCGCTCAGCACGCACGTCTGGCCGACCAGCAGTGCCGCCGCCGCGATACCTCGAAACGTACTCATCGATCGCTCCTTCAAGCCTGTGTCAACGCCTGCGCCCACTGCCCGCGCGCGGCTTACGCTGCGAGGGATGTGCGACGTCGCCCGTGGTCTTGCCATGGTCAGCATTTCGCTCGCTCGCGGACCCGAGCACGGCAACCTCCAGGACGCGCGGCGCGGGCAGCTTCACGACGCTGCCGGAGATCGTGACCAGCGCGCAGCCTGGATAGAACGGCAGCCAGCTGATGAACGGGATGTAGTTGGTTCCGCAGTTCTGCGAGCGCACGTTCAGGTCCGTGACTCCCTCTCCTCCGGCGCTGGCGATCTGCTCGTTGAGCGGACCCGACAGCTCACGCGTCGGGGTCAGCGGAATGGCGCTCCAGAACAGGCTCCAGACGCGCGTCTGGGTGGAGATCGAGCCCACCTGCTGGAGCTCGCCATGCGTGACGGGCCGGTCGTCCGGCGCGTAGAGATACGAGCTCGACGAGACCGGGTACTGGAGGCCGTCGAACGTGAGCGCACCGCGAGCTCCGGCGCAGCCGGGCAGCAGCAGCCCCAAGACGACGATCAGAGTCGCCCTCATCGGCGCACCGCCTCGTGCACGGCGCTCTCCGCCGATGCCCAGCTCTTGTCGATGATCGCGGCGCCGCCAAAGAAGAAGTAGGCCCCCACCTTCAAGCGCTCGGTACGGACCGAACAGCGCGGGAACTGCTGCAGCGCCGTGTGCACCGCGAGATCGAACTTGCCCGGCCCCTCGTGCTGCACCGAGGAGGTGGTGGTCGTGGTGACGTAGTTGCCCTGCTGCGTGGTGCTGCTGGACGCGGCGCGCAAGTCGATCACCTCGGTGGCGAACGCGTGCACGACGAGTCCGTGCGGCTGGCTCGTTCGCAGCGTCCTGACCGGCCCCACCATGACCGGCACGGTCGCGCCGTAGTTCGTGAAGACCGAGCCGTGTGTGCAGCCGAGCGGGAGCAGCAACAATACTATCGCGAAGAATCCGTTTCCCTGCATCGCAGGCTATGCGCACGCCGCGCCGTGCCTGCCATGGTCGTTATTTCTGTTGCGCGGTCGATCGACGCATGCGATCGACGCGTGGAGGAGTCGACGCGTTGGGCCGCAGAGCGAAGCAGACTGGCTACGTAGCGCTGGTCGAAGCCTGCTACCGGGACATCGAGTCGGACCAGGAGTGGCTCGCGCAGCTGTTCACGAGCGCCTGCCCGCTGCTCGATCTGGGTGGAGGCGTGGGACTCTCGCTGGTGCAGGAGCGTCCGCACGAACGCGCGATCACGCTGTCCGGCGGCGTGGGGGGCGTTCACGACATCCTGCAGCCGAGCTGGCCGGTGATTCAGCAGCTCGACGCGGCGACCTATCAGGGGTTCTTCTATCCGGACAAGGCCGTCGTACTGGCCTCGTCGTTGGTGAGTAATTTCGCGCAGCCGGCCAAGCTGACCTTCTCGTCCCTGATGGCGCAGGCCGGCGCGAGCGATCTGCTGGGTATGCTCGGCTACCCGGCTCAAGGATGGGCCTTCGCCATGTTCGTCGGCGTTGGCAAGGCTCCGCTCACTCCGCAGCTGCACAAGACTCTGCGCCAGCTACGCATCCACATCGAGACGAGCTTGCGGCTGCGGCTGTTCTCGTCCTTCGAGCCGGCCGCGGTGCTGCGCCCCGACGGCAAGATCTTGCACCTCGATGTCGACGCACTGGGAGACGCCGGTGGCGCCACGCTCAGTGCGCAGACCGTGGCGCTGGAGCAAGCGCGCAGCGCGCCGGGACGTCGAGACGAGCCGCGAGCGCTAGCCGTGTGGAAGGCGCTCGTGCACGGACGATGGAGCCTTATCGAGCGCGTGGATCACGACGGCCAGCGGCTCTATCACGCCATCGAGAACTCTCCGCACGTGCACCCGCAGCGAGCACTCACCGAGACCGAAGAGAGAGTGCTCGAGCTGTCGGTACGGGGCGGGACTGGCAAGGAGATCGCCTACGAGCTGGACTTGTCGCAGTCACGTATCTCCGAGGCACTCAAGTCGGCGCGCGAGCGCCTCGGCGTTCGCGACCTCGGCGCCTTGTTGCAGCTCGGAGCGCGCCTCAACAAGCTGCTGCCCCCACTCTCCACCACCAAGCTCACCGAGGCGGAGCGTGAGGTTCTGGCGATGATCCGCCAGGGCGACGCCAACACGCAGATCGCGCGTAGACGCGGCAGCGCCCCCAACACGGTGCGCAATCAGATCTCCAACATCCTGCGCAAGACCGGAGCGCCCAGCCGGCGCGTGCTTCAGCTGGGTGAGCTCTGAGCGGCGCGGCGCGGCGCGTCGATGTACTGCCCGAGCGCCTCCACGAAGGGCCGTCGGCGCTGGTGGTAGGTCCAGGCCAGCTCGTTGCTAACCATCGACGGCTGCCCAGCCAGGAGCAGCTCACGATGAGCCGCGGGCAGGTCGCACCACGGTAGCGCTGGCCAGCGATGGTGCGCCTCGTGCAGTCCGAAGTTCAACAGCACGTAGCGCGACCAGAACGGGAGGTGCGCGCAGGAGTGCGTCACGGCGCCCTGCTGCGACAGCGCGAGCCGCTGCTCCGTGAACGGCGCGTGCAAATGGTGCGGGAGGTTGATCATCTCCTCTACCACCAAGGACAACAGCAGCGCTGACGTGTAGATCGCGGCTGCGCGCCACGGCACGCCGCCTTCGCTCGCGCATGCGAACGTGACGAGATAGCCAGTCAACCCCACGTACACCGCGCGCCGCTCGCTGACGGCGGTGCGCACCGCGCGGTCACGCACGAAGGGCGCCAGGAGCAGCCCGAAGCGCTCGTTCAAGCACAACACCGGGACGTAGGCGCGCCAAAGCACGTCGAGCAGCAACAGCTTCCGACGGCTCATCGACGAGAGCCGCCGGATCGCGCGCGCATTGGTCGGGTCGCGACCTGGATGCCCGGTCCAGGCGTGGTGCAGCGCGTGCGAGCGACGGCGTGTCAGGAACGGACACAGGATCACGAAGCCGAGCAGGTGACCGAGGATCTCGTTGTGGAGCGGCCGACGGAACACCGCGCCGTGCGCGCACTCGTGCAAGAGAAGGTAGAAGTGCACCAGCACCCATAGCAAGGTCAAGACCGCCCCCATGCTGGCGACCAGGCCCTCGCAACGCGCGAGCTGAGAGGTCAGCACGAGCAGAGCCGCATCCCAAGACAGCACGAGCAAGCTGGGCCATGACGTGCGGCGCACGGTTCACTCGGCCTGCGCGCGGTCGCTGGGCCCGAACAGAGCCGGCTGCGAGCGGGTGAACGTGATCGCGCCCGTCTCCGCCAACTCGGCTGCGAGCTCCAGCGCCTGCACGAAGTAAGGACTGTCGTCGATGCCGGCGACGCCCGCACGACTCTGGCTCGGAAACACGAAGTTGTCGGCGCGGATGCCGCCTCCCTGCTCGGCCTCGAACACCCAGCGCGGCTTGGCCACCGCGGCGTAGCGGCTCGCGAGCGCGACCGCGCACGAGTACAGGTAGAGCCGTGCGCGGAGCAGGTGAAGCACCGCGAGCGTGGCGACCATCATCTTGCGCACCACCCCGGGCTCCGCGCGCTCGCGGCACACGAACAGCCGCCCCACCTCCGCGTCGATCAGCTCACGGCGCGCGCCGAGCACGCTGGCGAGGTCGAAGGCCTCTTCACTCGGCAGCGCACGGCTGCACTGCTCGGCGACTCCTTGGTCGACCACCGCCCGCATGGCGCGGATCACGGGTGCCAGCGGCTGGTCGTGGCGACACACCACGCGCACCCCGCCCACGAGCTCATCCCCACGCCAGACGCCGAACAGGCGCGCGTGCTGGTCGTGAGCCGTGAGATCGATGCCGAGTGGCTTGGTCGCGCCGTAGCGGTTCTGCTCGAAGTAGACCGCGTGGCGCACGCGCAGCATCGTGACGACCTCGGCGGGCTCCTTCAGCTCGCGGAACACGACTCTCTCCATGGGACCGCCTCCTCTGATCTTGCAGGGCGAGCAGAACGCACGTCGTGAACGTCAATCGGGCACTCCGTAGCCGCCACCCGAAGGCGTCGCGACCACCAGTACGTCTCCCGCGAGCATCTCAACCTGACTGCACGAGCCCAGGATTCGTTGTCCGGCTCCCTCGCGCTCGAGCCACGCCGCGCCGCACGAGCCGGGCTCCCCGCCGGCCATGCCGTACGGGGGCACGCGGTGGCGGTTCGCGAGCAGAGCCGCCGTCATCGGCTCCAGCATGCGGAGCTTGCGCAGCGCACCGTCTCCGCCGCGGAAGCGCCCTGCCCCACCGGAGCCCGTACGACTGGAGTGCTCCTCGACCAGCACCGGGTAGCGCATCTCCAGCACCTCCGGGTCGGTCATGCGCGAGTTCGTCATGTGCGTCTGCACGGCGGGCGTGCCGTCGAAGCCCTCGCCCGCTCCCGAGCCGCCCGCGATCGTCTCGTAGTACTGATATCGCTCGTTGCCGAAGGTGAGGTTGGACATGGTGCCCGCCGCCGCGCCCATCGTGCCGAGCGCTCCGTAGAGCGCGTCCACCACGCACTGCGAGGTCTCCACGTTACCGGCCACCGTCGCCGCCGGATAGCGTGGCGCCAGCATCGAGCCCTCCGGGATCACCACCCGCACGGGCTTGAGGCAGCCCGCGTTCATCGGGATCTCGTCGCTGACCAGCGTGCGAAAGACGTAGAGCACGGCCGCGTTCGTGACCGCGGGTGGCGCGTTGAAGTTGCCGGCTAGCTGTGCGGTGGTCCCGCTGAAGTCGACCACGGCGCTGCGCGTCGCATGGTCGACCGTCACCTGCACGCAGACCTTGGCGCCGTTGTCCATCGCATACTCGAACCGTCCGTCCCGCAGGCTTGCGATCGCGCGCCGCACGCACTCCTCGGCGTTGTCCTGGACGTGGCCCATGTACGCCTGCACGGTGGGCAGTCCGTAGTGTTCCACCATGCCGAGTAGCTCCGCGCGTCCCTTCTCGCACGCGGCCACCTGCGCGCGTAGGTCCGCCAGGTTCTGCTCGGGGTTGCGCGCGGGATGGCGCGCCTCGCGTAGCAGCGCACGCAGCGCGTCCTCGCGCATGCGGCCCGCCGACACCAGCTTGAAGTTGTCGATGAGCACGCCCTCTTCCTCGACATTGGAGGACGCGGGCGGCATCGAGCCGGGCGTGATGCCTCCGATGTCCGCGTGGTGACCGCGCGCGGCCACGTAGAACAAGATCTCCTCGCCCGTCGAGGAGAACACAGGCATCACCACCGTCGCGTCCGGCAAGTGTGTGCCGCCGTGGAACGGGCTGTTCAGCAGGAACACGTCACCCTGCGCCATCGCGCCCTGGTTGTTGCGTATCACCGTCTTGATCGACTCGCCCATCGACCCGAGATGCACGGGCATATGGGGCGCATTCGCGATCAGGTCCCCGGCGGCATCGAACAATGCGCACGAGTAGTCCAGGCGCTCCTTGATGTTGGTCGAGGTCGCGGTGTTCTGCAGACGCGCACCCATCTGCTCCGCGATCGACATGAACAGGTTGTTGAACACCTCGAGTCGGACCGGGTCGACCTCGGTGCCCGCGGCGTGCATGGCGGCGCGCGGCAGGTAGCGATGCAGCACCAGGTGGTTCTGCGCGGTGACCTCGAGTCGCCAGCCCGGGTCCACCACGATCGTCGCGTTGTCCTCCGCCACGATCGCGGGTCCGACGATCAGCTGGCCGAGCGCGAGAGAGCTCCGTCGGTAGACGCCTGCTTCGTGCCAGCGTCCACCGGCGAACATACGCGCATGCGTCTCGGCCGTGCCGGCGCTCGCGGCCGCGGGTGCCGCGACGAGGTCGAGCTCGAGCGTCTTGCCCACGGCCTCGACCGAGAGCGCCTCGATGATCAAGGGGCGCTCGGGCATCAGCACCGAGAAGCGCTTGCTGTAGGCCGCCTCGAACGCACGGCGCATCTCCGCTTCGTCGACCAGCGGGAACACGCGCGTGGTGTGGGTTCCCTGATAGCTAAATTGAGCGCGCTGCACCAGGGGGATACGTGCGCGCGCAACGTCGGGGCGCGACACCTCGGCGAGCGCCGCGTGCCCCAGCTCGTCCGCGACCTGCGCGGCGGCTCGCAGCGCCGCCTGCTCGAGCGGTTGCTCGAAGGCGACGCTGCGCATCGCGGTGAGGTCCGCCAGACCCATGCCGAATGCCGACATCACCCCGGACAGGCCGTGGATGAAGACGGTCGACATCCCCAGCTCGTCCGCGACCAAGCACGCGTGCTGTCCACCCGCGCCGCCGAAGCATGCCAACGTGTAGTCGGTCACGTCGTGGCCACGCTGCACGGAGACGAACTGGATGGCGTTGCTCATGTTGGAGATGGCCACACGAAGGAAGCCCTCGGCGACTTCTTCCGCGCTGATCGAGCGCGATGTCGCGCGTGTGACCTCCGCGGCAAGCGTGTCGAACCGCGAGCTCACCGCCGCATGATCGAGCGCCTGATCACCAGTCGGCCCGAACAGTCGCGGGAAGAACGCGGGCTGGATGCGGCCGAGCAGGACCTGGCAGTCAGTGAGCGTCAGCGGACCCCCACGTCGATACGCAGCCGGTCCGGGGTTCGCTCCGGCGGACGCGGGTCCGACGCGAAACTTCTGGCCGTCGAAGCGCAGCAACGAACCGCCACCGGCTGCGATGGTGTGGATCGACATCATCGGCGCGCGAATGCGCACACCGGCCACGAGCGTGTCGAACTCGCGCTCGACGTCGGCCATCCCCCGCCCGCTGAAGTGGGCCACGTCGGTGGAGGTGCCGCCCATGTCGAACGTGATCAAGTCGCGAAAGTCGGCGGCCAGCGCGCTGCGCACCATGCCGACGATGCCACCCGCGGGCCCCGACAAGATGGCGTCCTTGCCCTGGAAGTCGGCTGCGTCCGTGAGCCCACCGTCGGACTTCATGAACAGCAGCGGTACATGCCGTTCGAGCTGGCTCTCCACCTGCGTCACGTAGCGCCGCAGGATGGGTGACAGGTATGCGTCGAGCGTGGTGGTGTCCCCGCGCGAGACGAACTTCACCAGCGGGCTGACCACGTGAGAGGCCGAGACCTGCGTGAAGCCGATTCGGCGCGCCAGTCGTGCCACGCGCGCCTCGTGCTCGGAGTGACGCCACGCATGCATGAACACGATCGCGAGCGAGCGAAGCCCCTCGGCATGAGCCTGCTGCAGCGCGGCCTCGACCTCGCGCTCGTCGAGCTCTCGCAGGACCTCGCCCCGCGCCGTGATGCGCTCGTCGACCTCGATCACACGCTCGAAGATCAGCTCGGGTAGGCGGATCTGACGCTCGAACAACCGGGGCCGGTTCTGGTAGCCGATGCGCAGTTGATCGCGGAAGCCGCGCGTCGTCACCAGCACGCAGGGTTCGCCCGCGCGCTCCAGCAGCGCGTTGGTGGCCACCGTGGTTCCCATCTTCACCACCTCCACGCGGTCGCTGGGGATACGCTCGCCTGGCGCGAGTCCGAGCAACCTGCGCATGCCTGCGACCGCGGCATCCTGGTACTGCTCCGGGTTCTCCGAGAGCAGCTTGGTGGTGACGATCGTCTGGTCCGGGCGAACGCCGACGAGATCCGTGAAGGTCCCACCGCGGTCGATCAGGAACTTCCAACGCTTGCTGATCATGTCCTCGCCTTCCACGTTCAAGCGCTCGCTAGCTGGTCGTTGGTCAGATCGGTGATCAGCATGCAGCCCGGCGCATGCGTCAGGCACAGCTCGGGGCGCGCGGCCTCCACCGCGGCCTGCGGTGTCACTCCGCACGCCCAGTAGACGGGCAGCTCGTCCGGGGCCAGCTCGACCGCGTCGCCGAAGTCGGGGCGCTGCAAGTCCGCGATGCCGAGCGCGTGCGGATCTCCCACGTGCAGCGGCGCACCGTGAACACGCGGGTAGCGCGCGCAGATCTCGGCGGCGCGCGCCGCATCGGCGGCTCGCATCGGGCGCATGGACACCACGAGCGGCCCGCGGAACTCACCGGCTGGCGTGGTCTCGATGTTCGTCTTGTACATCGCCACGTTCTTGCCCTGCGCGAGGTGCCGCAACGGGATACCCGCCTTCAGCAGCGCAGCCTCGAACGAGAACGAGCAGCCGAGCAGGAAGGGGACCAGGTCGTCCCGCCAGTGCGCGACGATGTCGTCCACCTCCTGCGTGAGCTCGCCATGGCGGAACACGCGGTAGCGCGGCACGTCGGTGCAGACATCGAGGTCTCGCCCGAGCTCCCCGAGCGCACGCACTCCCGGTTGGCCCTGGTAGAGCAGGGGACAAGCCCGCGGATTGTTCTGGCAGTACGCCGCGAAGTCGTCGGCGTGGCTCGCTGGCAGGATGACCAGGTTGCACTGCACGTGGTTCGGCGCGAGACCGCTCGTATGTGCGCGCCAACGCGCGCTACGGATGACACCACGAATCTGCGACACGCTACGCGTGCTCGCCGGCCCAAACGCTGCCTCCATGGCAGCCAGCACGTGCTCCATGCGCACCTCCTCGGTACGCAGACACTACGACCATGGACCTCGCGGAACGAGCCCGCCTATAGCGCGCCCAAAGCTACCGTGCGCGCACGAACTTGATCACGCGCTCCACGAGGCCGCGATGACGCGGTTCCGCGGGGTCGATGCGGTAGCTGATGTGGATGGGCAACGGCGCTAGCGGCTCGTCGCACTGCAGGATACGTAGCTCCGACGCGCCCATGCGCTCCGCCGCGACACGCGGCAGCGTGGCGACTCCGAAGCCCGCGTTCACCAGGGTGACCATGGCCGAGATCGACGAGGCCGTATGCACGGCGGCTCCACGCGTGCTCTCCTGCAGGGCCTTGGTGAGGTGCCGGAACGGCTGGCTCTTGGCCTGAAAGCTCACCAGTCCCAGCTCGGCCAGCTCGGCCAGCGCATAGCGCACCTTCGTGTGGAGCCTCGCGTTGCCCACGAACACCATCTCCATCGAAGACGCCGCCACCGTCTGCACGTGGGTGCCGGAAGCAGGAGATGCGGTCACGACGAGGTCGAGCATGCCTTGCTCCACCAACCTCTCCAGCTCGAGGCTGGTGTGCACCGCCATCTCCAGCTGCAGGTTGGCCTCGTGCTCGCGCAGGTCCGCGACCAGCCCACCCAGCGACGAGTGCAGCACGGACTCGATCACACCGAGCCGAAAGCGCACCGGTGTGCTCGAAGCGAGCGCCGCCGTGGCCTGCTGTTCGGCCTCGAGCACGCGCAGCAGGATCGGGAGCGCTCGCTCGCCGGCGCTGGAGAGCCGGTGCGGTTCATGGTCGAAGAGCTGGAGCCCGAGCTGCCTCTCGAGCTTCTGGATGTGCGTCGTGACCGTGGGCTGTGACCAACCCAGGCGGTTGGCGGCCGCGGTGGCGCTACCCAAGGTGGCCGTCCAGTAGAATGAGCGAACGTGGTCAGTGTCCATGCGAGCCTCCCCGGCACCCATGACAGAGAGCACTCCGAACGCAACGAACCTTTTGGGCGAGCAAAAAGCACGAACCCCCCGCTCCGGCTGGAGCAGAGGGCTCGACGCATCAGCTCGCTAGACGTTAGCGCTTCATGTTCACGAGCTCGCCGTACATCTCGTCCGCCGTCTGGATGATCTTCGAGTTGGCCTGGAAGCCGCGCTGGAAGGTGATCAGGTCGACGAACTCCTTGCCGATGTCGACGTTCGACTGCTCGAGCGAGCCGCTGACGATGGCGCCGCGACCGCCGGTGCTGGCCGTGCCGAGCAGAGGCTCGCCGGAGTCTTCCGTCTGCACGTACAGGCCCTGGCCGGTGCGCGTGAGGCCGTCGGTGCTCTTGAAGTTCGCGACCGCGACCTGACCGAGCGTACGGCGCTGGCCGTTGGTGAACACGCCAGTGATGTTGCCGGTCGCCGAGACGTTGATGCCCGTGACGGAGCCCGCCGCGTAGCCGTCCTGGGTCGCGACGTTGGTGGTGAACGCGTTCGCGAAGTTCGTGGAGCCGTCGAGGCCGGTACCGCCCTCGTCGAGCGAGCTACCGAAGTCGAACGTGATCTCCTGGGCCGCCGTGGCGCCCTTGAAGTTCCAGCTCGAGTTGTTGACGACCTCGGTCTGCAGCGCGCCGTCCGTGTTGAACGTGAGCGTGCCGCTCGCGCCTTCGAACGGAACGCCGGTGGTGCCGCCGTCGATCTCGGCTCCATCCGCCAGCGCGTGCCAGTCCCAGGTGTTGTCGCCGGTCTTGGTGAAGTACGTGGTGATCTGGTGGCCGTTGCCGAGCGAGTCGTACACCGTCAACGGCGCGGACGTGTTGGTGGAGGTCGCGAGGTTGTTCACGTCGAAGGCATTCGCGGGGACCGTGGCGCGCACGTCGAGGTTGACGCCCAGGGTCGCGCTCGAGGTGCGCGTCGCCGGCAGCGCGGTGGGACCCACGCGCAGGTCGCCCAGCGTACCGAGGATATTGCCGCGTGCGTCGGCCTGGTAGCCCTGCAGCTTGAGGTTGTCGACGTTGGTGACGTAGCCGTCCTTGTCGAGGTGGAACTGACCAGCGCGCGAATAGAAGTTGCCGTCCACGCCGTTGGCCGTGCCGTTCACCACGAAGAAGCCTTCACCGGACAGCGCGAGGTCGGTCGACGCGTCGGTGCTCAGCAGCGCGCCCTGCTTCCACATCGTCTCGACCTTGCCCACGCGCGAGCCCGCGCCGACCTGCGTCAGCTCGTTCTTGCCGGCGCTGGCGACCATGTCCTGGAAGTCCGCGCGCGACCGCTTGAAGCCGATGGTGTTGGTGTTGGCGATGTTGTCGGAGACGACGCCGAGCGCCTCGCCGTTGGCCGTAAGGCCGGTTGCACCCGTGTTGAGCGTACGAAGAATCGACATGGAGAACCTTCCTTACTGACTGATCGAGGTGAGATTGCTGAGGGGCATGCGGGTACCAGGGACACCGTCCCCACCGCCGATCTCGAGCTCGGGCGCGCCGTTCTCGTAGAACACGCCTCGGACCACGCCCGAGACGCTCATGTCGGCTTCCATCGCGGTTCCCGCCTTGTCCGTGGCCGCGACCTGGAACGTGTACTTGCCGGGCGTGGCGCGATCACCGCCGTTGTCCATGCCGTCCCACTTGATCCCGTTGAGACCAACCTGGGGCTTGTCGATGTCGAACGTACGAACCACGCGTCCTGCCTCGTTGAGCACACTGACGGTCGCCTTGTCGGGCACCGCCTTGAACTTTACGGCGCCTTCCACGCTGCCTGAAGCGAGCAGGGCCACCGTGTCCGCCACGCCGTTCACGGACTTGCCGATTAGCGCGGCCGAAGAGTTGGCCGCACCACTGTTGGTCGCCCTCGTGAGCGCATCCAGCTTGGTGCTCATCTGCGTGAGCTGCTCGACGCTGCTCAGCTGCGAGAGCTGCGTGACCAGCTCCTTGCTGTCCGTCGGGTTGTTCGGATCCTGATTCTTCAGCTGCGCCGTGAGCAGCTTCATGAAGTCGTCCTTGCCGAGGTTGCGATCACCCGTCTTGCGGACGACCTGCTCCGGCGCGGCCGAGCTTCCCGTGTTGCCAACTCCGTTTACCGCCATGTCACGTCTCCCGTTCGTTGCGCTGCCGCCGGCGCTCTTGCCCGGGACGGTTGCTGGATTGCTCTTCGCCGCGCACTCGCACGCGCAGCGCGTTGAACGTCATGCCCGCTTGCTGCACGCCCTGCCGGATGCCGCTCTCGTTGGCGCGCAGCACGGCTTGCGCGTGCTGGCTCTCGATCACGGCGTGCACCTCCACGCGCCCCTGCTCGCGATGGACCTCGAGCTGGATCGGACCGAGGTCCGGGTGGTGCAGCGAGATCGAGGCATTCTCGGTCGCTGCGGTGGGATCGGGACGGCCTTGGAACACGATGTCCGGTAACTCCTGCACGGGCGCCGCGGGGGCGGCCGGCTGGTTTTGAGGTACGTTCGCGTTCGGAGTTTCTTGAGCCTGTTGTGGAGCTTGTGTGAGCTGCGGCTCCGGGATGAACTGCTCCGGCATGAACTGTGGCGCGCCTTGCTCGCCTGCCCGTTCGCTTGCGCGTTCTTCCTCACGCTTGATGGTGCGCGTGGTCTCGCCTCGGTCGCTGCCGCGATCGCTGCTGCTGCCCTCGTGCCCACGACCGCCGTAGGCGGAGCGCGCCTGGTCGGTCCAGCCGCCGCGCGAGAAGCCGTGCACACGCTCGCGCGGCTCGCCCTCGCTCTTGTCGCTGCCACCCTGCTCGCGCACCGCCTCCTCGCTCACGGCCTCCGCGCCGGGCTGCGCTTGGGGCTGCACCTGCACCACCACGGGCTGGGCAGCGTTGTTGTTCGCGGCCTGCTGCGGCAGCACGACGTTGTGCTGCGGCATGCCCTGCGCCGGCTGCGCTGGCTCGGGCTGCGGCTGCTCGCTGAGCGCCAGCGTCTGTCCCTGCACCGGCTGTCCCTGCACCGGCTGTCCCGGTTGACCCGGCAGCTGCGGCACGTCGGGGCCGGACACGGTGATCGTCTGCGCGGGCGGCTGCGGCGCACCGGGTCGCACCGTGGGCATGTCGGGTGTAACAGGCGAGCTTGCTGGCGCCTGCGTGGGCGCAGCCAGGGGCGGTGCCTGGTTGCCCGCCACGGTGATCGAGTGCGTGGAGGCGGCGCCGTTCGCCGCGGCGTTGGGTGCGGACGGCACCACGTTCGGCGTCTTCGCCATCGTCGCGGGCGCGGTCTGCCCCGTGGTTGCGCTCGGCGCGGTCTGTACACGCGACGCCGTCTGCAGACTCGGCGCCGTCTGCACCCCGGGCGCAGTCGGCACGCTCGGCGCAGTCTGCACGCTCGGCATCGGCGGCGTCGGGGTCGGCTGCGTCGACGTCGGCTGCGTCGACATCGGCTGCGTCGACATCGGCGTCGACACCGGCGGGACCTGCTCGCGTCCGCTGAGCGCGCGGAACGCGTTCATCACCTTGTCCGCCGCCGCACGCATCGGCGCGCTGTCGCCCTTGAGGGCCTGCAGCGCGCGTCCGATCGGACCGCGCGGTTCCTCGCCCGCGGCGGGCGCCGTGCTCTCGCTGATGCCCGGGCGCACGGTCTGCGCCTCGTGCGCGTCGTGCGGCACGATCTGCAGGCCGTGCAGCGCATCGTTGAAGTCCTGCGCCCGCACCGGCGGCGCGACGTCGTTGGCGGGCGGAGGCGCGGGCAACGCCGGCGTGGCGGCTTGCGTGGCCGCGACCGCTTCCGGCTTCGGCGCCTGCACCGGAGCCGACTGCGGCGGCACCACGATGCGCGCGACCACGCTCGCGATCTGCCCGAGCATCACTTGCTCCTGCTGGGCCGTCTTGGGTTCCTCGAGCTTCTCCGGCTCCTCGACCGCTTCGAGCTCAGCGAGCTTCGGCGTCACCACGGTCTCGGGCGTCGCCACCAGATCAGGCAGCTCCGCCGTCGCCGCCGCGTTGGGCATCGCACGCGCGAGCACTCCCTTGTCGGCCGTCTTCTCGCCAGCCGGCGCGATCAGCTTGGCGCCCTTCGCGCGCGTGGGGTCCTTCTCGACCACCTCCGCCAGCACGGCGTCGAAGTTCTTGCCATCCTTGGTCTTCGCCGTGCCCTCGCCAGCTTGCGGCGTGGGCTCCAGCATCGGACCTAGCGCGTCTACGCCCTTCATTTCCTGCTCCGTACGGAGGCCGCGACCTCGTCTGCCTGGCCCTGCTCCACGCGCTTCTCGACGATGCGCATTTCTTC
>JBEVNG010000359.1:0-4094 GCA_040508235.1 Polyangiales bacterium | reverse complement strand
GTACACGCGCAGCCAACCCAATGGGCCCGGTTGCAACCCCGTGTGCTGCTCCGCCAGCGGCGAGCTGGAGCTGAAGCTTCCCTAGAAGTGGAAGCGGCGGATGCTGACGTTCATCAGCAGGCCTATGCCCATCATGAAGGTGAGCACGCTGGAGCCGCCGTGGGAGAAGAGCGGGAGCGTGATGCCCACGACGGGCAGCAGGCCCATGACCATGCCGACGTTGATGATGGTGTGGAAGAAGAACATGGCGCTGACGCCGACGGCTAGCACGGCGCCGAAGCGGTCCTTGGCTTGCGAGGCGACCTTGAGGCCGCGCAGGATGAGGAACAGGTAGGCGCCGAGCAGCACGATCACGCCGACCAGGCCGTGTTCTTCGGCGTAGATGCAGAACGGAAAGTCGGAGTGTTGATCGGGCACGAAGCCGTACTGGTTCTGCGTGCTCTGCATGAAGCCCTTGCCCCACAGGCCGCCGGAGCCGATGGCGACCTTGCTCTGGTAGGCGTGCCAGCCGGAGCCGAGCATGTCCTTCTCGGGGTCGACGAACGAGCTCCAGAACGAGATCGCGCGCTCCTTCTGGTAGTCGACGAGCACGAACGTCCAGGTGAGCGGGATGGCGGCGACGGCGCAGATCACGAGCGTGATCAGCGACTGCAGCTTGAGGTTGGTCAGCAGCATGATCGACGCGAAGATCGAGACGCAGATCAGCGCGGTGCCGAGGTCGGGCTGCTTCAGGATCAAGATCATCGGCAGCGCGAGGATCAAGCCTGGCGGGATCAAGTCGCGCAGCGTTCTGCCGGTGGTCTTGGGATCGTTGTGCAGGTACTTGGCGAGCGCGATGATCAGGAAGATCTTCATCAGTTCGCTGGGCTGCAGCGAGAACGCGCCGATCGACAGCCATCGTACGGAGCCGCGCACGCTGCGTCCGACCGCGAACAGCAGGATCAGCGTCGCGACACCGATGCCGTAGGCGACCCAGCCGTGGCGCTCGTAGTGCCGGTAGTCGATCGCGGCGATGATCGCCGCCACCACCGCACCCGCGAGGATGAAGTAGAGCTGGGTCAGGTAGATCTCGGCCATGCTCGCCTTGCCAGCGCTGGTGGCGCTGTACAAGTTGGTCACGCCGAGGAACGCGATCAGCATGATCGCGCCGAAGAGCATCCAGTCGAACTGCTCGCGAATGCCGCCGCGGATGGTCGCCATCAGGGAGCCCTCGTGTTGATCAGCGCCGTGCCGCCCTGCGCGCCGAAGTAGTGCTGCATGGCGTCGACCGCGATCGGCGCGGCGTTCTTGCCGCCACCGCCGCCGTGCTCGACCATCACCACCACCGCCAGCTCCGGCGCCTGCGCCGGCGCCCAGCCCGCGAACCAGGCGTGCGAGCGGTAGATGTACCAGCTCTTCTTCTCGTCGCTCTTGTCGCGCAGGTGCTGCTCGACCTGGGCGGTGCCGGTCTTGCCCGCGACCGCGACGATGCCGTCCTTGTACTTGGGGTCGTAGGCGGTGCCGCCTTCCTTGTTGACCACGTTGTACAGCGCCTCGTGCACGAGCTTGAGGTGCAGCGGCGACAGCTCGGTCTTCTTGCGCACCTGCGGGGCGAAGCGCTCCAGCAAGCTGCCGTCCGGCGCGTTCACGCTCTCCACCACCTGCGGCACGTAGAGCGTGCCGCCGTTCGCGATCGCCGCGTACGTCAGCGCCAGCTGCATCAGGCTCACGCGCGTGTCGCCCTGACCGATGGCGGTGTTCAGGGCGTAGCCGATACGGAACGGCTCGCCGCGATCTTCGTACCAGGCCTTGGTGGGGATGAAGCCGCGCGCCTCGGTGTTGAGGCCGATGCCGGTCTTCTCCCCGAGGCCGAGGTCGAACGCCATGCGCGCGATGCGGTCGATGCCGGCGTTCTCGCCGAGCTTGTAGAAGTAGATGTTGCAGGAGCGCATCAGCGCTTCCTTCAGCGAGATGCGGCCATGCACGTGCTCGCAGCGGAAGCGACGGTTGCCCATCTCCAGCACGCCGCCACACGTCACCTCGGTGCGCTCGTCGACGATGCCATCGGTGAGCGCGGCCAGGGCGCTGACGGGCTTGAACGTCGAGCCGGGGTAGTAGGTCTCGAACAAGGTCTTGTCGATCAAGGGGCGGAACGGGTTCTCGTTCAGCTCGTCCGCGCGCTCCTGGCTGAGCTTGCCGCTCATCTCGTTCAGGTCGTACGCGGGCTTGGAGAACAGCGCGCGCACCTGGCCGCTGTGCACGTCGACCACCACCGCCGAGCCCGACGGATGGCCGCGGAACGCATGCTCGATGCTGCGCATCAGCTCCATGTCGAGCGTCAGCGTGAGGTCGCGGCCGGGCACCGGCTCTTCTTCCTCTGCCTGCGTTGCGCCGCGCGGCGTCAGCTTGCTCTTGCGCCCGCGCGCATCGACGTAGACGCGCTTCTTGCCGCGCTGTCCACGCAGCAGCGTCTCCCACGCGCGCTCCAGCCCGGAGCGACCGATGGTGTCGCCGGCGCGGTAGCCGAGCTGCTGCTTGTCGGTGAGCTCCTCCGCGCTGATCTCGTTCAGGTAGCCCACCGCGTGCGCGGCCAGCTTGCCGTAGGTGTAGTCGCGCACCGGCACGCCGATCAGCTCGACCGCGGGCAGGTCGCGCGCGTGCGTCTCCACCGCCGCCAGCTGATCGCGCGACAGCTCGCCGAGTACCTGCACCTGGTGCGCACGTCGCCGCTCCGGCACCTTGTCGAGCTGTGCGCGCAGCAGCGCCTTGCCCTGCTCGTCGAGCTGCAAGAGATCGATCAGGTTGGAGAGGTCGTCCTCGCCGCGCAGCTTGGACGGCGTGATGAACAGGCGATACGCGGGTCGGTTCTGCGCGATCACGCGCCCGGCGCGGTCGCGGATGATGCCGCGCGTGGCCGGCATGCTCTGCGTCTTGAGGATGTTCTCGCTGGCGATCGCGGCGTAGTGCGCGTTGTCGAGCACCTGCAGGTAGAGCACGCGCGCGAACAACAGGCCGAACGCGAACGCCACGCCGAGCGCCATCCAGCGATAGCGCTTGCGGAACTCTCCGACCTCGCGGCTGACGCTGAGTAAGTTCACGCTTCACTCGGACGGCGCGACAGCGTGGCCGTCTCGTCGCGGCGGCTGCGCGCATCCACGCGACGCACCAGCTGGATCACGAACGGCGCGACCAAGCCGGTGGCGATGCTGGGCACCAGCGTCGCGATCAGCCAGTGCCGCGTGCTGGTCGAGGGCACCTGCGGGTTGGCGCGGAACAGGCTGCGCAACGCGATCACCAGGAGCGCGCCGAGGGCGGCCAACAGCGCCGTGATCGCCACCTGCGACAGGCGACCGCGCATCAGCAAGCGCAAGCTGCCCGCGCGCACGGCGACCAGCGTCGCGACATGCACGAACGTCATCAGCCCGAGCGCATTGCCGCTCGCGGTGTCGACCAGCGCTCCGAGGAGCGCGCTCAGCACGGCCACACGCCAGAGCGGGATCTCCTGCGTGATGCCCAGGTAGATCACGATCGGCAGCACCAGGTTCGGCATGAACGCGCCGACCTGGGTCACGCTGCCCAGCGCCGACTCCAGCGCCAAGAGGAGGAAGGCGACGAGCAACAGCGACAAGTCGCGTGTCACGGCGTGGCCCCGGGCTGCCCGCGTGCGAGCGTCGAGGTCTCGCGCGCGCCGGCGGTCAGGATGAAGACCTCCTCCATGCGCGCGAAGTTCACCGACGGCGTCAGCTCGGCGAGCTGGTACAGCCCGAACTCGCGCTTCTCGACGTTGGACACGGTGCCGACCTGCAGGTTGGGCGGGAAGCGTCGACCGAGGCCGCTGGTGACCACCAGATCGCCGACCTGGATCTCGTCCGCGCGCAGCAGGTACTGGATGCGGGCCTTGTAGCCCTCGTTCTCGCCGGTGCCGCGCAGGATGCCGCGCGAGCCCGTGCGCTGCACCACCACGTCGACCGCGCTGCCGTCGTCGACCGTCAGCATCACGTCCGCGTAGCGGTCGAACACGCGCGAGATCTGGCCGACGAGTCCGTCCGTGCTCACCACCGGCATGCCGGCGGCCACGCGGTCGTCGCGCCCGCGGTCGAGCCGCACGCGGATCA
>JBEVNG010000492.1:0-4471 GCA_040508235.1 Polyangiales bacterium | reverse complement strand
GTAGTCGAGCGCGGAGGTGGCGCGACCGACCGCGTACATGGCCAGCGTGTCGCCCTCGAAGCCCTCGTGCCCCACGTGCGTCTCGCGCTGCACCAGCTCCACCGTGTCGGCGAGGTGCACGAACCACAGGCGCAGGAAGTCCTTGGCCAGCTGCGCTCCGTCGAGCGCGGGCTCGGCGGGCTCCACGTGATGCCCCAGCGACTCCAGCAGCTTGGCCGCGTTCTCCACGCCCTCGATCGCGTCGCGGTCGACCTCGTGGCCGAGCGGCGAGCGCGTGCTGAAGGCGATGCGCAGCGAGCGCGGATCGCGCTCCGCGAACTCCGCGTACGGACGCTCCGGCGGCGCCTGCACCGTGGTCCCGCCGAGCTCGGGACCGTGCGATGCATCGAGCATGCGCGCGCTGTCGCGGACGCTGCGCGTGAGCACGTGGTTGACCGCCGCACCGTGCATGGTCGCGTGCAGCAAGGGGCCAAACGGCGTGCGTCCGCGGCCGGGCTTGAAGCCGAACAAGCCGGTGTACGAGGCGGGGATGCGGATGGAGCCTCCGCCGTCATTGGCGCCCGCCATCGGCACGACGCCGCCCGCGACCATCGCCGCCGAGCCGCCGCTGGAGCCGCCCGGCACGTGCTCCGCGTGCCACGGGTTGCGCGAAGGGCCCCACGCCTCCGGCTCGGTGATGCCCTTGGCGCCGAACTCGGGCGTGTTGGTCATGCCGAACGGCACCACCCCGGCGGCGAGCCAGCGACGCGTGATCTCGTCGTGCTCGATGGCGGGCTGCGGCGCCTTCTTGCGGGCCTTGTTGCCCCAGCTCGCGGGCACCCCCGCGTAGCTCTGGAACAGGTCCTTGAGCAGGAACGGCACGCCCGCGAACGGACCCTTCAGGGTCGAGCGCGCGCGCGCCCGGGCCAGCGCGTGGAAGGGCGTCACGATGCCGTTCAAGCGCGGGTTCTCGCGCTCGGCGCAGGCGATCGCGCGCTCCAGCAGCTCGAACGCCGTGACCTCACCGCGGGAGACGAGCTCCGCGAGCCCGGTGGCATCGTGTCGAAGGTAGTCTCGCTCGTCGATCACCGCTGTTCCCCCGTCGCGAAGTCCGCGGGAACACTACCGCGAGTTCATGCGGCGTGCGCGATCGAAGACGCGGGTTCAGCCCTTGCCCTGAATCCAGCCGCCGAGCGTCAGCTTGAGGCCCCAGGTGGTGTTGCGGTTGTCACCGCTCAGGTCCGCATCCAGGAACGGACCGATACCGGCGAAGAAGTGCGGGGCCGGGTGCAGCACCACCGGCGCGAACAGGTTGATCGCCAGCGAGTTCGAGTCGGCGCGACCGTAGACGTTGTTGCCGTCGCGGTTGGAGTGCGCGAACGAGAAGCCGAGCTTGGGCCAGATCGACAGGTTCTTCACCGGCAGCTCGAAGTTGTAGCCGACGCGCGGTCCGATGTTGAACAGCACGCCCTTCTGGTCGCCCGCCTTCACGTACGTGAGGCCGACCGAGCCACCGACCGACAGGTTCTTGATCACGAAGTAGTCGAGCGCCGGCTGGATGGTCAGCTGCACCGTCGCGCCGTCGCTGTTGCTGTACGAGGAGCGCGAGATTTGAAAGCCGGCGTCGGTCGAGAAGGCCCACTGGCGCGGGTTGCCGAACACGAGCTCATCGTCGACCGCCAGTCGCGTCTCTCGCGCCGGCGCGGGCGCCAGCACGGGCTCGCTGGTCTGCGCGAGCGCGGTGTCCGCGACGTTCAGACCCATCAGCGCGCCCAGAGCAGAGATGACGACTGCGTAATGCTTGATCATGTGAGAGCCTCGAACGGGTATGGAGTTGTCGAGCGCTTTCGCAATGACCATGCCTACTTGGGCAGCGCGGCCACGTCTCTGAGCGACGCGAGCAATTCCGATATGTTCAAGGTTCGTGCAGCGTTATTCCCCTCACTCGTGACGACGCGAACGTCGCCTCTCGCCACAACCAGTCGCAGCACGCCACGCACGCTAGAGCGCCCCGTGTCGATGCACACCACGCCCGCTTCACACCTGTGAATGCTTCACGTGCGAAGTGCTTGGCGCGTGTGAGCTACTCGCCGGCGGGGTGCACGCTGGTCCGGGTCGGGCGCGTGTGCTCGCCGTCTTCCCAGTGCTCGTCCGCGTGCGTGTCCGTCTTGGAGATGTAGTTGGCAATCCTGGCGCCCAGGCCCGCGATCGCGTCCATGAACGTGTAGACCACCGGCACCACCACCAGCGTGAGCAGGGTGGACGTGATCAGGCCTCCGATGATGGCGATGCCCATCGGGGCGCGCACCTCGCCGCCGTCACCGTGGCCGATCGCCACGGGGATCATGCCGAACACCATCGCGGCCGTGGTCATCAGGATCGGCCGCAGGCGGGTGGCGCCGGCGTTCTCCAGCGCCTGCTTCACGTCCTGGCCCTCGCCGCGCAGCTGCACCGCGAAGTCGACCAGCAGGATGGCGTTCTTGGTGACCAGGCCCATCAGCATGATCAGGCCGATCATCGCGAAGATGGACATGTGCATGTGCGCGATCAGCAGCCCGCCAAAGGCGCCGATCAGCGCGAAGGGCAGGGAAACCATGATCGTGAGCGGGTGGATCAGGCTCTCGAACTGCGACGCCAGGATCATGTAGATGCAAAGGATCGCCAGCAGCATCGAGAAGGCCATGCTCGCATTGGACTCCTCCAGGTTCTCGCCCATGCCGGCGACCGCGGTCTCGATGCCCGCGGGCACCACGTCCTTGGCGATCGCCTTCACCTCGGCCAGCGCGTCGCCGAGCGCCTTCCCGCCCTCCAGCGAGGCGTAGACCGTGACCTGGCGCTGGCGCGACTGGCGGTCGATCTGGCTCGGGCCGGTGGTCTCGCGGATCTCGCCGAGCGTGCCCACGTCCACCAGCTCACCCACGCCGCTGCGCACCTGCGCGCGCGTGATCACGTCGGTCGAGGTGCGCAGGGCGTCCGGAAGCTGCACGCGCACGTCGTAGCGATCGCCGTGCGACTCGAACTCGGTGGCCACCGCGCCCGCGACCAGCGTGCGCACCGTGGACGCGACCTGCATCGCCATCACGCCCAGGTCGGCCGCACGCGTGCGATCGACCTGCACGTCGAGCTGCGGCTTGCCGCTGCGGTAGCTGATGTCGATGTCGGCGAAGCCCTTGCGCTTGCCGAGCTCGTCCGCGATCTTGCGCGACGCGGTCTCCAGCTCCTGCAGGTTGTCGCCGCGCAGGTTGAACTGCACCGGCGTGTTGCGCAGGCCGCCGCCGCTGACCGCCGCCATCTGCTCGATCGAGAGCAGCACGCCCGGCTTGCCCGCGAGCTTGCGGCGCAGGTAGGCCATCATGTCCTCCTGCTTGAACGCGCGCTTGCTGCGGTGCTCCATGGTCACGATGATGCTCGCGCTGTTGACCTTCTCCTGCACGCCGCCGCCGACGGTGGAGAACGTGGAGAGCACACCCGGCGCTTCCCGCGCGCGCTGCGCCAGGTCGAACGTCACCTCGCCCGCCTGCGCCAGGGAGGTGCCCACCGGCAGCTCCACGTTGACCATGAACTGGCCGCGATCCTCGGGCGGCAAGAACTCGAAGCCGAGCGTGCCCGCGGCCACGAACGACGCGGCCAGGCTGGCGACCGCGATCAGCACCGTCACGAAGCGCCAGCGCAGCGCCCAGCGGATCAACGCCCGATAGCCGTTGTCGAGGCCGGTCAGCGCGCGCTCGATCAGCCCGCTCAATCCGGTCGCCGCCGCGTGGTGGCCGGTCAGCATGCGGGCCGACAACATCGGCGTCAGCGTGAACGACACGAACAGCGACAGCATCACCGCGAACGCGACGGTCAGGCCGAACTCGTAGAAAAACTGGCCGACCATGCCCTCCATGAAGGCCACCGGCACGAACACCGCCACGATCGACATCGTGGTCGCGAGCACGGCCAGGCCGATCTCGGCCGTGCCCTTGGACGCCGCCTCGCGCGGGCCTTCCTTGAGCTCGGCGCGGTGGCGCACGATGTTCTCGATCACCACGATCGCGTCGTCGATCAGGATGCCGATCGAGAGCGACAGCGCGAGCGTGGTCATCATGTTGAGCGTGAAGCCCATCACCTTCACGAACGCGAACGTGCCGACCACGGAGGTGGGCAACGCAAGCGCGCTGATGAAGGTCGCCCGCCAGTCGCGCAGGAACACGAAGATGATCACCACCGCCAGCACGGCGCCCAGCATCAGGTCGAGCTGCACGGTCTCGACCGAGCTCTTGATGTTGGTGGAGTTGTCGACCAGCACCTCGACGCGCGAGCCCGCCGGCGCGAGCTTCTGCAGCGCGGGCAGCGCCTTCTTCACCGCGTCGGCGACCTTCACGGTGTTGGCGTCCGATTGCTTGCGCAGCACCACCGCGATCGCGCTCTTGCCGTCGACCTCGGCCACCGAGCGCTGTTCTTCCAGGCCGTCTTCCACCTCGGCCACGTCGCGCACGCGGATGATCGCGCC
>JBEVNG010000490.1:0-8266 GCA_040508235.1 Polyangiales bacterium | reverse complement strand
TCGGCCTGCTCGAACAGCGAGTAGCTGTAGCGCTCGGGCTTGTCGGAGAAGCCGGAGCCGGGCAGGTCCAGCAGCACCACGCGCCGGTGCTCCAGCCGAGGCAGCACGTGGTGGTAATCGAACGAGCTGGATGGAAATCCGTGCAGCAACACCAGCGGTGCACCGCGCGCATCGGCGGGCTTGTGGTCGATCACGAAGATGCGGCGACCAGCCACGCTGTGGTGCCGGCCGCGCTCCAGCCACGCGCTGAGCGGGGCAGAGAACGAGCTGCTGGTAAGGAGTCGCATGGGGGGACCTCGCTGGGCGCGAGCTAACCACGGAGGCTCGCGCGAGGGCCACAAACCGCGCCGGATCCAACGGAGTGAGGAATCTGATAGGGTCGCTGGCCTACGAGGTCATCTGTCTTGAAGCCCCTCCTTTGCTCCGTGCTCCTGCTGTTTGCCTGCAATCGCGCCGGCGAAGCCGGCTCCACGCCTTCCAACACCGAGGACGGTGCGCACGCTGCGTCTTCCGGTAGCTGCCCTGCACGCGGCAAGGCGCCGGCCGAGTTGCCGAACACGCCGCGTGAGCTGGAGTCGCTCGACTACTGGCTCGCGCAGAGCAAGGACGAGGTGCTGCTGGACGAGCCGTCCGTGGCCGTGCAGGACCAGGCGCTGCGGCTGACCAGCGATGGCGCGGTGCGGCTCGTCGATCTCGCGCAACCGCTGGGGGGATCGGGGCTGCGCGACGCGTTGCGCGAGCGGCTGCGCACGTACCGCGAGTCGTTCGACAAGGGCAATTACAAGAGCAGCGGCGACCTCAAGGCGCTCGACGACGCAGGCTTCATCGAGCAGCACGAGCTGCGCGTGGCGCTGGCGCCGGTGGAGCTGCGCTGCGTGCCGTTCGCCGCCACCATCCAGGCCAACCGCGGCACCGAAGGCTTCGACCGCAATCGCTGCAGCCAGGCGCGCGCGCAGGAGCCGGTGGAGATCCTGGGTCAGCTGAACGGCATGCGGCTGGCGCGCACCACGAGTGCATTTGGGTTCATCGCGGCGGATGCGGCGCTGTCGCCGGCGGTCGCGGAAGATGCGGCCTGGCGCGCGCACGCGACGCGCTCGCTCACGCGCGAGCTGGCGCTGGAGGGGCAGAAGCTGCCTGCCGGCACGCTGCTGCGTGGGGACGACAAGGCGACCTTGATCGCGACCGCGCAGGGTGTGTCGCGCGCGCGTGCGCTGAGCGCTGACGAAGCCGCGACGACCTCGCGTGCGCTGACCCGCCATGCGTTCCTGCAGGAGGCGTTCAAGTATGTGCGCTCGCCGTACGGCTGGGGCGATGAGAACGGAGGACGCGACTGCTCGCGCTTCGTGCTCGACGTGATGGCCACGTTTGGGCTCGGCATGCCGCGCACGAGCGCGCACCAGAGCCGCACGGGCCGCTTCACGATCGACGTGCCGGAGGGCACGAGCGACACCGAGCGCCAGGCGCTGCTGGACACCGCCGCCGAGCGCGGCGTGGTGCTCGCGCACTTCCCCGGCCACATCATGATCTACCTGGGGCGCGATCGGAGCGGGGTGCCGCGCGCGCTGCACTCGTTCGCGGAGTACGTCGTGCCCTGCGCGGGCGGCGGCGAGACGCTGCTCGACGTGAGCCGCGTGGCGGTCAGCGATCTCTCGCTCGGTGCGGGCACGTCGCGCAAGTCGTTCCTGGAGCGCATCACGCAGCTGACGGTGTTCGGCAAGGCGCCCGGCTACGAGCTGCTCGCGCTGTCGACCTTCCGGCCCACGGTGCCCCCGACCAAGCTCGACCCGAAGCAGTGCAAGGACAGCGAGGACGTCGCGCTGTTCCGCACGCCGCGCGAGCCCGATCCGGCGCGGCCCATGCGCGTGATCGCGGTGACGAGAGAGGATACGCGACCGGCTTCGCTGTTCCTGGTCTCTCCTCGCGGTGCACTGATCACTCCGCCGCAGAACGATCTCGGCGTGGGGCCGTACTCGCGCTGGGTCGAGCAGACCAACCCCGAGGCCGGCAAGTGGCGCGCCTTGTTGGCGGACGGCGATCGCATCCTGGCGTGCGAAGAATTCAAGGTCGCGCCGAGAGTGGCGGGCAAGGCTGGTCCAAGGGAGAAGACCGAGGCGCCGGCGTGGAACGCGAGCTCCAAGTGGGAGCGCGACACGGAGGCGCTGTACGCGGCGTTCGTGGAGCAGCTGTTCTCGCATCCGGTGAGCGACCTGCGCAGCTGGTCGTCGCTGAGCGAGCTGCTGCAGAAGCCCGAGCGCAACCTGCTGTTCGATCACCGCGGCCTGAACGAGGACACCACGCTCAAGCTCGCGCCCGACTGCGCGGACCTGCCGTATCTCTTGCGTGCGTACTATTCGTGGAAGATGGGGCTGCCGTTCGCGTTTCACACCTGCTCGCGCGGGCGTGCGGGTGCGCCGCCCAAGTGCGGGGACATCACCACCAACGAGGTCACGGTCAAGGCCGCCGACGATCTGGGTCGCTTCGAGCAGTACTGGCGCAAGCTACGCGATGGCGTGCACTCGGCGTCGGGCCGCACGCTGCCCGATGATCAGGTGGGCGATCTGTATCCGGTCGAGCTCGACCGGCGCGCGCTGACGCCGGGCACCGTGTACACGGATCCGTACGGGCACATGATCGTGGTCGGCAAGTGGATCCCGCAGGGGCTCGCGGGCGAGGGCATGCTGATGGGAGCCGACGCGCAGCCTGACGCGACCGTGGGCCGGCGCCGCTTCTGGCGCGGCAACTTCCTGTTCACGCCCGACACCACCGACGTGGGCGCGGGCTTCAAGCGCTATCGGCCGGTCTCGTTCGACAAGGCGAGCAGCGCGTTGAAGGCCTGGAGCGACGAGGAGATCGCGCCCAACCGCGACTTCCCCAAGCCGAGCAAGCAGCAGTACACCGGCTCGCTCGACGACTTCTACACGCGCATGGACACGCAGATCTACCCGCGCCCGGTGGCGGTGCTCGACCGCATGAAGCGCGTGGTCGATGCGCTGTTCGAGCAGACCGAGCGGCGCGTGGAGGCGATCGACGTCGGCGTGGCCGGGCTGAAGAACGTGAAGATGCCGATCACGATGCCCGACGGCTATTCCATCTTCGAGACCTCCGGCGCGTGGGAAGACTTCGCGACCCCGTCGCGCGACATGCGCCTGCTGATCGCGATCGACGCGGTGCGCGCGTTCCCCTCGCAGGTGCGCGCCGCGCCGGAGCGCTTTGGCGTCTCGCCCGGCTCCCCCGAGCTGCAGCAAGTCGACAAGCTGCTCGAGGACCAGCTCGCGCTCCGCAAGTTCAAGTACACACGCACGGACGGCTCCCCCTGGGAGCTGAGCCTCGCCGACGTGGTCACACGCGTGGCGTCGCTGGAGACCGCCTACAACCCCAACGACTGCATCGAGTCCCGCTGGGGCGCCAAGGAAGGCACCGCCGAACGCGAGACCTGCAAGACCACCGCCCCCCCGGAGCAGCGCGCCGCGCTAGAGAAGTACCGCCCCTGGTTCCACGACCGCAAACGCCCCGCGCGCCCGTGACTACGCGCGAGCTCGCTCAGTAGTCGTGCAGCTGCTTGGACGGGATCACGTGCTGGCCGTGGGCGGGCGAGCGGGCGGAGGTGGCGAGGGCGCGGCCGACCTTGCGGACGTGGATGCCGCGCAGCGACTTGGGGAACAGCCGCATCAGGGGCTCGGCCAGCTTCTCGCCCAGGCGCAGCTCCTTGCGGTCGCCAACCAGCAGTGACGGGCGCACGATGGTGAGCGCGGGAAAGCCGAGCCCGCTGAGCGCCTGTTCCAGCTCGCCCTTCACGCGGTTGTAGAAGACCAGCGACTTGGCGTCGGCGCCGAGCGCGGTGACGACCAGGAAGTGATGCACGCCGGCGGCCTTGGCCGCGCGGGCGAAGGCCAGCGAGTAGTCGAGCTCGATGTGGCGAAACTGCTCCTGCGAGCCGGCCTGCTTGATGGTCGTGCCCAGGCAGCACACCGCCACGTCCGCGGTCTCCCCCGCGAGCGCCGACTCCAACTGCTCGAAATCGACAATCTTCTCCCGGTACTTGGGGTCGCTGATGCCGGTCGGCCGGCGGGTGACCGCCAGCACGTCCGTGAACGCGCGCTCCGTCAACAGCGCGAGCAGCGCCTCCCGCCCGACCAATCCGGTCGCCCCGATCACCCAAGCTCGTCCCGTCATGCCTGCATTGCAGCAGACGGAAGGGGCGCGCGCACGCCGCGCACGCGCACACCTTGATCGCATGATCCTCGACCCCTCCCGCCATGCCTTCCGCGTCGCCCCCGTCGACGAGCTGGGCCTGCTGGTCGATGCAGACGACTACTTCCGCGCCTTCTACCGCGCCGCCTCGCGCGCCGAGAACACCATCCTGCTGTCCGGCTGGCAGTTCGACAGCGGGGTCGCGCTGCTGCGTGGCGCGGAGGCCGAGCAGGCCGGCGCCCCGGTCACGCTGCTCAAGTTCCTGAACGAGCTGTGCCGCCGCAAACCCACGCTGCGCATCTGGATCCTGGCCTGGGACTTCTCGATGGTGTTCGCGGCCGAGCGCGAGTGGATGCAGAACGTGGTGTTCGAGTGGAGCAGCCACGAGAACCTGCAGTTCCGCTTCGACTCCAACCACGTGGAGCGCGGCTGCCATCACCAGAAGTTCGTGGTGATCGACGGCGAGCTGTCGTTCCTGGGTGGGCTCGACCTGTGTGAAGACCGCTGGGACACGCGGCAGCACAAGGCCGAGAACCCGCTGCGCGTGAGCCGCGACGAGCCGCACAAGCCGTTCCACGACATCCAGCTCTACCTGCGTGGGCAGCAGGTCGCCAAGGCGCTGACGGACTTGTTCCTCGGCCGCTGGGATCGCGCGGGGGGCGAGCCGATCGCGCTGCCGCCGCTCGATGCGCCCGCGCCGCGCGTGGGCGTCGATGGCTTGCTGCCGCTGCCCGCGAGCGAGGTCGCGCTGAGTCGCACCGATCCCTACGGCACGCCGGGGGGCCCCAAGCTCTGCGAAGAGATCCGCGTGCTGCACGAGGATGCGATCGCCGCCGCCGAGCGCTCGATCTACATCGAGACGCAGTACTTCAGCGCGCAGTCGATCTATGAAGCGCTCGAGAAGCGGCTGCGTGAGCCACGCGGTGCACTCGAGATCGTGCTCGTGCTGAACATGCGCGGCGAGACGCTGAAGGAGCAGGCGGCGGTCGGGCTCGCGCAAGCGCAGAACATCGCGCGCCTGCGCAAGGTCGCGAGCGAGACCGCGCATCAGCTCGGCATCTACTACACGCTGCCTTCGTGCGAAACACCGGAAACACAGGAGCGCGCGACTTACATCCACTCGAAGCTGATGATCGTCGACGACCGTTTTCTGACGGTGGGCTCGGCAAACCTGACCAACCGCAGCATGGCCGTCGACACCGAGCTCAACGCCAGCATCGAGTCGGAAAGTGCGGAAACCGCGCTCGGTTTGGCGATCCGCAAGGTGCGCGCGAACCTGCTCGCCGAGCACACGGGTGGGCCCGAGGTAACGACCGTGCAAGGTCTGGTGGCGCAGCTCGATGCGCTCACGCAAGACAAGCGCGAGCCTCCGTGCCGCTTGCGGCGGCATCCTTCGCCGACTATCAGCGAACGCGCCGCGTTGGCGTTGGTCGATCCGCAGCAGCTGCCGTTCGACCCGAGCCAAGTCGAAGACTTCGACGAAGAGGCCAAGACCGATTTCACGAGTGCCCTGAAGCGAACCGTGCGCGAGCTGTTTGCGAACCGCCGCGACAAGGGTTGAGTCAAAGCGCGCGGTCCGCGCGCGAGCAAAGCTGGAGTGACGATGCAACAGTTGACGGACAGCGCCTGGAACGAGCTGAGCAACATCGCGCAGCGCTACAACGTGAGCACGGACGCAGCGCGCACGCTGCTCGATGCCCTGTGGAGCGGCAACGGGTCGATGGCGCAGTTCAGCCACCCCGAGCTCGGCGGCTACGGGCAGTGGATGCGCGGCGGCATGATCATGGTCGGCGACATGTTCAACAACGGGCTCAAGGCGCTGGTCGACAACCTGTGCAACGACCTCAACCGCGTGCTGGAGCGCGGCAACCCGTACGTGCAGCAGGCGCAATCCCAGGGCTATGGCGGTAGCTGGTGGCCCTCGGAGCTGGGCTCGCCGTCCAGCTCGGGCGGGCAGAACGACGTGCGCTACGCGTACTTCGCGGGGCCGCGTCGGCTCGCCATCGAGCAGAACGGCGTGGTCACCGTGTACGACACGCTGGAGCACCAGATCGGCGGCGTGTCGCAGCAGCAGAGCGGCGGCTACTCGGTCACGTTCAGCAGCCAGTTCGGCTACGTCGATCTCGCGCAGCTGCCGGTGGTGTCGGGCAACCAGCCGCGCCCTCAGCAGCCACAGCAGCAGCCGCAGTCGCAGTCGTACTCGCAGTCCCAGCCGCAGTCGCACGCGGTGGAGAACGAGGCGGACATCTTCGCCAAGATCGAGAAGCTCGCGGCGCTGCGGCAGAAGGGCGTGCTGAGCGAGGAAGAGTTCAGCGCCAAGAAGGCGGAGCTGCTCGCCCGGATTTAAACGTCGTCGTCCGGCGGTACGACGGCGCCGCGCTTCTCCAGCCAGCGGCGTAGCTGGTTGCGATGCATGCCGAGCGCACGCGCGGTGCCGCGCACGTTGCCGTTCTGTTCCGCCAGCGCACGCTCGATGTCCTCGTCGTTGGGTACGCGCGCCTTGGGTCGGCCGGAGGGTGTCTCGCCGAGCGGCGGCACCGAGCTTATGATCTGCCGGCCCGCTTCCGCCGAGAGGTGCACGCGATCCACCAGGTCCGCCTGCTCCGTCAGCGCACGATGGGCCGAGCGCCTGGCTTCATGCAGAAGCTCGCGCACGTTGCCCGGCCAGGTCCGAAGCGCGCACTCCTCGAGGAACGTCACCGACTGCGCCAGCTCGGCATCGACGCCGCGCAGCTCATTGGCGATCAACCAGGGAAGCTCGTCGAGGCGCTCGCGCAGCGGCGGCAGGTCCACCTGCGGGCGACCGAGCCGGAAGTAAAGGTCCTCGCGGAAGCGGCCGCGCGCCACCTCGTCGCGCAGGTTGCGGTGGCTCGCGACGCACAGCGCGATCTCGATCTGCTTGGGCTTGGTGGCGCCGAGCGGCATCACCTCGCGCGTCTCCAGCACGCGCAGCAGCTTGGCCTGCACCAGCGGGTCGAGCTCCGCGATCTCGTCGAGGAACAGCGTGCCCTTGTGCGCCGCCTGCAGGTAGCCCTCGGCGTCGACGTTGGCGCCCGAGTACGCGCCGCGCTGCGCACCGAACAGCAGGCGCTCCGCGAGGCCCTCCGGGATCGCCGCGCAGTTCACCGCCACGAACGGGGCCTTGGTGCCCACGCCGAAGCGCGCCTCGTGGAACGCGCGCGCCGCCAGCTCCTTGCCGGCGCCACTCTCGCCGCGCACACACAGCGTGCTGCCCGAGCGCGAGGCGAGCGCGATCTCGCTCCACGCGCGCTGCAGGCGCCCCCCGAGCACCGGCCCGGTCAGCGGCAACTTGTGCGGGCGCACTTCCTTGAAGGGCGCCACGTCCGACACGGCCCACAACAAGCTGCGCCCGATCCGGATCAACGGCTCGCCGCCGCAGCTGTGCTCGCCGACCAGCTCCTCGCCGTTCACGAACGTGCCGTTGCGGCTCTCCAGGTCCTGGATCTCCCAGCCGCTCCGGGCGTGGCGGATGCGGACGTGGCGACGCGAGACGCGATCGTCGCCCTCCAGCAGGCCCTGCGGGCTACCACGTCCGACCTCGACGCCGATGCCCGAGACCTCGAACGTCGCACAGGATGGCTCGCCGGCGTTGAGCACCACGACGATGCCGGGCCGCGCGCGGCGCTGGGTCTCGGTGCCGCGCGAGCTGTCGTCGCGAGTCTCGTCGTTGGTGGCCATCGCGGCGGTAATGTAACCCGGACGGGCCGGTGGGGCGATCTTGCTGGCTCAGGCGTCCGCGAGCTCCGCCAGCCAGGCGCTGACATCGGCGTCCGAAGGCATGCGCCAGTCGCCGCGCGGGGAGAGCGCCACGCTGCCCACCTTGGGTCCGTCCGGCGTGCAGGAGCTCTTTAACTGATTGAATAAGAAGCGCCGCATGAACAGCCCCAGCCAGCGCTTGAGCGTGGCCCGGTCGTAGCGCTGCGCGAACGCCAGCTCCGCCAGCTCCAGGATGCGCAGCGGGCGCCGGGCGTGGCGTACGAAGTGGTAGAGGAAGAAGTCGTGCAGCTCGTACGGGCCGAGCGCGCCCTCGGTCAGCTGCGCGATCTTGCCCTGC
>JBEVNG010000468.1:0-4567 GCA_040508235.1 Polyangiales bacterium | reverse complement strand
GGCAGCTACCGCATGCACCTGCTGTCGCCGGAGATGTGGGGCGACCTGCTGGGCGGCGAGAAGCACGCGGGGCTGCTCGATGTCGGCGCGGGCGCGGGCTACGTGACCGCGGGCGCCAAGGCGTACTTCGACGCGATCACCGCCACCGAGACGTCGGAGCCGCAGCGCAAGCGGCTGGAGGAGCGCGGCTTCGAGGCACTTGGCGCCGACCTCACCCACGCTTCGTTGGAGCGAAAGTTCGACGTGGTGAGCGCGTTCAACGTGCTCGACCGCACCGCACGCCCGCTGACGTTGCTGCGTTCGTTGATGGCGCACTCGAGTGGCAAGGTGATCGTCTCGATGCCGCTGCCCGCGCAGCCCCACGTGCATGTGAAGGGCGGCACCCGCGCGCCGGACGAGCGGCTGCCCTCGTTCGCGAGCGACTGGGAGACCGCCGCACGGGAGCTCAGCGAGCGCATGCTCGAGCCGGCGGGGCTAAAGGTGGAGCGGCTCGCGCGCGCGCCGTACCTCAGCCGCGGCGACACGCAGGCCCGCATGTACGTGCTCGACGACGCGATCTGGGTCTGCTCCCTGTGAGCCTGTCCATCACTCCGGTCGAGCGCTTCTGGCTGCGCTACACGCTGGTCTGGTCCGTGTGCGCGGGCGTGGTGATGGTCGGCGGCTTCGCCGAGCGCTGGGGCGACCTGCCGCTGATGGCGTTCGCCGTCGCCATGGCCGCCCCCGCGATCGTGGGTCCGATCGTGCTCGGCGAGTCCACGCTGATGCTGAGCGTGGTCGCGTTCTCGCTGCTGCTCAACTACAGCCAGACCCAGTTCTTCTTCGACGTGCTGCACGCCCACTACGGCTTCCACGTCAGCTGGCACATCCGCGGCAACCCGGTCTTCCTCTACATCCTGACCATCCCGTACTTCGCCACGTACTGCGCGCTGCTGCGCATCGTCGATCGCTACCTCGGCGGGCGCGCGTTGTTCGCATGCCTCGCGGTGGCGCTGCTCGAGACGCTGCTCAACGCGACGCCGCTCACCCGCCATCTCTACTGCTTCGACGACCTTCCTTTCGCGCTCTGGTTCGGCACCCTCGCCTACGGCATCAGCTTCATCTGCATCCTGCCCGTATGGCGCCGCAACCGTCCGCTCGCCCACGCCCTGATCGGCGTCTGCGCCGCGGTCTACGTCGACAGCCTCGCCCTCGACGTCCTGCGCTACCACGTGGCTCCCCACCTCACGCACGTCGAGCACGGCAGCTTCGGCCTCGATCGCAGCCAACCCAGCTGCCTCGACGTGCCGTAGCGTTAGATGAACAGCGAGAGCGTGAGGCCGCCGGCGCTGACCCAGCCGGAGCTGGAGTAGCCGGGCCAGCCGGGGTTGTTGGTCTGCAGCCCCTCGCGGCCCTCGACGGGGCGCCCGCTGCGCACGGCGGCGGCCACCGATGCAACGTTTCGAGGGCGTCCGCTGTAGCTTGGGCAGGCGTACGCTACACCGCCGAGCCATGAGGTTCCTGCTCGCGCTCAGCTTGCTGCTCACGGCGTGCGCGCACGTTCGCCCGGCGCGCCCGCACCCGCTCGACCCGCTTTCCTCCGGCGAGTACACGCGCGCGTTCGCGATCTTGAACGCGCACTTCCAGGCGGATCCGGCGCTGCCGCACGAGGGGCTGCGTGTGCCGATGTTGGGGCTCGCGGAGCCGCCCAAGCGCGACGTGCTGGCGTGGCGGGAGGGCCAACCGTTCGTACGCCAGGGCGAGGCGCACGTGCTGCACAACCCCAGTGCACGCGCGTGGGTCGCGCGCATCGACCTCGCGCAGGGCCGCGTCGTCTCCGTGCGCGAGCTCGCCAAGGGGGTGCAGCCAGGCGTGGCGGGCAGCGAGTTCCGCGATGCGCACCAGCTCGTGCGCGCGTACGAGCCGTGGCGCAATGCGCTGCGTGCGCGGGGGCTCGATCCGGAGCAGGTGTACATCGACCTGTGGGCGCCGGGTCACTTCGAGCTCCCGGCCGACGTGCAGCTCAGCCACGGCGAGCACACGCGCTTGATGCGTGCGCTCACCTTCGACGGCGGCCTCAATCCGTACGACCGTCCGGTCGAGGGCCTGGTGCTGACCATCGATCTGAACGCGATGAAGGTCGTGCACCTCGCCGACACCGGGGTGCGTCCGATCAGCCACGACTCCGGCAGCGCGGAGCACGTGCGCGCCTTGAAGCCGATCCACACGAGCATGCCCCAGGGCAGCGACCTCGTGCTCGAGGGGCGGCGCGTGCGCTGGCATGAGTTCACGTTCGTGCTCGGCTTCCACCCGCGCGACGGGCTCGTGCTCTACGACGTGCGCCACGACGGGCGACCGATCGCGTACCGCCTCGCGCTGTCCGAGATCTACGTGCCGTACGGCCTCGGCGATGCGGCCTGGTCCTGGCGCAGCGCGTTCGATGTCGGCGAGTACAACGCCGGCAGCAGCGCGCAGTCGCTCGACCCCGGCGGCGACGTGCCGGAGCACGCTCTGCTGCTCGACGAGCACGCCAACAGCCGCCCCGTGCCGCGCGCGATCGCGCTCTACGAACGTGACGCGGGCGTGCTCTGGACGCGCAGCGATCCGTACCACGATCGCCGCGACACCCGCCGCGCGCGCGAGCTGGTCGTCACCTGGAACACGGTCGTCGGCAACTACATCTACGGCTTCGACTGGGTGTTCAAGCTCGATGGCAGCATCGAGGTGATCACCTCGCTCAACGGCACCACGCTCAATCGCGGCACCAGCGAGGCGCCCGAGGCCTCGGCCCCCAAGATTGGCAAGGACGCGCACGGTGTGTACACCGCCGCGCCTCATCACCAGCACTTCGTCTCGTTCCGGCTCGACCTCGACGTCGATGGCCCCGACAACTCGCTGATGGAGATGGACGTGGTGCCGCTGCGCGACGCGACGTTCAAGAACGCGTTCGACACCACCATGCTGCACTTCACGGAGGAGGGCGCGCGCGACGTGTCGCCACAGGTTGCACGGCACTGGCACGTGGAGAGCGGCCACGAACGCAACGCGCTCGGCAAGCCCACCAGCTTCTCGCTGGAGCCCGGCGCGTTCGCCCTGCCCTACTCCGCACCCGACTTCGCGGGCCTACAGCGCGCGGGCTTCGCCACGCATCAGCTCTGGTTCACGCGCCAGCGCGACGACGAGCGCTACGCCGCGGGCGACTTTCCGTACCAGGGTGCGCGGCCCGACGGCGTCACGCAGTACAGCGCCCCCGCCGAGCCGCTGACGCCGCGGGACGACCTCGTGCTCTGGTACACCACCGGCTTCACGCATGTGGCGCGCCCCGAGGACCACCCGGTGATGCCCGGCGAGTCGATCTCGTTCCGGCTCGTGCCGCGCGGCTTCTTCGCGCGCAACCCCGCCCTCGACGTGCAGGATCGGCGCGCTCAGTAGGGCTCTTGCCCGTTGTAGTTGCCTGCGGGGTCGTAGTTGCAGACCCAGTACGATCGACGCCAGCCGCCCGCCGTGCAGCTGGCGACGCCGCAGCCGACGCGCTGGGTGCTGCGCCAGACCAGCTGCGTGTAGTGCCCGCAGCCGCCAAAGCGCTCGCACGCCGCGCTGCAGGTGGCGTTGGTCCCACTCTGGAACGGGCCGAACGTGTAGCAGGCGAGCTCGCTCTCCCAGAGCTCCACGGTGCCGGCGGCGCTGCCGTTGGGCTCGAGACCGGTGCCGCCCTGCACGCCGAACGAAGCCAGGTTCTCGCCCCAGCCGTTGCGTGCGTTGGAGTGCGTCAGCGTGTCGAGGCAGGTGCTGGCCAGCTGCTCGGCGTAGGCCTGGGCCACGAGCGCGATCTCGTTCGACCAAGCCAGCGGCGCCAGCGGTGGCTCGCTCGAGACCTTGGCGCGCGCCCGGTTGTGGGCCGCCGTGAAGCCGGCCAGCCGTCCGACCTCGGCCCCCGGCTCGGCAACCACCGCCGCATCCATGCCCATGCCCATGGAGGCATCCGCGACCTGGGCGTCCCGCGTGGCCGCATCGGCCAGGATCACCCGCGCATCCGCGCCGCCGCCGAAGAACGCGGGGTCCGGCTCGTCCGAAGCGCAGCCGACCAAGGCCGCCGCCAGCCACCAGCGAGATCTCATCGCCAGAGGTGTGCGCCCGGCGGCACGCCCCGCGCAACCCGCCATCGCCCCGAGCACAGATTGGCGGGCCTGGGACGCGCTTTGTGTTACTCGTCTCCCTATGAACCCTGCGCTCCGCGGCTCGATCGCCGTGCTCCTGCTCCGGCTCGTCACCGGGGTAGCCTTCATGCTCCACGGCTGGCCCAAGATTCAGAATCCGCTGCACTGGATGGACGCGTTCCCGGGGCACCCGCCGAGCTTCGTGCAGGTCCTGCCCGCGATCGCGGAGTTCCTGGGTGGCGCGGGCCTGATCCTCGGCCTGCTCACGCCGGTCGCCTGCGCGGGCATCATCTGCACCATGCTGGTCGCGCTCTACGTGCACATCTCCAAGGGCGACCCCTTCATGGGCCAGGGCGGGTCGTGGGAGCTGCCGCTGGTGTTCTTGGTGATCGCGCTCTCGCTGATCCTGACCGGCCCCGGACGCTACTCGCTCG
>JBEVNG010000345.1:0-4148 GCA_040508235.1 Polyangiales bacterium | reverse complement strand
AAGACAACCCCGCCACGCTCGAGCCGATGGTGTTCCCGGCGCCGGTCATCAACCTGGCGGTGCAGCCGAAGGACAAGGCCAACGCCGAGAAGATGAGCGCCGCGCTCGGCAAGCTCGTCTCGGAAGACCCGTCGTTCCACGTCGAGGTCGATCAGGAGTCGGGTGAGACCATCCTGATGGGCATGGGCGAGCTGCACCTCGACATCAAGGTCGACATCCTGCGCCGCACGCACGGCGTCGAGGTCGACGTCGGCAAGCCGCAGGTCGCCTACCGTGAGACGATCACGAAGGCGATCCAGGACGGCTACACGCACAAGAAGCAGACCGGTGGTTCGGGTCAGTACGCGAAGATCGACTACACGATCGAGCCCGGCGAGCTGGGTACCGGCTTCGTGTTCGTGTCGGCGGTCGTCGGCGGCAACGTGCCCAAGGAGTACATCCCCGCGGTCGAGAAGGGCTTCAAGCTCTCGGTCGAGAAGGGCGTGCTCGCCGGCTTCCCGCTGATCGACACCAAGGTCACGCTCACGGACGGTGGCTTCCACGCGGTCGACTCCTCGGCGATCGCGTTCGAGGTCGCGGCCAAGGCCGGCTACCGCCAGACCGTTCCCAAGTGCGGCCCGCAGCTGCTCGAGCCGATCATGAAGGTCGACGTCTACGTGCCGGACGCGAACGTCGGTGACGTCATCGGCGACCTCAACCGCCGTCGCGGCATGATCAAGAGCCAGGAAGCCACGCCCACCGGCGTGCGCATCAAGGCCGACTGCCCGCTGAGCGAGATGTTCGGCTACATCGGTGACCTGCGCTCGACGACCTCGGGTCGTGGTCAGTACTCGATGGAGTTCAGCCACTACCAGCCGTGCTCGCGCTCGGTCACCGACGCGGTGGTTGCCGCGGCCAAGGCGCGCGAAGAGGCGAAGAAGAAGAAGTAAGCTTCGCCGAGAAGCCCTGACTCCGAGAACGGCTCCGCAGGTTGCGGGGCCGTTTTCGCGTGTGAGCGAGCGCTGTCCCGACTTGGGCCTACCTACTTCTTAACCCTTGGCGCGTGCCTTTACGCGCTAAAAGGCGTGCTTAGGGAGGCGCGGGTGGTGGACGACAGGGACGCAGCGTCATTGTTCATGGGGGGCGGCGAGCTCGGCGCCCGCATGCGCGAGATCGACTGGGCGAAGACCGCGCTCGGTCCCGTCAGCGGCTGGCCTCTGAGCCTCAAGACCTGCGTCCGCATCATCCTGACCTCTCGCCAGCCGATGTTCGTCTGGTGGGGGCCCCAGCTGATCAACCTCTACAACGACGCCTACAAGCAGATCGTCGGTGGCAAACATCCGGCGGCGCTCGGGCAGCCGGCGTCCGAGGTGTGGGCGGAGATCTGGCCCGACATCTCGCCGCGCGCGCAGTCCGCGCTGGAGCGCAACGAGGGTACGTACGACGAGGCGCTGCTCTTGATCATGGAGCGCTACGGCTACCCGGAAGAGACGTACTACACGTTCTCGTACAGCCCCGTGCCGAACGATGAGGGCAAGACCTTCGGCATCATCTGCGCGAACACCGACGACACGCAGCGCATCACCGGCGCGCGACAGCTCGCGTTGCTGCGCGCGGTGGCGGCAGAGACCGCGCACGCACGCACCGCGAGCGAGGTCTGCCGGCGCGCCGCCGCGGCGATCGATACGGATGCGAAGGATCTTCCCTTCGCGGCGATCTACCTGAGCGCGGGCGACGGCGCGGAGCTGGTCGGTGCGACGGCGGGGCTGGCTGGCTCGGCCGCGGCGCCCGCGTACGTCGAGGGCGACGAGCCGTGGCCGATCGCGGAGGTCATGCGCACGCAGCAGCTGCGGCTGGTGGAGGAGCTGTCCGAGCTGGGCGAGCTGCCGCATGGCTTCTGGCCGCGGCCGCCGGTCGCCGCCGCAGTCGTGCCGATCACGGGCACCAGCCGTCCGGGCGTGCTGATCGTCGGCCTCAACCCGTTCCGCAAGTTCGACGAGGAGTACCGCGGCTTCGTCGGCCTGGTGGCGGGCCAGATCGGCGCGACCATCGCGGGCGCCGAGGCGCTGGAGCAGGAGCGCAAGCGCGCCGAGGCGCTGGCCGAGCTCGACCGCGCCAAGACCGCGTTCTTCTCCAACGTCTCGCACGAGTTCCGTACGCCGCTGACGCTGATGCTCGGGCCGCTGGAGGATGCGCTGGCCAGCCCCTCGCACACGCTGAGCGGAGAGAACCTGGAGACCAGCTATCGCAACGCCCTGCGCCTGCTCAAGCTGGTCAACGCGCTGCTCGACTTCTCGCGCATCGAGGGTGGGCGCGTGGAGGCGTCGTACCGAGCGATCGATCTCGCGCAGTACACCGCCGATCTCGCCAGCGCCTTTCGCGCCGCCGCCGAGCGCGCGGGCCTCAGGCTCGAGGTCGAGACGCCGCCGCTCGGCGAGTCGATCTACGTCGACCGCGACATGTGGGAGAAGATCGTCCTCAACCTGCTGTCGAACGCGCTCAAGTTCACGTTCGAGGGCGGCATCACGGTCAGGCTGCGCAAGGTCGAGGGCGACGTGGAGCTGTCCGTGCGCGACACCGGCGCCGGCATCCCGCAAGGCGAGCTGGAGAACGTGTTCAAGCGCTTCCACCGCGTGCAGGGAGCGCGCTCGCGCACGCACGAGGGCTCGGGCATCGGCCTTGCGCTGGTGAGCGAGCTGGTCAAGCTGCACGGCGGCTCGATCGCGGTCGAGAGCGTGCTCGACCAAGGCAGCTGCTTCACCGTGCGCATCCCGCGCGGCTCGGCGCACCTGCCGCGCGAGCAGCTCGACAGCAAGAGCAGCCAGCCTGGCGGCACGCTCGGCGCGACCTCGTTCGTGCAGGAGGCGGAGCGCTGGCTGCCCGGTCCGCGCGCGCCGCAGGCCGAGCTGCTGCCGATGCCCAACCTGGAGGGCCTCGGGCCCGCGCACATCCTGCTCGCGGACGACAACGCCGACATGCGCGAGTACGTGACGCGCCTGTTGCGCGAGCGCTGGCAGGTCACGGCGGTGGTCGACGGCGTGCAGGCGCTGGAGGTGGCGCGCCGCGAGCCGGTCGACCTGGTGCTGAGCGACATCATGATGCCGAACCTCGACGGCTTCGGCCTGCTCAAGGCGCTGCGCGACGACGCGCGCACCGCGCACTTGCCCATCCTGCTGCTGTCCGCGCGCGCGGGCGACGATGCGCGCGTGGAGGGCCTGGAGGCGGGCGCCGACGACTACCTGGTGAAGCCGTTCAGCGCGCGCGAGCTGCTCGCCCGCGTGGGCACGCACCTGCAGCTGGCGGCGCTGCGCAAGGCCACCGAGCGCGAGCGCACCAAGCTCTATGACATCTTCATGCAGGCGCCGGTGCCGGTGGCGGTGTTGACCGGCGAGCAGCTCACGTTCGCGGTCGCCAACCCGGCCTACTGCGAGATGGTCGGCCGCAGCGAGGTGGTGGGCAAGACGCTGGCCGAGGTGTTCCAGGAGCTGGTCGGCGGCGAGATCCCGCGCGCTCTGCACAACGTGCTGACCACCGGCGAGACGTTCCGCGCGCTGGAGATGAACGTGCCCATCCTGCGTCGCGGCGTGCTGCGCGATGCGTTCTTCGACTTCATCGCCGACCCGCTGCGCGACGCCAAGGGCGCGATCGAAGGGCTGGTGATCGTGGCGGTGGAGACCACCGAGCAGGTGCAGGCGCGCCGGCGTGTGGACGCCCTGCGCGCCACGGCGGAGGCCGCCAGCCAGGCCAAGGACGAGTTCCTGAGCACGCTCAGCCACGAGCTGCGCACGCCGCTCAATGCGATCATCGGCTGGGCCACGCTGCTGCGCCGTGGAGGACTCACGCCCGAGCGCACCGCGCGTGCGCTGGAGACGGTGGAGCGCAACGCGCAGATTCAAGCGCGCTTGATCGAAGACATGCTCGACCTGTCGCGCATCGAGCAGGGCAAGCTGGTGCTCAGCGTGGGCCCGCTGGAGATGACGCGAGTGGTGGAGGCGGCGCTGGAGGCGGTGCGCCCCGCGGCCGATGCCAAGGGCGTGCGCCTGCAAGCGATCCTCGACTCGCACGCGACCATCGTCGGCGACGCCGACCGCCTGCAGCAGGTGGTGTGGAACCTGCTGTCCAACTCGGTGAAGTTCACGCCCAAGGGCGGGCGCGTGCTGGTGCGCGTG
>JBEVNG010000149.1:0-15909 GCA_040508235.1 Polyangiales bacterium | reverse complement strand
GCGGCCCGGCGCGTGCCAAGTTTGGCGCCGTCATGGCCAAAATTACAGCACTAACCGGCTTTCCCGAGTGGCTGCCCGAGCAACGCCTGGTCGAGCAGCGGCTGCTCGATCTGGTGCGCACCAAGTTCGAGCTGTTCGGCTTCACGCCGCTCGAGACGCGCGCCGTCGAGCCGCTCGACGTGCTGCTCAAGAAGGGCGCGACCGACAAGGAGATCTACGTGCTGCGTCGGCTGCATGCCGAGGAGGGCGAGACGTCCGACCTCGGTCTGCACTTCGACCTGACGGTGCCGTTCGCGCGCTACGTCGCGCAGCACCGCGGCACGCTCGCGTTCCCGTTCAAGCGCTACCAGATCCAGAAGGTGTGGCGCGGCGAGCGTCCGCAGCAGGGGCGCTACCGCGAGTTCTATCAGGCGGACATCGACGTGATCGGCGAGGGCGAGCTGCCGGTGCACTTCGATGCGGAGATGGCGCTCCTGATGCACGAGGTGGTCAGCAGCCTGCCGATCCCCAAGATCGTGCTGCGCATCAACAACCGTAAGGTGCTGGAGGGCTTCTATCGCGCGATCGGGCTGGAGAACATCGGCGACGTGCTGCGCACCGTCGACAAGCTCGACAAGATCGGCGAGGACGGAGTGCGCAAGGCGCTGATCGCGGAGAACGCGCTGTCGAGCGAGCAGGCCGAGCGTTGTCTGTCGCTGGCGCGCATCGGCGGCGAAGGACCCGAGGTGGTGGAGCAGGTTCGCGCACTCGGCGCATCGCACCCACTGCTCGACGAGGGCCTGAAGGAGCTCGAGTTCGTGATGAGCGCGCTGAAGGGCTTGCCCGCGGGCAGCGTGCGCGCGGAGCTGCGCATCGCGCGCGGCCTCGATTACTACACCGGCACCGTGTACGAGGCGGTGTTCGTCGATCAGCCGCAGCTCGGCGCCGTCTGCTCCGGCGGGCGCTACGACAACCTGGCGTCGGACGACAAGAACAAGCTGCCTGGCGTCGGTCTGTCGCTCGGCATCTCGCGCATCCTCGGCTTCATGTTCGCCAACGACAAGCTCAAGGCCTCGCGCGCGACGCCGACCTTGCTGCTGGTGGCGCTCAACAACGAGGAAGAGCGCCCTGCCGCGTACGAGGTCGCGCGCAAGCTGCGCGAGCGTGGGCTGCCCACGGAGGTCTTCCACGCGCCGCAGAAGTTCGGAAAGCAGATCCGTTACGCCGAGCGCAAGGGCATCCCGTTCGTGGTGTTTACGGGCGCCAGCGGCCTCGAGATCAAGGACATCCGTAGCGGTGCGCAGGCCTCGCTCGACCTCTCGACCTGGGAGCCTCCGGAGGAGGACCGCGCGGTGCGCATCTTGCGCGAGCCCTGACGCGCCCCGCGAGTACATTGCGAGGGAGGAGATACGTCATGCACAAGAGCATCGTGATTTTCGGTTGCGCACTCGGCCTGTTGGGCTGCGCGCACAAGAGCACGGGCGGCAGCGAGACGGCCGCACAGGCTGCGAAGGCGGAGCCGTCCATCGACGCAGGCCTGACCGGCGGGCAGACCGCTCACGCGCACCTCGAGCCCAAGAGCGGCAACACCACGCTCAAGGGCCACGCGGAGTTCGCGGCGTCGCCGGTGGGCGTGAAGCTGGTGCTGCACGTCGAGGGTGCGCCGCCTGGCGAGCACGGCGCGCACATCCACGAGAAGGGCGACTGCAGCGACCCGGAGGCCAAGAACGCCGGCGGTCACTGGAACCCCGCGGGGCACCAGCACGGCGCGCCGCCGCCCACCTCGTCGCATCTGGGCGACCTCGGCAACCTGACCGTCGGCGCCGACGGCACCGGCCACCTCGAGGTCACCAGCGAAGGCTGGAAGCTCGGCGACAACTCGGCCGAGGACCTGCTCGGCAAGGCGGTCGTGATCCACGGCGGTCCGGACGACCTGGTCAGCGATCCCGCGGGCAACAGCGGCCCGCGCATCGGCTGCGGCGTCATCCACAACGACTGATTCTCGTCCGCTCGCGCGCGAAGAAGCCGCGCGCTTCAGCGCGGCGCGTCGAGCTCGATGCGCGACCAGTCGAGCACGTTCAGCACGCTGGTCTTGATGGGGCGCTTGTCGTCCCAAAAGATCAGCGACGACAGCAGCTCGGTCGCTGGCGGCGAGGTGAGGCGCGCGAACGTGTCGCTCGCCTCTTCCTCCGTGTCGAACGACAGGTAGTAGACGGTGTCGTCGAACATCACGGGGCGACCGTCGATGGGCGGCACCAGGCGGAAGCGCAGCGTCTTGTACAGGCCGCAGATCGCGATGCGCCAGGGCCGGAACGTGTAGTCGCCGACGCCGAACACGCTGAAGCGCGGGTTCTTGCTGTAGATGACGCTGCGTCGAGCATCGAGCACCTCGCCGTGGCGCGCGAGGTAGGCCCAGGTCTTGGGCGCCGTCTGCTCCAGCGAGGCGGTCTCCTGGCCGACGCGTCGCTGCGGCACCAGCACGTACATGCCGCGCCAGGCCTTGTTGCTGCCGATGTCCGAGCCCTTCAGCAGCGGGAACAGGTGCTCGTCCTCCAGCTCGATCGCGCTGCCCTGGCCGTTCTGCAGGCCGTGCTCGCCGCGCCGGAGCTCCATCACCGACGCGGCGTCGTGCTTGACGCCGGAGCGCCACTTCTGCGGGCTCTGACCGGTCAGGTGCGCGACTCGCTCGAACACGTCGAGGTTGCGCACGGTGAGTCCGTCGCGGTGACCCACGCGCTCGCCGACTTGGTCGCCGAGGTCTTCGAACACCGTGTACTCGTCCAGCGTGGTCTCGCGCTCCTGCAGGCGCATCGTCAGCAGGCAGGCCTCGACGCTGGCGTGGAAGTGCTTCTTGGCGTCGATCTTGGCGATCGAGGCGCTGCGCAGGTTCGCGACCTGGCGCTGCGCGAGCACCTTGCGCGCGACGTGGGTCTTGATCAGCATCGCCACGTCGCCGCGCTCGAACCAGCGCAGGACCTCGAGCAACATCCACTCGGAGACGTCGAAGTTCGCGCTGCCGCTGATCGCGTCGTAGCCGCTGCGCCCCTGGAAGTTCGACTTGCGCGGCAGGTTGCTGCCGCCGAGCACGGTCTGGGCGGAGTTGGTGACCCAGGGGAAGTTGCCCACCACCAGCACCGAGCCCGTCAAGCCGCGGAGCTTCTCCGCCCAGTCGGTCGCGAAGAAGTCCGCCTGCTCCAGCCGCACGCGCTGCGCGAGCCCACGCTCCGCGAGCTCCTGCGCGAGCGTGTCGAGGTACGCCTGATTGAGCTCGAAGCCGAGCACCGTCTTCGCGTTGGGAAACTGCTCCGCAGCCGCGATCAAGAACGCACCGACCCCACACGTCGGCTCGACGATCACGTCCGGCGCGAAGCCCGCCCGCGCCAGCCGCCCACAAACCTCACGCGCCAACGCGAGCGGCGTCTGAAAGTCTCCGAACTCCGCGCGCCGCGCTCGTGCGTCGCTCATCGGCGGCCCCGGTGCAGCTCGTGGATGCCCCGCACTTGGCCGGCCTTCTCGATGACGCGCGTGTAGTTCAGTCGCCACTGCAGCGCGGGCGAGATCGTGAGGTAGCCCTGCGAGGGTCGTTCCCGCATCACCATCTCGGCGAGCATGCGGAGCTCCACTTCGTCTTCGGTGAGGTTGCGCGAGGCCATGAAGGCCATCAAGTCGTCCTCGTTGCCGTCGTTGTCCAGAACGTCTCGCAGTCCCTTCGTCATCTGATAGTCCGCTGTGGACGCGGCCTCCACGAAGATCACATCGCGGATCCAGAGCGTCGCTGTCTCGCGCGCGCTGTCGTCGAACTTCTCGTAGGCGAAGACCAGCAGCGAATAACCGAGCCCGTAGATCTTCTGGCGCGTCGAGCGGAACGGGCACGACGACTGCGGCTGTTTGATGCTGGTTACCTTCATGTCGACGCCGAGGTCCGGAAAGTCCAGACCACTGGCGGCATTGCCCTGCTCGAACGCGTACCCCTTGTCGATCAAGTACGCGCGGAACTTCAGCTCAAGGTACGTGCCCACGGCTTTTCCGTCGGTCACCCCGTAGAGCTTCGGCTCGGGATGCGCGCTTTCAGCCTCGGCGAAGATCCGTGCCTCGCGCGCGAGTAGGTCGATCGTCAGCGTCGTCATCGTGACGCTGACCCATAGCACCTCGCCGTGGGCGACACGAGAGGATCAGGGAGGGCCGCCCGGGCCGCCGCCGCCGGGACCGCCGCCGCCACCGCCACTGCCGCTGAGGGAGCAGGCGGGCTCGCTGAGCGACGAGCGCAGCACGAGGGTCTTGGAGGCGAGCATCGCGCCGTCGGTCATCTTGGCGATGTCCCAGGTGATGCGCGTCTTGTCGCTCTCGCCGCCGACCACGTTGTCTGCAGACAGTAAGGTGTCGGGCGTGCCGTAGTCCTTGTAGAGCGGCTGGTCGGCGAAGATGCTCTTGACCAGCTGGTCGTCCCAGAGCAGCTGCGTGATGTTCCACGCCTCGGCGTTGTCGGCGCTCTGGTAGCTGCCCTTGAGCACGCGCAGGTGGATGTGCACGGCGCGGCCGGAGTACCAGCCCGGGAAGACGGAGTCGAAGTACACCACGCCGTCGGCGTCGCTGACCTGGTAGCCGCGGAAGTAGTCGTCCGCGCGGTCGACCTCGTCCTTGTTGCACATCGTGCTGATGCGGCCCGAGTAGATGCCCTTGTAGTTGGTGTGCCAGATCTCGACCAGCGCACCGACCACCGGCGTGCAGCTGGCGTCGACGACACGCACCGCGATGCGCATCGGCAGGCCGTCCCAGCCGTTGCTGACGTCGACGCGCAGCGGAGAGGTGGTGTGGCACGGGCCGATGGTCGCCTCGCAGGTGAGCTCGCAGCTCGTGCCGGCGCTGGTGAACGGGTTCGGATACGACGCCTTCGCGGTCATCGCCGCGACGCCACCGGTGGCCCAGCCCGTCAGCACGCTCGCGTCGGTCGCGGTGCTCGCCTCCGTGGCGGCGTCGCGCGCGGCGTCCATGCCCGTGCTCGCGTCGGCGGCTGGGTCGGTGTGTCCACCGTCGCCGCCATACGGACCTTCTTCCGTGGCCCCATCATCGTCATCGCCGCAAGCGAGCAACGAGAAGGCCGCGAACGACGCGCCCAAGCCCAGCAGCGCGCGCCGACGTGTGATCTTCGTCTCCATGTGTGCTCCCGTCCTCGACCCCAGGTGTCGAAGCAGGATACGGCCAGGGAGCGCGAACGAGGCGCCGCTACACAATCGCTAACGAGCGCGAAAGATCAGCGGCGGCCCTTGCTCTTCTTGTGCTCGTCCTTGCCGCGACGGTCGCGGCGGCGCTCCTGCTTGCGCTCCAGCTTCTGGTCACGCTGATCGCGGGAGGTGTGCTTGCCCCAGCTGGTTTTCTCGCGCGCCTTGCGGGTGAGCCGGCTCTGCCCGCCTTCGCTGCGCGGCGTGAGGTCGATGTCCTGCTCGCGCTTGGGGTAGACCAGGGGCGTCCCCGTGATGGAGCGCTCGGCCACGTTCACGCTGTCGAGTCGCACCACCAGGCGGTCACCGAGCCCGAAGCTCGCACCTGAGCGCCGGCCCACCAAACGCAGGCCGTGCTTGTCGATCTCGTAGAAGTCGCCGGTGCCGAGCGTGGTCACGTGGCAGAGGCACTCCACGAATGGGTCGTCGAAGCCGACGTACACGCCGTGTGGCGCCACGCCGGACACGGTGCCCTCGAACTCCTCGCCCACGCGCGGCTTGATCAGGATGCAGCGGTAGACGTCGATCACCTCGCGCTCGATCAACATCGCGCGCCGCTCCAGCTTGCTGCAGGCGAGCGCTTGCTCGCGCAGCGTGCGCTCCAGGCTGCGGGAGTCGATCGCCTCGCCGCGCGCCAGCTTGCGCACCACGCGGTGCACCGCGAGATCCGGATAGCGGCGGATCGGCGAGGTGAAGTGCAGGTAGTACTCGGCCGCCAGGCCGAAGTGGCCGATGTTGACGGTGTCGTAGGTCGCCTGCTGCATCGAGCGCAAGAGCAGGTAGTTGAGCGAGCCGCGCGCGGGCGAGTCCTCCAGCTCGGCGAGGAAGCGCGCCAGCTCGCGCGGGTTGATCTCGTCCTCGTCCACCTCGAGGTGGAAGCCCATCGCGCGCGCGCTCTCCGCGAACGCCTCCAGGCGCTCCGCGTCGGGCAGGCCGTGCACGCGGTAGATCGCCGGCACCTGACGCCGGAACAGGTCCGCGGCCACCGTCTCGTTGGCGAGCAGCATCATCTCTTCGACGAGCTGGTACGCCTTGCGCACGCCCGGGTCCTTGCCGCGGCGCGCGATGTTCTTGGGCTCGCCCGTGCTGGTGTCGAGCTCGACGTTCGGCTCGGGCAGGTCGAAGTCGAGCGAGCCGCGCTTCATGCGTCGGTTGCGCAGGACCATCGCGGCCTCGTACAGCACCTCGAGCATCGGCAGCAGCTTCACCGCCGCCTTCTCGTTGCGGCCGTCCTTGGTGAAGCCGAGAGCCTGGGCGACGCCCTCGTAGGTGAGGCCCGCCTTGCAGCGCATCAGGCCTTCCACGTAGCGGAAGCTCTTCACCACGCCGCCGGCGGTCAGCTGCATGTCGACCGCGAGCGTGAGCCTGTCCTTGCCCGCCACCAGCGACGCCAGGTTCGAGCTGAGCTCGTGCGGCAGCATCGGGATCGCGCGGTCGGGCAGGTAGATGGAGGTGCCGCGCGTGATCGCCTCGGCGTCGAGCGCGGTGCCCTCCTGGATGTAGTGCGACACGTCGGCGATCGCGACCACGATGCGGTAGCCGCCCGCGCTGTTGCGCTCGATGAAGATCGCGTCGTCGTGATCGCGCGCGGTGATCGGATCGATGGTGACCAGATCGAGATCGCGAAGGTCCTCGCGGTCGCGCCGGTCGCGCATCGAGACCTTGTCGCCGTAGGCGCGCGCCTCGGCGAGCACCTCGTCCGGGAACTCCTCGCGTACGCCCTCGCGCAGCTTGATCTTGGCGACCTCGACCTCGGCCGAGCCCTCCACGCCGAGCACGCGGATCACGTGCGCGTCGGGGGGCGAGCCGTCGTCCGGGTAGCGCTCGATCTCGGCGACCACGGCCAAGCCCGGCACGGCGTCTCCCGGCACGCGACCGACCACACGCACTTCCTTGGGCAAGCGCGCGTCGCTCGGTGCGATGTAGAGCCCGTACGCATCCTGCGCGAGCAGGCCGGCCACGTGCGTCTGGCCGCGCTGCAGCACGGCGATGATCGTGCCCTCGAAGCCGCGGTCGTTGCGGCGCGCGCTGACCGCCACCTTGTCGCCGTGCAGCGCGCCGAGCAGCTCGGACGGCGCCACGAAGATGTCTTCGCTGCCGGGCTCGTCGGGCGTGACGAAGCCGTGCCCTCGCGCCTGGATGCGCAGCGTGCCGACCTTCGCGCTCGGTGCGGGCTTACGCTCGATCGAGAACTTGCTGGGTGGCGCGCTGCGGCCGAACTTCGGCTTGGGCAAGGGCGTGGCCGGGATGGTGGGCAAGCTGCGGACCTCCGGGACCTCGGGGCCATGCCCGGCGCGCGCCGCCTTGCCGACGCGATAGCGCATGCCCGGCAGCTCTTGCGCCAGGTTCTGCTCGCGCAGCTCGTCGAGCGCGGCGCGTACCTTGTCGCGCTGCTCGGCGCCGACGCCCAGCTGGGCGACGATCTCCATCAGAGGTTGGGTGCTGCCCTTGTTGGAACGCAGCACGGCGAGGACCTCTTCGAGATCCACCTTCGTCTTCGAATGATGCTTTTTCATGGAATTTCAGCGCAGCGCGTAGAGGCTGCCGTCGTCGGCGCCGACCAGCAGCGTGCCGCGTGAGTCGATCACGGGGCTGCTGTCGACGTCGCGACCGATGTTGTGTCGGAACAAGAGCTGACCGGAAGGGTCGAGCCCATAGATGAAGTCGTCCTGCGAGCCGAAGTAGATCCGGCCTGCCTGGTCGATGCGCGCGCTGGAGCGGATGCGCCCGGCGGTGGCGAAGCGCCACTTGAGCGAGCCGTCGGGAGCGAGCGCGTAGAGAGCGCGGTCGTACGAGCCGACCACGCAGGTGCCATCGGGTGCGATCGCGGGCGTCGCCCGCACGTCGTCGCCGGTGGCGAAGCGCCACAGCTGCTTGCCGCTGGGGTCGAAGCACAGCACGTGGCCGAGGTCGTTGCCGACCAGGATGCGGCCGTCGTCGCTTACCGCGGCGCCGCCGTCGATGTTCGCGCCGGCGTCGGCCTCCCAGGCCAGCTGCCCCTCGCGCGTGAGGGCGATCAGCTTGCCGTTCGGCGTGCCGAACACGATCAAGCCCTGCGGGTGGACCGCGGGCACGCTGCGAATGTGCGCGCCCACGGCGTAGTGCCACTTCAGGTGGCCCGTGATGTCGAACGCGTAGAGGCCATCGGCCGCCACGTAGAGGCGCCCGTCCTCGGAGAGCACGGGGCTGGCGTCGATGGCGTCGCCGAGCTTCTGCTCCCAGCGCACCTGGCCGTCGGGCGAGAGTGCGACCAGCGAGCCGTCGGCCGAGCCGGCGATCACGTCGCCCTGCGGCGTGACCACGGCGCTCGCGTAGTACTTGCCGGTGCCGCTGTAGCGAAAGCGCAGCGAGCCCTCCGGCGTGACGGCGGTCAGCGATTGGTCGAGCGAGCCGACCAGGATGTCGCCCTGGGGAGCGACCACCGGCGACGCGTAGATGCGCGAGCCAGTGCGGTAGGTCCAGAGCGGCGTCACCTGGCCGCGTGGTCCTTCGAAGCCGACGCGGCCGGTGTGGCGCGCGTCGCCCATGAACATGGTGGTGCCCACGGCGCCACGCGGCGTGAGCGGGAGGCCGGCATCCTCACTCGCCGGGATCGGCATGCCGGCGTCATCCGCGAGCACCGGCGGCAGCGACTGTTGCTGCTGGAACTCGTTGCGCACTTCCTCGAGGAAGCGGCAGCGGCCTTCGTGACAGATGCGGCCGGCGCGGCATTCCTGGTCGCTCATGCAGGGTCCACTCGCCGCGGGCGGTGGGCGACAGGCAGCGAGCAGGACGAGCCAGGCAAACGCGAAGCGGGTCACGGTGGGCGAGCTTAGCAGGTGAGCCTCAAATCCAGGCAATCCCTGCAGTCAGGAGGCTCGACCGGGGCGCTCGCGAGCGCGGTCGAACGGGTATCGAGAACGTACAAGTGGCGCCAGCATAACGCCGGCCCGCGCTTAATGCACGCGCTCCAGCACGTAGACCTGCCCGCCTGCCACCACGGCGATGCGGCGCGCGGTGGGGCTGACGGCCGCTTCGAGCGGGCCTTTGGCGATCTGCAGGTAGCCCTCGGGCCGCCACAGCTCGACCTGGCTGCTGCTCGGTCCGTACAGCAGCACACCGTATGGCGTGGCCTCCACGTAGCGGGCGCCATCGCGCGTGGCGAGGCCCGTGGGCAGCGGGGCAGGGCGCGGCGAGTCGGGCGCGAGCAGCCGTGGCTCGCCGTTCGCACGCCCGTTGCTGGCCAGTGGCACCAGGCGCACCTCGCTGCCACGCACCGCCACCAGACCCTGCGGGGCCCAGCCCAGCAGCGAGAAGCCGCCGTCGTCCGCCCGATGGCTTGCACGCGTACAACCGGGGCCGCTGGCGAGCGGCAACAGCAGCGCGTTCGCGAGCGGCGCGGCGCTGGTGTAGTCGGAGCCGGCGGGCGGTGCGCGCTCGATGCGCACGGCCAAGCCCTCGCAGGTGCGCTCGATGCCGGCCGCGATCAGCTGCCCACTCGGATCGCGCAGCAGCGGGTCGCTGCCGCGTGGGGCGGGCGTTTCTTCCCCGCTGTCGAGGTCCCACAGGATCGGGCTCAGCCGCTGCACGTAGAGCGAGCTGTCGCTCAGGAAGCGCGCGCTGGGCAGGTGCACGCGCGGGTTGGTGATCGGCTGCGCGGCCGGGCCGTTGCGCAGCGTGACGCCGTTCTGCGCCGGCAGCTTGGCGAGCGCGGCCTGCGCCAGGTCGAGCAGCCGCTCGCTGGGACGTGGCCCGGTGCGCAGCGCGCGGTACTGGTCGAATGCGCGCGCGACGTCGCCGCGCTTGGCGTAGGCGCCGATCAGCGTGGTCGAGAGCGCGCCCAGGCTGGGCAGCGTGCCGCAGCCGACGCCCGGTACCGCGCTGACCGCCAGCAGCGGGCCACCGAGCTCGCGGCAGATTGCCTTCGCCAGCGTGAGGCCCAGCTCGGCGCGCGCGATCGCGGCGTCGGTCTGCTTGGCGATCTGGCCCTGCGCGGCGGCGGCCCAGGCCGAGAGCGTGGCCTCGGGCTCACGCACGTCGCGCACCAGGCCGCTCGGGCGGTCGAGCCAGGTCAGCTCCAGCGAGTCCGCCTCGAGTGCCCCGAAGCTGGCGATGCGCACGGCGATGTCGTCGTGGTGATCGCCGTCGCTGTCGACGCTGCGCGGCACCAGCGAGAGCGCGGGCTGGCCCTCGCTGGTGAACGCTAGCACGTCGAGCCGCTCGTAGATGCGCGGGGCCGCTTCCAGCGCGAGCAACCAGAGCGACGCCGCCACCACCGGCTTCTCTCCCACGCACGCCAGCTCCACGCGCAGCGCCGCCTTCTCCTTGGACAGCGCCACGAAGCGCGTGTCCGCGAGCGTGCAGCTGCCTGGCTCGGGGGCGACGAAGCCCGTCACGGGGCGCGGACCCGAGAGGCCCGTCGGCTCCCGCACGAACACCGACAGCTGCGCGCGCTGTGCCTCCGCGCTGAGCGCCAGCAGATCCTGGTCGCCGTCGTGATCGAGGTCGACCTCGTACAGCGTGCGCACGCCGCTGAGGGGCAGCGGCTGGCCCGCGAGCGAGGGCTTGTCGGCCGGCTCCGCGAAGCTGGAGATCAGCCCCACGCCCGCGTCACCGGGTGTCTCGACCTTGGGCAGCTCGGCCGGCGGGTTGAGCTTGAACGGCACCGCCGGCTCGTCGCTGCAGCGAGCGCAGCCGTATTGAGCGAGCAGGAACAGCGCGAGGAGGGAGCGAGTCATTGCCATCGAAAGATCCGCAAGGCCGTAGCGTACGCCAGCACGCTCCAGCCGATCAGCACCAGAATCTCGAAGCCGAGCGTGGTCAGCGAGCGACCGTCGTTGATGATGGCGCGCAGGCCGACGTTGAGCGCCGTCAGCGGCAGGCAGCGCAGCGTGGGCCAGAGCCACTCCGGGAAGCGCTCGTAGCTGAAGAACACGCCCGACAGCAGCCACATCGGCAGCGTGGTCAGGTTCGACCAGCCAGAGACCGCCTCGATGCTCGCGGCGCGCGCGGACACCAGCAACGCGATGCCGGTGAACGCGAGCGAGCCCAGCATCGCCAGCAGCCAGGCGGCCAGCCACGAGCCGTGCACGGGCACCGCGAACGCCAGCGCGCCAAAGCCGAGGATGGTGAACACCTCGAAGCTCACGAACATCAGCCGCGACAACATCACCGCCGCCAGGTAGTCGCGCTTGCGCATCGGCGTCGCCGACAGCTGCTTGAGCAGCTTGCGCCGACGCGACTCGACGATCGAGAAGCTGATGCCCCAGACCGAGCTGCTCATCAGGTTCACACCCAGCAGGCCGGGCAGCAGGAAGTCGATGTAGCGTGCACCGGGCCGCGTCGCCGCCAGCTCCACCGTGCGCAGGCGCGGGGCGGGGTTGGGATCGACGGCCAGCTCGGCGGCGGCGCGCGCGGCCTTGCCCTCGGGGCGCGTGGGATCGAAGTGGTACTCCAGCGTGCTCGGCCCGCGCGGGATCAACACCAGGTCGAGCTTGGCGCGATGCAGCGCGGCCATCGCCTCGTGCTCGGGCAGCGTGCTGATCGAGAGCTCGCCGCTGCGCGCCAGTGGATGCACCAAATCCGTGCACTCCGGGTCGCACACCAGGGCCACGTTGAGCACCGGCGCGGGCTGGCTGCGGAAGGCGAGCCCGAGCGACACCGCGAGCACCAGCGGAAAGCCGAACGTCCAGAACAGCGCACCCGGGTCGCGCCAGAACTCGCGCAGGCGTGCGAGCGTCAGCTCCAGCACGGGCGGCAAGGTGTCACGCTTCATCGCGCAGGGCCTTGCCGGTGAGCGCCACGAACACATCCTCCAGCGTGGCGGCGTGGGTGGTCAGCGTGTGGATCGTGTTCCCGCGCTGCTCGCACGAGCGCAACACGTGGGGCAGCGCGACGCCGAGCGCACCGACGGTGAGCGCGAAGCTGCGCCCACGTCGGCGAACGCTCGCCACGTCGGGCAGCGCCGCCAGCACATGCTCTTCTTCTTCGTCCATGCGCGAGAGCTCCAGCTCCAGCACCTGGCTCGCGCCGAGCCCGGCGATCAAGCGCGCAGGCGTGTCGAGCGCGATGATGCGGCCCGCGTCCATGATCGCCACGCGCGTGCACAGGCGCGTGGCTTCTTCCATGTAGTGCGTGGTGACCAGCGCCGTGCCGCCCTCGCGCAGGAAGCGCTCCACCACCTGCCACACGTTGAGCCGCGCCTGCGGATCGAGGCCGGTGGTGGGCTCGTCGAGGAACAGGATCTCCGGCGCACCCGCGAGGGCACACGCGAGCGCGAGCCGCTGCCGCGTGCCGCCCGAGAGCGTCGCCACGCGCGCATGCTGCTTCTCGCGCAGCGCGAGCAAGTCGAGCAGCTGGTCGATCGTACGACCACGCGCGTAGAAGCTGCGGAACAGCGTCAGGCACTCGCGCACCGTCAGCCGATCGGGCAGCTCCGACTCCTGCAGCTGCACGCCGAGTCGCTCGCGCACCTGCGCATCGATGCGCTGACCCAGCAGGCGCACCTCGCCGCGGTCCGGCAGGCTCAGGCCGTTGAGCATCTCCACCGTGGTGGTCTTGCCCGCGCCGTTGGGACCCAGCAGCCCCAGGCACTCTCCGCGCTCGACGCGCAGCGAAACTCCATCGACCGCGACCAGCTGGCCGAACCGCTTGACCAGGCCCTCGCAGCGCAACGCGGGTTCGCTCATGCCTGCGCGCGGTGTATCAGATGCCCCGCGCGACTCAAGCAGCCGCTAAGCTGGCTGGCATGCCACCGCTCATTACGCTGACCACCGACTTCGGCACGCGCGATGCGTATGTCGCGGAGCTCAAGGGCGTGCTGTACAGCGAGGGACCTCCCGGCTTGCAGGTGGTGGACTTGTCCCATGCGCTGCAGCCGTTCGATGTGCACGCCGCGGCGTTGTTCGTGCGCGCCGCCATGCCGCGCTTTCCGAGCGGCACGCTGCACGTGGTGGTGGTCGACCCGGGCGTGGGCAGCGAGCGACGCGCGCTGATCGTGGAGCGGGCGGACATGGTGCTGATCGGCCCGGACAACGGCCTGTTCAGCTACCTCTACGATGGCAGCGAGCAGGTCTACGCGATCGAGCGCGGCCCGCGTGCGCTGTCGAGCACGTTCCATGGTCGCGATCTGTTCGCGCCCGTGGCGGCGCGGCTGGCGGCGGGCGCGGCGGCTTCGTCGTTTGGTCCGCGCGTCGAGACCTACGAGCGCATCACGCTGCCGATGGTCGACATCAGCGGCGACTCGCTGCACGGCCGGGTGATCCACGTCGATCACTTCGGCAACTTGATCAGCAACATCTCGCGGCAGACGCTGAGCAGCTTCGCGGGCGATCGACCGCTGGTCATCACCATCGCGGAGCACGTGATTACCGGGGTGGTCGATCATTACGCGCAGGCGGACGGCCTGCTGGCGTTGATTGGCTCCGCCGGCTGGCTGGAGGTCGCGGCGCGCGAGGCCAGTGCGGCGGAACTGCTCGATGTCCACGTCGGCCAGCCTTTACGCGTCACGCGCGAGCGCTCGGCATGAGGAAACCGGCGGCGCCTGGTGTAAGGTCGCGCCGATGAGACTGGCTTGCTTGGCGCTGCTCTGTGCGTTCACCTACGGGTGCTCCGACGAGCCACCACCCCGCGAACCCGACCTGGGGCCCACGTTCGGCGAGCCGCCGGTCGCGCCGGAGGAGCCCACGCGCGAGGGCGAGGGCATCAAGATCGGCGAGGAAGCGGCGCCCATCCCGGGCACCCGCGTGATCGTCGACGACGGCTCCGTGCCGGGCTTCGCGGGCAACCACAGCTTCGAGACCGCGGTCTGGCTGGAGCCCGACGGACAGCCGCCGATCGCCAACGAGCACTCCGTCGATCAGGTCGACTACTACGCCTTCCGCGGCAAGGGCGGCAGCTTCTACACGCTGTCGACCGAGGCCGGCGCGTACCGCCCCGACAACGTGATCACGCTCTACGACAGCGAGCACCGCGCGATCGCCAGCAACGACGACGGCTCGATCTTCCCCGGCGACGACATCGACACGCGGCTGGTGGTGCGGCTGCCGCGCGACGGCGACTACTACGTGACGGTCGAGGACCCGAGCACGGACGGCAGCGTGTTCCGCTCCGAGTTCGTGCTGCTGTTCTACCACCTGACCCTGCGCACCGTGACGCCGGAGACGCCCGGCTTCGCGTTCTGGGACGGCACGCGCACGCTCGACGGCTTCGTGGTCGAGCCGCAGTACGGCTACTCGTTCCTGACCGTGATCGGCGGCGCGGAGGCGGCGTCGCAGGCGATCGCGTTCGCCGGCCAGGCCGACAGCGCGCTGATCGCGCGCGTGTTGCCCGGTGGAGTCAGCGGCAACGGCTCCAGCGTGCAGAGCGGCACCGCGAGCGTGAGCGGGCCCGAGGGCGCGCTGCTGGCGTCCGTGAACCGGCTGGCGCACGAGGGCAACATTCGCCCGCCGGTCGGCGCGGGGGAGCACAAGCTCACGCTCGCGCACGAGGGCGCGGTGGGCGACAACGCGTTCTTCGCCATCGACCTGGTGCTGCTGGAGGAGAACCCGCGCGAGCAAGACGAGCAGGCCAACGACACCACCACGGGCGCCGAGACGCTGCGCTGGTCGCAGGGCACCCGGGGACGCGCGCTGCTGCTGTCGACGCTGCCGGTGGGCGACGTCGACTTCTACGCCGTGCCGGCGGCCGCGGGCGCGTACATCGGCGCGATCTGCGAGGGGCAGACCACGGGCTCCGGGGTGCGTGGTCTGACCGCGGAGCTCCTCGACCCGAACCTGCAGCGTGTGGCCGCCAGCGCCGACGTGGATCAGGGCCTCGACCTGAGCGCGATCGTCGGCGGCGCCGGCACGTACTACCTGCGCCTGAGCGCGACGGCCAACGCCGAAGCGCTGCCGTGGGTGCGCTGCGTCTTGATCACCGGCTAGCACTACTGCGTCACGCCTCGCTACTGCGGCCGCCGATCCACCATTTTTGCGGCTGCGTGCTCACTCCGCGGGACCTCAGTCCCGCTACGCTCCGCGCCACAACCGCAAGAACGGCGCCTCGACGCCCTCGCTACGCGATCCGTGACGCAGTAGTGCTAGGTGTGTCGACGCGCCCGTCGGGGTGCTTGGCGAAGCGACCTTCCTCGCGGTCGTGCACCGGTGCGCTGGTGGGCCACGGCCAGCCGCCGAACTGCGTGCGACGGTAGTCCATGAATGCCTGGGCCAGCTCGGCGCGCGTGTTCATCACGAACGGACCTTCCTGCGCCACGGGCTCGCCGATGGGGCGCCCCTGGAGGAGCAGCAGCTCGCTCCCTTGATCGCCGTTCACGATCGCGGCCGGCAGCTCCGCGCGCAGCTGCACGCGCGAGCCCAGCGCGACCGCGTGGCGCGCCACGGTGAGCTTGCCGCCGCGGAAGAAGTACAGCGAGCGACCGACGCCTCGCTCCGCCGCGGGCAGCTCCCAGCTCGCACCGGGGGCGAGCTTGATCACCCAGATCGCCAGCTGCGCATCGGCGCGTGAGCCCCACGAGTCCGGCGGCGGGGAGGGCGGCCGAGACGCGCCGAGTGCACCCGCGACCACCTCGACCTCGACCCCCGGCTCGACGTGCTTGGGCACTTGGTCGCGCCACAACATCGAGAAGTACGGCTGCACCAGCTTGCTCTCGCTGGGCAGGTTCAGCCAGATCTGGAACAGCTCGAGCGGGTTGTCGCGCTCGCGGGACAGCAGCGGGAACATCTCGCTGTGCTGG
>JBEVNG010000370.1:0-4056 GCA_040508235.1 Polyangiales bacterium | reverse complement strand
AGAAGCCGCGCCGCGCAAGAAGGACGACGGCGGCGGCAAGAAGGCGCCGCGCGACGAGGGCAAGTTCGGCCGCAAGGACACGCAAAAGAAGGAGCACGAGATCGAGGGCCCGGTGCGCGAGGAGATCGCGGCCAAGGTGCGCGGCATCGGTCTGCTGGGTGCGATCGCGGGCGGTGATAGCCTCAAGGGTGTGCTCGACCAGGGCGACGTGGGCGCGCTGCTGGGTGGCCTCGGCTCCGCGCGCACCGACCTCGGCGCGGGCAGTGGAGGTCGTGGTCTACGCGGCGTGGGCAGCGGCGGCGGCGGCGACGGCCCCGGCTCGCTGATGGGCGGCGGAGGCCTCGGTACCGGCATCGGTGCGGGTCGCGGCAAGGGCAAGGGCGGCGGAGGCGGCACCGGAACCGGCGCGGGCACCGGACGCGGCGAGGCCAAGGTCAGCGTCACGCCCGGCACGCCGCAGGTCAGCGGCTACCTCTCGGCCGAGCAGATCAACCGCGTGGTGCGCGCCAACCAGGCCGCCCTTCGCTACTGCTACGAGGCCGAGGTACAGCGCGCGCGCGGCCTCAAGGGAAAGGTCGTGGTGCAGTGGCGCGTCGACCGCGGCGGCCTGGTGCCGATGGCCAAGGTCGCGTCGAGCACCATGAACAACGCCAGCGTCGAGGGCTGCCTCGTACGCCAGGTGAAGAAGTGGCACTTCCCCAAGCCCGACGGCGGGGAGGTCCAGGTCATGTATCCGTTCATCTTCGGGGTGGGCGGCTGAGCGTGGTCGATCCATCCGGCGGGTGAGCTGGATTATCGTGCCGGGGCTGCAATCGGGGTGTGCGTGAACCACCCGCTTCAACTGCGTATTTCGCGCGGCGGAGCGTGATATCGTGCCGCCATGAGAGCGACGCGGGGGGCCGCAACGAGCTTGGTCTTGCTGGCGACCGTGCTCCCGGGTTGTTACCTGGTCGACTACGCGACCTCGGATGCCGTGTTCGACGCGCGCATCCCGGAGCTCGAGGCGGGCGCGCCCGATGGCGGGCAGGACGCGCCGCTCGATGCGGGGCGCGACGCGGTGCTCGATGCCGAGGTCGACGCACGCGTCGAGCTGGAAGCGAGCGCACCCGATGCGGACACGCCCGATGCGGCGACGCCCGATGCGACCGTCCTCGACGCGTCTCTCGACGGCGGCGGCGATGCCGGCGCGCACGACGCAGGCACGTGGTGGCTCGATGCGGAGGTCACCAACCCCTGCACGGGCGTCAGCTGCGACCTCGCCTGCAGCGGACCCAGCTGCGTGTTCGACTGCAAGTCGCAGACCGAGTGCAAGGCCAAGTGCGACACGGACTCGCGCTGCTACGCGCTGTGTCGCGGCAGCGTCAACTGCGAGTTCGAGTGCAAGGAGCGCTCGCAGTGCGCGCTCGACTGCAGCAACACGGTGGCCGGCAACTGCGAGGCCAAGTGCGAGCAAGGCTCCACCTGCACCATCGACTGCAGCCACACCACGCAGTGCGCGGTCGAGTGCAAGCAGGGCGCACGCTGCGACGTCGACTGCCACGACACCGCGAGCTGCAACCAGATGAAGTGCGAGAGCGGCGCCAGCTGCCAGCCGAACTGCGCCGGCAACCTGCTCTCCAGCTACGACTGCGCCAGCCGCGGCGCCCAGAGCTGCCCCGGCGACATCGTGACGTGCAATCGCCCCTGCCCTAACTGATCGCCCGCAACGCCAGCAGCAGGCCGAAGCTCGTCAGCAGCGAGGCCGCGAGCGCGCGCCCCACGTCCAAGCCCAGACGATCGCGGCCCACCCAGAACAGCGGCACGCTGTACCACGCGGCCGAGGCGAGCAGCGCGCCGTCGCGCAGCGCCACGCTCTCGCGCCATGCGGGCTCGTACAACATCGCGGCGGCGACCAGCGTGCCGATCACCATCGTGATGGGCTGCGCGTACGCGGCCGCCCGCGCGGAGATGCGCCAGTGGGCGTGCTGGCGTGCGAGCGCGAACGTGAACAGGAAGTGCGCCGAGCCGAGGAAGAACGTCGCCGACGCCGCCTGCACCGCGGCCGACAGCGACGCGCGCAGCAACATCATCCACGGCCCACCGCGTCCATCGGTCACGCCGTACAACAAGCGCGGCACCAGGCAGCACAGCGCGGCGAACGTCCACGCGTGGCCCACGTCGCCATCGGCCATACGCGCGAAGAACCGACGCGGTCGCGCGAGCACCAGCGCGAGCGTCGGCAGGAACGCCGTGTGCTCCTCCCACGGCGTGACGTCTCCCTCGGGCGCGACAAACACTTCCACTGCGCCGGAGTGATAGCGCGCGAGGGCACGGTGCCCAGCATGGGTGCCCGTGAGATATCCGGTGCGCGCCTCGTCACGACGAAATCGCAACGCTATTCGCGAGGACTGCTTCTTGCTCGGTCGAGCGCGATTCAACAGGAGAGCGCCCGACGATGACCGATCAAGTGAAGGTACGCCCCGAAACCTCGCTGCTCCATGGCGGCCAGGTCGCCGATCCCACCACCGGCTCGCGCGCCGTCCCGATCTACCAGACCACCAGCTACCAGTTCAAAGACAGCGAGCACGCCGCGAGCCTGTTCGGGCTCAAGGAGTTCGGCAACGTCTACACGCGCATCATGAACCCGACCAACGATGTGCTGGAGAAGCGCATCGCGGAGCTCGATGGCGGCGTGGGCGCGCTGGCGGTGGCGAGCGGCCAGGCCGCGACCACGCTCGCGCTGCTCAACATCGCGCGCGCTGGCGACGAGATCGTCTCGCTCGATAACCTCTACGGCGGCACCTACAACCTGCTGCACTACACGCTGCCGCGCTTCGGTGTGCAGGTGAAGTTCGGCAAGTCGCACGACCCGGCGTCGATCAAGGCGGCGATCGGACCCAAGACCAAGGCGCTCTACGCGGAGTCGATCGGCAACCCCAAGCTCGACATCGCGGACCTGGAGCAGCTGTCCAAGATCGCGCACGACGCCGGCATCCCGCTGATCGTCGACAACACGGTGGCGCCGTACCTGCTGCGTCCGTTCGATCACGGCGCGGACATCATCGTCTACTCGGCGACCAAGTTCATCGGTGGCCACGGCACCAGCATCGGCGGCCTGATCGTCGACTCGGGCAAGTTCGACTGGACCAGTGGCAAGTTCCCGCTGATCAGCGATCCGGACCCGAGCTACCACGGGCTGAACTTCCCGGAGGCGTTCGCGACGGTGGGACCGATCGCGTACATCCACAAGGCGCGCGTCACGCTGCTGCGCGACGTCGGCGCGGCGCTCTCGCCGTTCAACGCGTTCCTGTTCCTGCAGGGCCTGGAGACGCTGCACCTGCGCATGGCCCGCCACTCGGAGAACGCGCTCGCGGTGGCGCGCTTCCTGGAGAAGCACCCGTCGGTGAAGTGGGTGCGCTACCCCGGCCTGGAGTCGAGCGAGCACCACGCGCTGGCCAAGAAATACCTGCCGCGCGGCGCGGGCGCGATCCTCGGCTTCGGCATCAAGAGCGGCGCCCAGGGTGGCGCGCGCTTCATCGATGCGCTGCAGCTGATCTCGCACGTGGCCAACGTCGGTGATGCGCGCACGCTGGCGATCCACCCGGCGACCACCACGCACCAGCAGCTGTCGGGCGAGGAGCAGCTGGCCACCGGCGTGTCGCCGGACTTCGTGCGGCTCTCGGTCGGTATCGAGCACATCGACGACATCCTCGCCGACATCGACCAGGCGCTGAAGAAGGCGGGCTGAGTGGGGCTCTCGCTGCCCGAGGCACACCCGGCGCGCGCGCTGCTCCAGCAACGTGGCATCGCCTGTCTCGGCAGCGCCCCGCGCGCGCTGCGCATCGGCATCATCAACCTGATGCCCTCGGCCGAGGCGTACGAGCCAATGTTGCTGGAGCCGCTCGGCAGCACGCCGCACTGGGTGGAGCCGGTGTGGATCCGGCTCGCGTCGCACGGCTACCAGAGCAGCGACGCCGCGCACCTGGCGCGCTTCTATCGCGGCATCGCGGGCGCCGGCGCGCGCCGAGGCTTGATGGACACCCGGGCTCCGCTGGAGGAGCGTGCGGTGGACCAGTT
>JBEVNG010000366.1:0-6758 GCA_040508235.1 Polyangiales bacterium | reverse complement strand
CGCGCCTCGACGCGGTCGGCGGAGCGCAGCACGCGCCGGCCTGCCTCGAAGATCATCGCGTTCACCGCCAGGGCCGTCAGCGGCACGTCGAGGTCCGCACGCAAGAAGCCGCGCTTCTTGCCGTTGTGCAGGTAGGCCTCGGTGAAGGTGCCGGACAGCTCCCACATGCGCTGGATCTTCTCGTCGAGCTCCGGCGAGATGCCCATCGCCTCGTAGAACAACAGCCGCGGCAGGGCGGGGTCGTTCTCCAGCAGGTCGAGCATGCGCTCGCCGATCCGGCGCACCTGCGCGCGGTAGCCCTCCAGCGTGTCGCTGGCGGAGGCATCCTCGGACGAGATCGACTGCGCGACGCGCATCAGGCCGGTCATCAGCACTTGCTCGAAGACGTCGTTCTTGTTCTCGAAGTAGCGGTAGAACGTGCCGTGTCCGATGGCCAGCTGCTGCGCGATGTCGGCCACGGTGGTGTCGCGGTAGCCCTTGCTGGCGAACACCTGGTAGGCGGCCTTGAGGATCTCCTTGCGGCGGGTAGCGACACGCTCGCGGGCTTTGGCTCGGTCCTCGGTCTTTGGCGGCACTGCTGGGGCGATGATTGGGGCGAGGCTCAAATTCGTCAAGCACGAGCACTTGCTGCTCTGGAAGCCCGCCAACACAATCGGGCCCGCATGAGAGCGGAAACCATCACCTTCGCGATGTTGAACGAGGCGGGCCACCTGAACCCGACGTTCAAGTTGGCCCAGGCGCTCAGCGAGCGTGGTCATAGGGTGCGCTATCTGGCGACCGAGGACGTCGCGGAGCTGGTGCGCGCGCGCGGGTTCGAGGTCGACCTGCTGTACCCGGAGCTGTTCCCGCGCGGCGTGGTCGCGGGCGACCAGAAGCTCGGCAAGCTGGCGCAGCGGCGTGCGATCACCGCGCGCTACCAGGCTCTGCTGGAGCGGCTGGAGAAGGGCTCGCCGCTGACGGTGGCACCATCGCTGCTGGTGGTCGACGTGACGCAGACGCAGATCGCGCTCTGGGCGCGCAAGGCGGGGCAGCGCTTCGTGTACCTCAACACCTCGCTGCCGCAGACGCAGGACCCCGGCGTGCCGCCGCTGCGCAGCGGGGCACCGTATCGCGGCGACGTGCTGACGCGCTTCGTGCCGGAGCTGGCCTGGCGGCGCTTCGTCGCGCAGCGGCGTGTGAGCGCGGAGCTGGCGGGGCTCGGCGGCATGCGGCCGCCGTACGAGCTCGCGCGCAGCGAGGCCGGTCGCTTCGGCGTGCGGCCAGAGGAGCTGGAGACGCACGTGATGTATATGCCGCAGCTGCGCGGCGTGCACGAGCTGGTGTTGTGCCCCGAGCCGTTCGACTTCCCGCGGCCGCACTCGAGCGAGCGCCATTACGTGGAGTCGATCGATCTGACGCGGCCCGAGGCGGAGTTCGCCTGGGCGGGGCTGACGCGTGACAAGCCGCTGGTGTACTGCGCGCTCGGCAGCCAGCGCTATCGCGCCGACGACGTGCCGGGCTTCTTCGCGCGGCTGATGGAGGTGTTCCGCGCGCGCCGCGACTGGCAGCTGCTCCTGGCGGTGAACCAGCACGTGGCGGCCGACTCGCTGGCGCCACCCGAGAACGTGTGCGTGGTGACGCGCGCGCCGCAGCTCTCGGTGCTGGAGCGCGCGGCCCTGATGATCACGCATGGCGGACTCGGCAGCGTGAAGGAGTGCGTGATGCGCGGCGTGCCGATGCTGGGTGTGCCGCTCGACGTCGATCAGCCCGGCAACGTGGCGCGCGTGCTCTACCACCAGCTCGGCCTCGCGGCCGACGTGAAGCACACCGGCACGCGCGAGCTACGCACGATGATCGACACGCTGCTCGGCGACATCGAGACACGCCAACGTGTGCTCGCGATGCAGCAGCGGTTCCGCCATCACGAGGCGGGCACGAACGGCGTCGACCTGTTGGAGAAGTTCGCGCGCGCTTAAGCGCTCTCGAGCGCATCCCAGCTCGGCTGCTGGCGGCCGTGGCGGTTGACGGTGGTGGGGCGGCGCAGGCTGCCCAGGCCGATGGCGGTCGCTTGCACGGCGGCCCAGTGGCCGACCGCGAACAGCGGCGCGAGCGGGTGCTTGATGCGCTCGTCGACGGTGCGCTTGCAGTGCTCGCGCGCCTGCTCGAACACGTCGTAGTAGCGGGCGATCACACCCGCCGGTGCGACGCGTGCGCGGGTGCGCGTGGCCGCCTGCTGAGCCAGCGTGCGACGGTGCTCGGGCTCACGCAGCAGCCGCAGCACGCGCGCGCCGAACAGCTCGTCGGCGTCGCCTTCGTACGGGCCCGGCTCGACCAGGGCGCCGGTGACGCCGTCCTCGACCTGATCGGAGACGCCCATGCCGTCCGCGAACACCACCGCGGGCAGCCCACACCAGAGCGCCTCGCTCACCACCTGGCCGTAGGTCTCGGACAGCGACGCGTACACGAACAGGTCGGCGTGGCGATAGAAGCGCGCCATCTGCGTGACCGGGAACTCGCCGGGGAAGAACGTGCGCCCCTCGACGCCGAGCTCGCGCGCCAGGCGCTTGAGGTTGTCGTGCTCCGGGCCATCGCCGACCAGCGTCAGCGACGCGCTCGGGAAGTGCGGAGCGACGTGCCGCGCGAACACGCGGATCAGGCGGTCCATGCTCTTCTCGCGCGTGTGGCGGCCGACCGCGAGCAGCCGACCACCGGGCGCGGCGAAGGGCGAGAACGGATCGGCCTCGTCCTGCCCGCGCTCGAACAGCTTGGGCTCGACGCTGCGCGGCACCACATGGATGGGCACCGTCACGCCGCGCTCACGCCAGAAGCGCGCCAGACCGTGGCTGAGCACCACCAGGCCATCGCCGCGGTTGTAGACGTCGGCGTTGTGCTTCTCCAGCGAGGGAAGCAGGTGCTCCTCCAGCAGGTCGGTGACCACACGCTGGCGCGCGAGCACGTCCGGCAAGATCACGTTGTAGGCGCCGCGCAGGTGCAGCGTGTTCACCGCGACGAACGGCACGTGCTGCGTGGTGCGCAGGTACACGCCGAGCTGCAGCAGCTCGGTGCTGGTCTGGCCGAGCACGAGATCGAAGCGCTGCGCGGCGGCGCGTGCGAGCGCGTCCATGCCGGGCATCGGCATGCGCAGACCAGGGTGGATGCGCATCGGCAGCGACGGCAGGAACAGGTACTTCTCCGGCAGATCCTCGGCGCGTGCCTCCGGATCGCTCGGGCCCACCACCGTGACCTCGTGGCCGCGCGCGCGGAACTCGCGATAGAAGAACTGCGTCGCGAAGGACGAGCCGTTCGCGTAGGGGATGCGCACGTAGTCGTTGAGCATGCCGATGTGGCGGAGCCACCCGGAGTCGCCGCGGTGACGCGCAACGCTCGTTTCGGCGACGGAACCCACGCTGTTTGCAGGCTGCAGACTCATGACGAGTCAAGCATTGCAGCGGCGATGCCAACGCTCGCGATCCGCCCTTTTCCCGCAGCGCCAGGCGATGCACACATCGTTTTGTATTCTCGCGTGCAGGCGCGGCGATTCACAGCGTGCCGAATCGTCCACAGCCGGTGCGCCCACGGCACGCTGCTTGGGTGAACGGAGCGCAAAGCTTGTGACGTGGTTGCGGCAAAACGCGCGGGCGCCCGCGTGCGAGCGCTCGGTCCAGAACGTGCTTTGCTCGCGCTCGATGAAGATCGTCGATCTGTGCGAGTTCTATTCGACCCGTGGCGGCGGGGTGCGCTCGTATCTCACGCGCATGGGTGAGAGCGTCGAGCGCCACGGTCACGAGCTGGTGGTGATCGCTCCGGGACCGCGCGACGAGACGCGTACGCAGCCGGGAGGCAAGGTGATCACCTACGCCGCGCCGCCGATGCCGTACGACCCGACCTACCACTGGCCACTGCGCGTCGACCGCATGCGCGAGCTGGTCGCACGCGAGCGGCCGGACGTGTTGCAGGTGTCGAGCCCGTTCGTGCCGGCGTGGGTCGCGCGTACGCTCGACGCGCCGCTGCGGACGTACGTGCATCACTCGGATCCGATCGGCTGCTACCTGACGCCGCTCGCCAGTCGTCACCTGCCCACGGCGTTGCAGGCGACGGCGCTCGCCCCCGCGTGGGCGTACCTGCGCAGCGTCAGCAAGTCGATGGACGCCACCATCACCGCCGGTGCGTGGCTCACGCAACAGCTGAGCAACCACGGCTGCGAGCGCGTGGTGACGGTGCCGTTCGGGATCGCGCACGACTCGTTCGCGCCCGAGAAGCGGGACGACGCGCTGCGTGCACGCTTGCTCGGCTCGCTGGCCGGGGACCCGAACGCGAAGCTGCTGTTGATCACCGGTCGGCTCGCGGTCGACAAGCGGCAGGACCGATTGGTCGACGCAGCCATCCGCTTGAGCCGGAAGTTCCCGGTCGCGCTGCTGGTGCTCGGCGATGGACCCGAGCGCGCCAACCTGGAGCGCCAGGCTTCGGTCCTGCCGCAGGCGACGTTCTTGCCGTTCCTGCACGACCGCACGCAGTACGCGGGGCTGCTCGCGAGCGTGGACCTCCTGCTGCACGGCTCGGTGTGCGAGACGTTCGGCTTCGTGATCGCGGAGACGCTGCTGTCCGGCACGCCGGCCGTGGTGCCCAACGCGGGCGCCGCGCCGCACATGGTCGCGCCCGGGTGTGCCGAGGTCTACGCGGCGGATGCGGATGCCACGACGATCGCCGGCGCGGCCGAGCGCATGCTGACGCTGCCGCGCGCGGATGTGCGCACGGCCGCGCTGGCCACCGCCAAGCGGCACCCGACCATGGACCAGCACTTCGAGCGCTTGCTCGGGCTCTACGGCCGCCTGGCGGAGAGCCCGCGCGTCAGCCGCGGCGGGCGAATTCGAGCGGAGTTTGTCCCGTCCATCGCTTGAAGGCGCGATGGAAGGCGCTCGGCTCGGAGAAGCCCACGCGCTCGGCGATCGCCTTGATCGAGCCCTCGCGGCGCAGCTCCTCGCAGGCGAGCCGGCAGCGCGCTTCGTCGATCAGCGTGGTGAGCGAGACGCCCTCCGAGGCCAGCCGACGACGCAGCGAGCGCGGCGTGAGGCCGACGCTGCGCGACAGCTTGATCACGTCGATGTTCGCCAGGTCGCCCTCGTAGCCGAGCAACACGCGCACGCGGTCGGCGGTGCTGCGCGGGCCCTCCAGCTCGTGCAGGAAGCGCTCGGCCATGTCGCGCAGCGCGTTGTGCATCGCCGGGTCGGCGTGCACCTGCGGCAGGTCGAGGAAGGCGCGGTTGAAGATCAGCGTGTTCGACGGCTGCCCGTAGCGCACGGGGCACAAGAAGACGCGATCGTAGCGCGCCGCGTACTCGGGCTCCGGGTGCTCGAACATCACGAGATCCGCGTGCTCGGCGTTGGCGGGCAGGAAGTGCCGCGCGATGCGCACCGCCATCGCCATGGCGTACTCGGACGCGAAGCGCGTGCTGCGTCCGTACGCGACTGGACAGTGGTAGACGAAGCGCGCGCGCTCGTTGTCCTCCACCAGGTTCCAGCTCATGCCCTCGGCGACGAGGGGCACGTAGCGCTCGAACAGGTTCCACGCATCGCGCAGCGTGCGGCAGGAGACGATCAGGTGGCCGAGCACCTGAAGCATGCTCTCGGGAGCGTTCATGCCGATCGACAAGCCCAGGCCGGGATCGCCGGTCAGCTCGATCGCCTTCTCGATGACGCGGTCCATCTCGGCGTAGGAGAAGCGCGCCCTCAGGTCGTTGAGCTGGTCGTCGCGAACGCCGATGCCCGCGAGCGCATGGGCAGGACTGAACCCCCGGCTCTGAAGCTCGGAAACGATCGCGCGAACGAAGATGACTGAAACAAACATGCTCTAAGGTCCGGGACGATACGCACTGGCAGCGACCGTCCGTCAAGGGGGGGCCGTCGGCTGGCCGCTCTGGCCAGAGCTTTGGTATCAGAGGTCAACCAGGATGTCTGCGCGGCGGCATACAGACTCGGCGAGCTGGTTCGACCCGAGAGCGGCACGTCCCTGACGGATATCCGCCATGCCGAGGGCCGCGCGCGAAAAGTCAGCCAGGCTTGACCAGGTCCGCTAAGCTGCCGCGGTGTCCAGGGTTTCGGAGTCCACGCGCGAGGCGCTCGAGGTACGCAAGCGGGCCAGTTCGATGCAGCTGCTGTTCAAGTGCGCCCGGCTCGCCAACGAGCGCGCGCTCGCCCGCGGCAACGAGCTGTCCGGCCACGCGCGGGTGAAGGGAGCCCACGTGGCGCTGCTCCCGCACCTCACCTACGAGGGCGTTCGCGTGGTGGAGCTCGCGCGGCAGCTGGAGATCAGCAAGCAGGCCGTGAGCCAGACGCTGGCCGAGATGGTCGAGCTCGGCGTGGTCGAGCTCTCGCCCGATCCCACCGACGGCCGCGCCAAGCTCGCACGCCTGACCGCCGCCGGCGCCGCGTCGATCGCGCAGGGGCTCGCGGTGCTGGAGTCCCTGGAGCGCGAGCTCGCCGAGGAGATCGGCGACCCCCGCATGCGCTCGCTGCACGATGCCCTCGGCGCGCTGGAGCGCGCCCTCGAGGGTTAGCTTCAGACCAGGTCGTTCCGGGCCGCGGTCGCCGGGCGGCGGTCTTCGACTCAGGGGGCGGTGCGCAGGATCGCCTGGGTGTGGGCGACCTTGGCCATCACGAGCTCGGTCTCGGCGCGGCGCAGCATGCTGCGCGCTTGCTGCACCTGGTCGAACTGCATCGCGCCCATCGCGTAGCCGGTCTCGGTGTCGCCGACGCGCGCCTTGCACACCTCGATCAGCTGCT
>JBEVNG010000304.1:0-5932 GCA_040508235.1 Polyangiales bacterium | reverse complement strand
CTCGTTCCCGGACAAGGCCGTGCAGCCGCGCGGCCATGCCATCGAGTGTCGCATCAACGCGGAGGATCCCGACACCTTCGCACCCTGGCCCGGTCTCATCACCGAGTACCACCCCCCGGGGGGCGCCGGCGTGCGCGTCGATGACGGCGTCTACGGCGGCTACCGCGTGCCGCAGATCTACGACTCGCTGATCGCCAAGATCATCACCCACGGCCGCACGCGCGCCGAGGCCATCGCGCGTATGCAGCGCGCGCTGTCGGAGACCATCGTCGGTGGAATCCGCACAAGCATCCCGTTGCATCAGCGCATCTTGGCCAACGCCGACTTCCAGAACGGGAAGTTCAGCACGCGTTTCCTGGAGCGCCTGAAGCCCGCGTGAGCACGCGCGCACCCGTTACGAGTTGGTACGGGTGTGCGTCGTCGGCTCACAACTGCTCGTCTCGGCTAGCTTTTCGCGGAAGTTACGGGCCTTGACCGCCCGTCGCGCGCCGCCCTACACTCTTTCTCTAAGGCCGGGCCGTGGTTGGGTCGCTCGCGGCTAGACCTGGTAGCGGCTCGAACCTGAAGGATCTCGTGGCGGTCAATCGCACCAAAGTCCTCGAAGCCGCGCAAAAATTCTTGTCGAAGGGGCAGTACGACAAGGCGGTGGTCGAGTACCAGAAGCTCGTCCAGGAGGACCCGCGCGACGTCCGCACGTTGCTGAAGATCGGCGACCTCCACACGCGCCGCAACAAGCCCAAGGAAGCGATCGACGTCTACCAGAAGGTCGCCGATCTCTACGCCAAGCAGGGCTTCTTCCTCAAGGCCGTCGCGGTCTACAAGCAGATCCTGAAGCTCGACCCCGCGCACCTGGAGTCGACGCAGAAGCTCGCCAAGATGTACGAGGAGCTGGCGCTCACGAGCGAAGCCCTCTCGACCTACGAGCTGGTGGCGGACGCGTACCTGGCGCAGAGCAACGTGGCCAAGGCGCTCGAGACCATGGAGCGCATGATCGAGCTCGACGGCCAGAACGTGGCCGTGCGCATCAAGTTCGCGGAGGCGCTCTCCAAGGCGAACAAGCCGCGTGAAGCCGCGCAGGCGTTCGCGGCCGGTGCCGCTCTGCTCAAGGAGCAGGGCCGCATGGACGACTACCTGCGCGTGGTCGAGCGCCAGCTCTATCACGATCCCGAGAACGTCGAGATCGCGCGCGAGCTGTCAGGTCTTTACCTGGAGCGCAGCGATCCCAAGCGCGCGCTCGCCAAGCTGCAGATCTGCTTCAAGGCCGACCCGCGCGACGTGCAGACGCTGGAGATGTTGGCGGAGGCGTTCCGTCAGCTCGGTCAGGTCGCCAAGACCGTCAGCGTACTGAAGGAGATCGCGCGCCTGCACGGCGAGGCCGGCTCCGACGACGCCAAGCGCCGCACCATGCGCCGCGTGCTGGAGCTCGATCCGACGGACAACGAGGCCAAGCAGGCGATCAGCGCGCCACCGAGTGCCAGTCGCTCGGTCGAGGGTCGGCCGACCGCCGCGCCGCCGCCGCGCAAGCCCGCCGGCCCGCCTGCGCCGCCGCCACCGGTCGCCGTTCGCGGCGCACCGCCGGTGCGTCAGCCTCCGCCGCAGCAGGTCGAGCAAGAAGAAGAAGAGCTCGAGCTGGTCGAGGAAGCCGAGCCGTCGGGGGCGGACGTGATGATCGTCGACGAGTCGTCGGCTGGTCAGGCTCCCTCCGACACGCTCGAGGATCCGATCGTCTCGCTGCTCACCGAGGCGGACGCGCGTGAAGGCGCGGGCGACTACGAAGGCGCGGTCTCCGCGCTGCAGGGCGTGCTGGAGCTCGACCCGAACCACGTCAGCGCGCACGAGCGGCTCAAGGACATCTACCTGGCCGCCGACCGCCGCGTCGACGCCGTGAAGGAGCTGCTCTGGCTGTCCAACGCGTTCGAGGGCCAGAGCCTCGACCGCGCGCTGCACTTCGCCGAGGCGGCGTTCGAGCTGGCGCCCAAGAGCGAGGCCACGCGTCGTCGCCTGCGCGTGCTCGGCGCGCCGATCCCGGGGGAAGCCTCGGTCGCCGCCAAGCCGCCCGCGCGGCCCAAGTACGACACCGCGGATCGCGAGCTCGACGCGATGTTGCCTCCGCTCGGCACGCAGGGCGCGTCGGTCTCCTTGCTCGACATGCCGATCCAGGACGACTTCGGCGCACCGCCGCCGCGTCGCAAGCCGCGCCTGTCGCCCGAGCAGGCGGCGCTGCTGCTCGCCGAGGAGCTGACGCCCGAGGAGTTCAGCGTCGTCGGCCAGCTGCCTTCCGTGCCCGCGGAAGTGGTGCCGGAGGGTCCGCCCTCGCGCGACTTCGCGCCGGTGGGCACGCAGGAGATCTCGCCCTCGGATGCGCCGTCCACGGTCGCCGGCTTGCCGGTGTCCGAGCCGCCCATGTTCGACGTCGGCGACGAGCCGTCGGTCGCGGAGGCGCTGCCGCCCGAGCCGTCGGTCGCCGAGTCGCTGCCGGAGCCTTCGTACGCGGGCGCGCCGCCGACCGCGACGCACGAGTACACACTCGACAACGACAAGTTCGGCCGTCAGGTCGAGAGCGCGCCGTCGCTCGACAGCGCTCCTTCCGCGCCGCGCGCCAGCGAGCCGGAGAGTGGTGCCCGCGAGGTCGCCGCCGGCTCGGGCGCGCCGCTGCCCGCCGAGATCGAAGAGGTGCTCGACGAGGCGGAGTTCTTCGCCAGCCAGGGCATGTTCGACGAGGCGCTGGAGCTGGTTCAGGAAGCCATCCTGATCTACCCCAGCAGCGCCGAGCTCAAGCAGCGCCTGCACGACTACGAGACGCGCGCGGACCAGAAGGAAGCCGAGCCCGTCGAGAGCGCCAGCGGCGACGACGACAGCTTCGACATCGCGGAGAAGCTCGCGGGCGAGCTCGCGGAGACGCCCGAGAGCGGCGCCGACGAGATGATCGACGTCGAGTCCGTGTTCGCGCAGTTCAAGAAGGGTGTCGCGGAACAGATCGCCCCGGACGACTCGGAGACGCACTTCGATCTCGGCATCGCCTACAAGGAGATGGGCCTGATCGACGACGCCGTGAACGAGTTCGAGCTGGCGGCGCGCAGCAAGAAGCGCGCGAGCACGGCGCTGACGATGATCGGCAGCTGCCACCTCGAGCGCGGCAAGGCCGACCTCGCGATCGAGTACTTCCAGAAAGCGCTCAAGAGCGAAGGCGCAGGCCTCGCCGAGGAGCTCGCGCTCAACTACGAGATCGGCAACGCGTACGACCAGACGGGCGACATCGACCGCGCGCTGTCGTCGTTCGAGCTGGTGGCCGCGCGCGACCGCAACTACCGCGGCGTCAGCGCGCGCATCGATCAGCTGAAGAAGCGCGTCAAGTCGCCCGCCCGCGCGGGTCGCTGAGCGCTCAGGCGTTGCGCGCTCAGGCGTTGCGCGCTCAGGGGCTGGACGCCGCCGCCAGCGAGCCGGGGTACATCGTCAGGTCGGTGTCGTAGCGGCCCGCGGCGCGCTTGAGGCAGCTGATCACCTGCGCGCAGTCCGCCTCGATGCAGCCCGACATCTCGTCGAGGTACTGCGTCGACAGCGTGCCCACGAGATCGCTGCAGTGCATGGTCAGCGTGTTGACCTCGAGCGTGCGGTCGCAGGCGTTCAGCTTGCTGCTGACGCGCGAGCAGTAGCTCGCCTGGTCGGTGCTCTTGGGCAGATCGTACAGTCCGTCATCGACGCACTGGTTCAGCTCGCAGCGCTCGCCGCTGGCGCAGATGTCCTCGCCCATCAGCCCGATCTCACCCTGCCAGACGTTGCAGGAGAGCTTGTCGGTACACTGCGCGCGGATCTTCAGGTACGACTCCGAGCGCACGCGCTGCGCGTTGCACATCGCCTCGCAGCCCGCCTGGTCGGTGGTGTCGTCGCAGACTTCGAGCTTGGTGCAGTAGTCGCGACAACTCGCGGAGGACGACAAAGTTCCGTCGTCACAGGCCGACGCGAGTAGGCCGCCAAGCAAGACGATCGCAATGCCGGACTTCATGGCTCTCCCGGCTCTAACACCGGCCCGCGCGGTTCGACAACTTCGTGCAGGGCGATTGGCGGCCCTCCCCATGGGTTGACGCCATGAGGGCTCGCGCTAATCTCCGCGCTCGTTCTCGCGCGAGCGAGGCCGCGGGCATAGCTCAGTTGGTAGAGCGTCAGCTTCCCAAGCTGAATGTCGCCGGTTCGAACCCGGTTGCCCGCTCCAGTTTCAACGCCTCAGCTCCGACCGCACGTAGTCCTGTGCGACCTCAAGTGAGCTGTCCGCGCCTGTCACGAGCCACGGCTCGCGAGCGGCAAAGGCAACAGGCCCGTGAGCCGCGGCGCACGTCGACGCGAGGTGAGTCACCTCGTGCCAGACGTCCGCATACGTACTGTTCAGCAGTCGTGTGCATGCGACCTGAGTCCGTAACGAAATGGAGACGGTCGCGTCCGTCGATCTTACAGCCCGCGCGCACGAGCGCAGTCACGCGGCCAATCTTCGCGGAGATTCGGCCACACGCTCAGATCAGTAAGCCCAAGCAACAGACCTCAGACAACGGACCGCCGTCTGTTGTTGCGAAAGATCTGACCTCGCTGCGTCATGGACGATTGCGGGCGCATCGACCGAGTTCTAAGGTGCCCGGCAGAGCGCTTTTCAAACGGCTCGTCGCGTTGTACATGACGGCCTAGCGAGTTCGAACGCGCAAGACGGCACCCCCGAGCCCTCGGCACGCGCGCTTCTTGAGAGGATCCGATGGCGGCAAAGAAGAAGAAGACGACGACCAAGCCCTACGGGAACAAGACCAAGTTCGTGCTCGGACTGTCCCGTGACCTGAGTGCCAAGCAGGTCGTCGACGAAGCCAAGAAGAACGGCATCACCATCACCGAGGCGCACGTCTACAAGATCCGTTCGACCGCCAAGACCAAGGGCAAGGGTGCGACCAAGGCCACCAAGGGTCGTCGCGGCGCCGCCAAGTCCGCTGGCAGCAACGGTCAGTCCAAGCGCGAGTTCGTGCTGAGCTTCGGCGCGGACACGCCGGCATCGGACATCCTGCGTAAGGCCAAGGAAGCCGGCATCGGACTGTCCAAGGCTTACCTCTACACGATCCGCAGTGCGGGTGGCGCGACGCAGCGCCGCGGTGCGCGCTCGGTGGGTGACGCCAAGGCCGCGCTGCGCCGCGTGCGTGGTGCCGCCGTCACGCTGGAGAGCCAGTTCGTGGACGCCGCGCTCGACCTCGGCTTCGCCAAGGCGACCGAGCTGCTGAATCGTCTGCGCTCGCGCGCCAAGAGCTTCTGAGCGAATGCGTGTGGCCGTGAAGGCCGCCATCACGGACGCAGGGTCGCGCCCGTGCGGAATCTTCCGACAGCTCCGACATCGAACAACCCCGCCAGCTGCCCGGAGCTGCGCGGGGTGTGGCCGTTGAGGCCGGGCGTGCGAGCAGGCCGCTAGACTTTCTGTCTTGCGTGGTACGCTTGGCCGGTCCGAGCAGCACCCGCGCATGAACTCCCGAAGCCCAGCTCCCGCCGTCGAGACCGTCGCACAGCGTCGCGCACGCGACGCGGATGCCCTCGTCGATGCGGCCCGCGCCGGAGACAGCGCGGCCTTCGACCGCCTGGTGCGCCGCTTCCGCCCGCGTATCTACGCGCTCGCGCTGCACCTGTGCGGCAGCGCCAGCGACGCCGACGACATCGCGCAGGACGCGTTCGTGCAGGCCTATCGCCACCTCCCGCACTTCGAGGGGCGCAGCCACTTCTTCACCTGGCTGTACCGCATCACGGTCAACCAGGCGCTGAGCGCCCAACGCGCACAGCGGAGGGGTGCAGTTCCCCTGGATGACGCCCGCCTACAAGTTGCGATGAAGGTGGATGCTCCGAGTGATCCGCGGCTCGCACTGGAGCTGCGCGAGACCTACGCGGCCTTACTCGAGGCGCTCGATGGCTTGTCTTC
>JBEVNG010000287.1:0-31501 GCA_040508235.1 Polyangiales bacterium | reverse complement strand
CTGCGCACGCGCGCGCCGGCCCACGCCGACATGGTCGGATGCGGCGCCCACGGCGCGGCGTAGACCGAGACGCGCGCCGCCGCCGCCCCCGCGCCCCGCTACGAGGTCGAGGCGATCGGCAAGCGCGCCCTGCACGAGGCCGCCAACCTGCTGAGCAGCGAGCAGGTCTCGCTGCAGACCAAGCTGGCGCTGATCGAGGCGCTGCCGCAGATCATCCGCGAGAGCGCGCGCCCCATGGAGCGCATCGAGGGCATCAAGATCCTGCAGGTGGACGGCCTCAACGCGGGCGGCTCAGGCGGCGGAACCTCCGCTCCGCAGGGCGGCGGCAACCTCGCCGAGGACGTGGTGCGAAGCGCGCTGCGCTACCGCGCGCAGGCCCCGATCGTCGACGCGTTGCTCGGCGAGATCGGCATGAAGGAAGGCCTGTCCAACCCGCTCGCAGCGGCCCTCGCCGACGCCACCAGTTCGAAAGAGAACGGCCACCGCGGCGCCAACCCCATGACGTCCGGTCCCAGCGCAGGCACATGAGGTCTCGCCTCCTACGGTGAGGCTCGCTGCGGCGCGGGGGTCGTCGTGCGACACGGTCTGGTCGCTGGGCCAACGCCAAGTCGTGCACGCGCTCGGCGTGTCAGGAAGGTCAGCGGCGAGAGCTGACGTCTTGCCGAGTGGCTACAGGTCGTACAGCGCATCCACCGAGCAACACGGGCGCAAGTCCCTATATACTGCCGGGCGGGTACCGATTCCGAGGTGGCATGCCCTCCGAGGTCGCGCATCGAATCCTGGTGGTGGACGACCAGCCCACGATGGTGGAGTGGGTCCGCGTGTTGCTCGCCGAGCACGCGGACCTGCCGCTCTCGATCTGCACACGCTCCGATCGCGCGGTCGAGTACGCGCGCAGCGTGCGGCCGACGCTGATCTTGCAGGACCTGGTGATGCCCGGCCGCGACGGCATCGCGCTGATGCGCGAGTACGCGGCCGACTCGCTGCTCGGCGACGTACCCGTGGCCATCCTGTCCGCGATCGAGGATGCCGGCGAGAAGGCCAACGCGTTTGCGGCGGGTGCGATCGACTACATGGTGAAGTTCCCGGAGCCGGAGGAGCTGGTCGCGCGCGTGCGTGCGCACTCGCTGGCGTACCTGACGCGCGTCGAGCTCCGACGCGTCACGCGGGTGATGACGCAGACGCTCGACCAGGCGCCGATCGGGATCGCGCGCACGACGCTCGACGGGCGCTGGTCGCACGTGAACGCGGCCCTGTGCGAGATGGTCGGCTACACGCGCGCGGAGCTGCTGGAGCAGGGCTGGCACGCCATCACGCATCCCGAGGATCGCGAGCTCGGTGGCCAGCGCTGGTCGGCGCCGCTGCTGAGCGGAGAGCTCCGTCGCACGCAGATGGAGAAGCGGTACCTGCATCGTGATGGTCAGGTGGTCTGGGTACGCGTGACCTCCTCGTTGGTGCGCGACGATGCCGGCGCCCCTTCGTTCTTCGTCACGCAGATCGAGGACGTCACCGCCCGTCGCAAGGCCGAGGCGCAGGCGAACACGCTGTTCGAGAGCTCGCTCGACGTGCTGGTGATCACAAGCTCCGATGGCACGCTCGCGCGCGTGAACTCCGCCTGGACTCGGCTGCTCGGCTGGAGCGAGGCGCAGACCGTGGGCCAGAACCTGCGCGGGTTCCTGCACCCCGAGGACGCCGCCGGCGTGCTCGCCGAGCTCGACGGCGCCGCGGGGCTGTGCCGGAGCCGGCTCAAGACCAAGGACGGCGGCCATCGCTGGCTCGAGTGGAACGCCGTGCGGACCGACGAGGGCCTGTTCTCCGTGGTGCGCGACATCCAGCGTCAGGTCGAGATGGAGCACCAGCTCCGCGAGGCCTCTCTGACGGACGAGCTGACCAAGCTTTGCAACCGACGCGGCTTCATGATCCTCGGCGAGCAGCAGCTCGCGAACGCGTCCCGCCATGGCCGCTCGCTCGCGATCGTGTTCGCGGACCTCGACGGCATGAAGCAGATCAACGACCAGCTCGGCCACGACGAAGGCGACCGGGCGCTGATCGCCACCGCCGACGTGCTGCGCACCACGTTCCGACGCGGCGACATCCTCGCGCGCCTGGCGGGCGACGAATTCGCGGTGCTCGCCGAGCTGGACGACGACTCCGAGAACGTGGCCGCGCGCGTACTCGCCAACATCGACCGCGCCAACGCCAAGATCGGCAAGCCCTACGCGCTGGCGATGAGCGTCGGCGTCGTAAACAGCTCACCCACCGACCCCCGCTCGCTCGCCGAGCTGCTGCTCGAAGCCGACAAGCGCATGTACGAGGTCAAGCGACGCCGTCGTCGCAGCGACGCATCGCGTCCCTGAGCCGTCGCGCGGAAAGGCCCTTGTGCTCGACCCTCCACAGGTATACACCATGTATACTTAGCTACGGAGGACGACCATGAAGAGACTCGCGCTCGCGCTCTGTGTGGCCCTGGGGAGCGCATGCGGCGACGACGTCCCGCATGACGACGAGCCGCTGGGTCCCACCCTCTCCAGCTTGCACGTGCGTGTTCGCGACGGCGTCCTGCACGGGAAGAGCGCGGGCGGGGTGCGCGCCTTTCTGGGCGTCCCGTACGCGAAGCCACCGGTGGGCGAGCTACGTTGGCGCTCTCCCGAGCCGGCCGCGCGCTGGCAGGGGGAGCGCGAGGCGACGGAGTACGGTCCGATGTGCCCGCAGGTGCCGCTCTCGCCGGTCAGCGAGGACTGCCTCTCGCTCAACGTCTGGGCGCCCGAGCCCGCTGCCTCGCCACGGCCGGTGATGGTCTGGCTTCATGGCGGCGCGTTCGCGGTCGGCAGCAACGCGCTCTACGACGGCGCGCCCTTGGCCGCGCGCGGGGATGTCGTGCTGGTGGCGGCGAACTACCGACTCGGCGCGCTCGGCTTCCTGGCGCACCCCGCGCTGACGGCGGAGAAGCAAGGCCGCGGCAGCTCCGGCAACTACGGCATCGAGGATGGCGTGCTCGCGCTGCGGTGGGTGAAGGAGAACATCGCGGCGTTTGGCGGCGACCCAAACAACGTGACGTTGTTCGGCGAGTCGGCGGGCTCCGCGTTGACCTGCGTCTTGCTCGGCACGCCCGCGGCCAACGGCCTGGTGCACCGCGCGATCATGGAGAGCGGCGCCTGCCTCGGCTTCGAGAGCCCGCTCGCGGATGCGGAGGCGCGCGGCGAGAAGACCGTGCAGGCGATCGGCTGCGCTGGACCGGACACGCTCGCGTGCCTGCGCGGGAAGGACGCCCTGGAATTGACGGTGGCGTCTACAGACTTGCTGGCGACCTTACTGCAGCAGCGCTGGCGTCCCATCATCGACGGCGTGCTCGTGCCACCGATCGCCGCGGTCAACCCCGTGCGCCTGCCGATCATCCTCGGCACCAACCGCGACGAGGGCGGCGCGTTTGGCATCCTCGCGCCCACGCAGTCCAGCTTCGCGTCACGGGTCGAGGGCTACTACCCCGATCCCGCGCACGCCAAGGTGGTGCTCGACACCTACTCGGCAGAGCAGCAAGGCTCGTGGTCAGGAGCGTTCTCCGCGCTGGCCACCGACGGTCTGTTCGTGTGCCCCACGCGCCGGCTCGCGCGCCGCGCGTCGGCGGAGGTCGCCACGTACGTCTACAGCTTCGCGCATGGCGAGGCACACCACGCCGACGAAGTGCCGTACGTCTTCGGTCTGCCGGGGCTCGACGCGGAGGCGCGCCGGGTGTCGGACCAGATGATGCAAGCCTGGACGCGCTTCGCCAAGACCGGCGACCCCAACGGCGAGGGCGCGCTGACCTGGCCCAGGTACGACGCGCGCTCGGATCAGCACATGGTCTTCGACGCGACGCCATCGATCGGCACCGGCTTGCGTGGCACCACCTGCGACGTGCTCGACACCCTGCCCCCGCTCCAGTTCGCCAACTGAGCGGCTCCTTACAGCGGGTCTGCGTGTTCCCCGAACAGCAGGCCGCCGCGCGCTCGGGAGCGGGGCGCCCTGTGTGGGCGCCCACGTTCGTTCAGAGCGAGACGCCGAGGCCCAGGCCGAGACCCAGGTTGAGGCCGAGCAGACCACCGCCGCAGCGACCGCCACCGAGCAGTCCGCCGAGCTTGATGCCGACGCCGACCTCCGCCGCGACGCCGAGCTCGACGCCACCACCACCGCCGTGTCCGCGACCACCGCCGCTGACCATGTCGAGCTCGTCGTCGCCGAGAGAGAGCAGTTCCGTTCCGTGGTTCGTATTCATCGCGATCATCTCCTTGAGGAACGTGGGAGCGAGTCCGTTCGCGCTCGCCCAGCCACCATCGCGGACACGAATCCCACCCTTTGCACGCCCGTTCAAGGAACTTCAAACATGCTTGTTTCAAAGCGTTTCCGTCGCTCCGACAGCGACGCGCCGGTCGCACTCGCGACGCCGGCCAGCGCTTGCAATCAAGCGTCCTGCACGCGGCCGCGACACGCCCGTCGCCGCGGCAGCGCGACACGCGTGACGCACTGCGGGGATCGGCCCGTCGATGCCATGCTCGATCTTCCCCTGCAGGTCTTCTTCTCCTACAGTCCGCGGCGATGTCCTCCCCGATCGAGTTCCGCACCTCCAAGATTCGCCTCGGCGCGCGCAGCCTGAAGATCATGTCGATCGAGCTGCTGGTGATCGATGGGCCCAACCGCGGCCTGCGCGTCGCGGTCGGCGACGTGGCGCGGGTGGGAAGTGCGACCGCCAACGATCTCACGCTGACCGACGACACCGTCTCGCGCGTGCACTGCGAGCTGCGCCCGCGCGCCGACTGCGTCGCGATCAAGGACTGCGGCAGCACCAACGGCACCTACGTCGACGGCGTGCGGGTGCGCGAGGCCGAGCTGCAGCCGGGCGCCAAGGTGCGGCTCGGCAACAGCGTCTTCAGCATCGTGTCCGCGAGCACGCCCTCCTTCGTGACGGTGTCGGAGCAGAACCGCTTCGGCGAGCTGATCGGCTCCAGCCTGGAGATGCGTCGCGTCTATGCGGTCCTGGAGCGCATCTCGCGCGGCGACGCCACGCTCCTGATCGAGGGCGAGACGGGCACCGGCAAGGAACTGGCCGCGCGCTGCCTTCACCGCGCGTCGTCGCGCGCGGCAGGACCGTTCGTGCCCGTCGATTGCGGCGCGGTGCCGGAGCGACTCATGGAGAGCGAGCTGTTCGCGCACTTCGAGGACGCGCAGGGAGGCACGCTGTTCCTCGACGAGATCGACGCCATGCCGCTATCCGCGCAAGCCAAGCTGATCCGCGCGCTGGAGACGCGCAGCATCAAGAGCGGCGACGGAGTAGAGCGACCGGTCGACGTGCGCGTCGTCGCCGCGACCAATCGCTCCCTCGCCGTGTGCGCCAACCAGGGCACCTTCCGCGAAGATCTCTACTACCGACTCGCCGTCGTCGAGGTGAAGCTGCCGGCGCTGCGTGCGCGCACGGAGGACATCCCGGCGCTCGCCGCGCACTTCCACGAGCGGCTCGGTGCCGCCGAGCCACGCTTGCCCACCGCGTTCGTGCAGATGCTCGCCACGCGGGGCTGGCCGGGCAACGTGCGCGAGCTGCGCAACTTCATCGAGCGCAGCATGTCGCTCGGCTTCATCGAGCAGACCGCGCACGATGCCCACGCGCTGCGCGATCAGGCGATGCCGACGCAGGGCCTCGACAGCCTGATCCCGCTCGACCTCCCGCTCAAGGAAGCGCGCCAGGCCTGGACCGAGAAGTTCGAGCTGGTGTACGTGCGCGGCATCCTCGAGCAGACGCATGGCAACATGACCCGTGCCGCCGAGCGTGCGGGCGTCAACCGACGCTTCCTGCAGCGCCTGGTCGCACGCCTCGGCCTGCGCGGCGGCGATACGGGCGAGTCACGCTGAGCGAGCGGACGCCCCTCAGCGCGCCAGGAACATGCTGGCGATGCACGAAGTCGCGAGCAAGACCAGCAAGGCGACCAGCGCCAAGCGCCGAGGCGCGGGCTCGCGCTCGAGCTCGAGCTCGCGCACCGTTACCGGCTTCGACACCGGTGGATCCGGAGGCGTGAAGCGGCGCACCGGCGTCGGCGGCGTGAAGCGTGGCGCGGGCGTGCTGGTGCGCGTCCGCGGCGCGCTCGGCGGCGCGAACCTGCGCAGCGTCGGCACCCGACTCAGCGCGGTCGGTGCGTCGCTCGCCGCGTCACCGCCGGCGTGCACGCTGGGCGCAATCGGATCGATCGGAGGCGGTAGCCCCGCGTCGAGCGCGCGGCGGTGGGCCTGGATGCGTGCGCGCCGCGCAGCCAGCTCCGCACCGGCGACCTGCTCCACGTACTCGGCCACCTGCACGTGCCTGGCGATGGTCCCCACGCGAGAGGCCGCCGCCTCCAGCGCATCGAGCATCTCACGCGCGGACCGATAGCGCTCGCGGGCATGCGGATGGCAGGCGCGCGCGATCACCGCCTCCAGCTCGCTGCCCGCGGCGAAGTGACCCGCGGGCAGGCTCGGCAAGCCCTCGCTCACGATGGCTTGCATCATGTGGACCTCGGAGAGCTCGCCCCAGGGCAACCGCCGGCTGAGTGCCACCCACAACGTCACGCCCGCCGCGTAGAGGTCGAAAGTAAGGTCCACGGGCTCGCCGCGCAGATACTCAGGTGCGAGGTAAGGTAGCTTGCCGCGGACCTGCCCCTCTTCCGTTCGAGGCATGCCGCGAACGGTCTTCGCGATCCCGAAGTCCGCCAACCGCGTCACGCCATCGCGTCCCACGAGCAGGTTGTCGGTGGCCAGGTCGCGATGCAGCATGCCGAGCGCGTGGCCCTCGGCGTCGACAGCGTCGTGCACCGCCTGCAAGCCGGCGAGCGCATCGAGCATCACCCGCGTCACGATGCCGACGGGCCACAGCGCATGCGGCTCGTGACGGCCGAGCAGCCCCGCGAGCGAGAGCCCCTCGACATAGTCACAGACGAAGTAATAGCCCTCGCTGTCGCTGCCCGCCTGGTGCATGCCCACCACGTTGGCGTGATGGATCAAGCCGGCCAGGCGCGCCTCGGTCAGGAGCCGCTCGGGTGGCTCGTCGAAGCCGAGCTCCAGCGCGCGCTGGCGCTTGATGGCGACCAGGCGCTCGAAGTCGCCGGTGCCCCGCACGCGGCCGAGGTACACGGTCCCCATGCCGCCACGGCCCAGCTCGAAGAGCACCTGATACGAGCCGATCTGCATCGAGCCAACCCTCGGAAAACGAGGCTAGCTCCATATCATGCGCGGCCAGCCGCGTGCGAGCCGCCGCGCCGACCTGCGCTGTCTCAGTCGAGTCGCACGACGTCTTCGCCGATCGAGCCCGTGTACTTCAGGCCTTCCTGGACGGTCGACGCGTTGACCACCTGGAAGAACTGCCCACCGGCCCAGTTGGCGCCGGAGAGCACGAGGAAGCCGGTCTCGCGGCCCTCGCAGCGGGTCACGAACCCGTTGCCGTAGGCGATGGTCTTCACGGGCAGCTGGAGCTTGGTCACGGTGTTCGCCTCGTCCCCGAGCTCGAGCGAGTAGACGTCCCAGTGTGCGCCGAGGCGAGCGTCCTTGAAGTTATCGGCGGTGAGCGCCGGGCCCTCGTATTTCTGGATGAACGCGGTGTCGCCCGGCCCCTGGATCAGCACTGCGCCGAGGCCGCCGAGCAGCTTGTTCATGTCCGTGTAGTAGTCGGGGTCGAACTTCTTCTCGCCCTTCTTGATGCGGACGATGCAGCTGTCGGAGGCCTCGCTGGTGCTGCCGGCGACGCGGTCGAACAGGTTGCTGACGTGCGCACCGAGGTAGAGGTTGCCGGCCGCGTCGGTCGCCCTGTAGTAGGTGCCACCGCAGCGCGTGTCCTCGGCGAACGAGACGGTGTTGGTCTTGGTGTCGACGAACGCCGCCTGGATGCTCTTCTTGACGCTGTAATCTGGATTCCAGAAGCGCGCCGCGACCACGAACACGTCTCCATCGAGGTGCACGCGCGCGATGTTCATGAAGTCACCCGGCAGACCGAAGCCAGGCTTCAGATCGATCACCACGCCGTCGTGCAGCATGGTCTGCGGGTTGAAGCCGATGACCTGATTGTTCTCGCCGTCGAAGTAGTAGGCCTTGGTGTCGCTGACGCGCTCGATGGCCAGGCTGGCGCTGGTCACGCCCTGGTTGCGCAGGTCGACCGTGCCCAGCAGCTTCCAGCTTCCGTCGCCCTGCAGCTGCCACTTCTCGATGGTGGACTTCTCGTCGTGACCGACGAAGACCACTCCGTCCGGGTAGGCGCGGAAGGTGGCGCTGGCGTCGAAGCTCTTGACCTTGGCCAGATCGATCTGACTATTCGCGCCGAGGTCGCTCAGGCTATGCAGGTAGCCCTGGTCGACGTCCTGCGTGGAGTTGTAGCCGCCGACGACCCACTTGCCGTCATTGCACTTGGGCGCGGCCGCGGGCGTGTTGCCGCCGCTGTCGCCACCACTCGGGATGCTCGCGTCGCCGGCACCGGGGGTGCCGCTGTCGAGGCCGAGGTTGTTGCCGCCGTCCATGCCGGCGTCACCGAGGTTGGACCCGCCGTCGTCCGAGCTGTCGTCGTCGCCGCAGGCGGACAGGCAGAGAAGACCGACGAGACCCACGGCCTTAAGGCCACCCATTCGCTTGGACTTTGCGTTTCGCATGGTCGGCAAGAACTCCGTACTGAAGCAGTTGAAAGTCAACTGCAGCCGCTGGGGCGTCTATCCCGTCGCTCTGACGCGGTCAAGTTGATATCCACTTTCATTTGCACTAGGAACGCGTCCAGTTCCTCCCCATGCGTAGAGAAGCACCGTTCGTCCTCCGCCTGGTCACGCTCGCGCTGATCAGCACGCTCGCCATGCCCACCGCCGCGCAGCCCGCCGCCGAGCCGAGCGACGCGGGCACACCGGCTCCCACGCCGGCGGCTCCACCCGAGCGCGCTGTCGAGATCACGGTCGTCGGCGACCGCGCCGCCAGGCGCGTGGAGCGCTCCGCCAACGCGGTGACGGTGCTGGATCTGTCGCGCGCCAAGACCGAATCGTCGGACCTGGGTCAGGTGCTCGCGCGCGTGCAGGGCGTGAGCGTGCAGCGCAGCGGAGGGCTCGGCTCGCAGGCGCGCTTCAGCCTCGGCGGCTTCGACGAGCGGCAAGTCCGCATCTTCGTCGACGGCATTCCGATCGCGCTCGCGGGCTACCCGTTCGGTCTGCAGAACGTACCTGTCAACCTCGCGCGCCACGTTCATGTCTACAAGGGCGTGGTGCCGATCAAGTTGGGCGCCGACGCGCTGGGCGGAGCCTTCGACGTCATCACCGACCGCGACACGGCCGGCACCGCGGGCTCGGCGTCGTACCAGGCTGCGTCGTTCGACACGCACCGGCTGACCGCGAGCCTGCGCCATCGCGATCAGCCCACCGGTCTGTACGCAAAGGCCGAGGCCTTCCTTGATTCCACCAAGAACGACTACAAGATCGACGTCGACACCTCGGGTCCGATGGGACAGGTCGTGCCTGCATCCGTGCATCGCTTTCACGACGCTTACCGCGCCATGGGCGCGAACGTGGAGGCCGGCATCGTCGACCGACCGTGGGCCCAGCGCCTCTTGCTGCGCGCCTTCGTCACCGACTTCGATAAGGAGCTGCAGAACAACATCAACATGACGCAGGTGTACGGCGGCGCTCGCTATGGCGGCCGGACCCTGGGCACGAGCGTGCGCTACGAGGAGAACTTCGGCCACGGCCTGCGCGGCAGCTTCGTCACCGGCTACGCCTACAACCAGACCAACTGGCTCGACGAGAGTCGCTGCGTCTACAACTGGTACGGGCAGTGCGTGTTCGAGCGCGCCGTCGGAGGCGAGCTCGGCCGCGCGCCGAGTGATCTCGAGCTCTGGTCGCACACGGGCTTCGCGCGCTGGAACCTGTCGTGGGTGCTGCACGCCGACCACTTCCTGCGGCTCTCGGTCGCGCCGACGTACTTCACGCGTCGCGGCGACGAGCGCGCAAGCGGCCCCACCGTGCTCGACCGACAGAGCGGAACGCGCGAGCTGCTCACCTGGGTCAACGGCCTGGAGTACGAGCTGCGTCAGCTCGACGCGCGGCTGGTCAACATCGCCTTCGCCAAGCACTACCACCAGAGCGCGTACGCGAAGCAGCCGGTCGCGGGCAGCTACGAGCTGAACCTGGACACGAACCGGAACCTGTTCGGGTTCGGCGATGCGCTGCGCTTCGCCTTCACCGATGAGCTGCTGGCCAAGGCCTCCTACGAGTACGCCACCCGGCTGCCGGAGCCGAACGAGATCTTCGGCAACGGCGGCAACGTCGTCGAGCACCTGGAGCTGCGTCCGGAGCGCAGCCACAACGCCAACCTGAGTGTGCTGCTCCAGGAACTGGAGACGTCGGTCGGCTCGTTCGACAGCAGCCTGACGGGCTTCTTTCGACGCGCGGAGGATCTGGTGGTCCTGCTCGGCTCGGGTGGCCTGTTCCAGTACCGCAACGTGGGCGAGGCGCGCATCCTGGGCGTCGAGGGCATGCTCAACTGGCGCTCGCCGGGCGAGTACCTGGAGCTCTCGGCCAACACCACCTACCAGGACGCGCGAAACGTCTCCACCGACGGAGCGTTCGGGCCCTACAAGGGCGACCGCATGCCGAACCGACCTTACTTGTTCACCAACACCAGCGTGCGTCTGCAGCGGCGTGATCTGATGAGGGCCCGCGACGAGCTCTCGCTCACCTGGTACGGACGCTACGTGCACGAGTTCTTCCTGAACTGGGAGAGCGTCGGCGTCGCCGAGAGCAAGGCAACCGTACCCGCGCAGTTCGCGCAGACCGTGGTCCTCGCCTACGTCATCGAGGGCGGCACGCCGCAACAGCTCTCGTTCTCGGGCGAGGTCCAGAACCTCACCGACGAGAAGGTGTTCGACTTCTACGGCGTGCAGCGCCCGGGCCGCACCGTGCTGTTCAAGGCGACCGCCACGTTTTAGAGAGCCGTCTCGCGCCAGCGATACGAGGTGCGGCGTATGCCCGAATTCTCATTGCGATGAATTCGCGTTCACATTATCGACCAGCCGTGGCCTTTCTCCCCGGGTTCCGCAGCAAGCTCGATTCGCTCTCCGTCTTCTGCGTACTCGCGCTGTGCTTGATCGGAGCCGCCACGGTTCGCTCGGCGTGCGCGACGTCGCTCGATGGTCCGCTCTCGGACGAGCGCTGGCACGCGCTCGCGGGCGTCTCGTACGTACAGCGCGCGGACTATCGGCTGAACCCGGAGCACCCTCCCCTGGTCAAGCTCTGGGTCGGCGCGCTGCTCGCCGAAGCGCGCCTGCCGCCGTTCCCCGCGCTCGAGGGCAAGGACGGCGAGCGCTCGTACATCGAGACCGCTTACTTCCAGCACAACGACCGGCATGCGCTGCACGCGCGCATGCGCCTCGCGATGCTCGCCTTCCACGCCCTCGCGATGTTGGCGCTGAGCCTCAGCTTGCGGCGGTTGGTGGGTGCGCCGCTCGCGCTCGCGACCACGGGCCTGCTGCTGCTCGACCCCACCGTGGCCGCCCACATGCCCGTCGTGCTGACCGATCTCCCGCTCGCGATCGGCGCGGCGATCGCGGCATCTTGGGCACTGATCGCGTTTCGCAGCTGGCGCGCGCTCGACCTGTGCATCGCGGGCCTGACGCTCGGCGCTGCGCTCGCGTGCAAGCACTCGGCGCTGCCGCTGCTGTTGTTCGTGGCGGGCCTGGGCGTGGGGCTCGCGGCTTGGGAGCGCCCGGGCGCACGGCAGGTCGTGGTCCGACTAGCGTGCGTCGCGGGCGTGTTGCTGGCCGCCTACGGCGTGCTCTGGAGCAGCTACGGCTTTCGCTTCGCGGAGGCGCCCGCGGGCATCACGGAGCCGACCTTCAACCGCCCGTACGCCGACAAGCTGGAGGACCTCCACTCGCCCGCGCAGCGCGCGCTGCTGCAGGTTGCACACGACTACGCGTTGCTCCCGCGCGCCTATCTCTGGGGGCTGGCGGACACGCTGCGCGCTGGACTCGATGGACGGCAGTTCGAGATCAGCGTGTTCGCGCGCTTCTTCTTCGGCGAGACGCCCTGGTACTTCTTCCCGGTGCAGCTGCTGATCAAGCCGGCTCTCGGCTGGCTCGGCCTGGTCGCCGTGGGCGCGTGGCTGCTCGCGCGCGCGTGGCTGCTCGCGCGCAGGAGAGTGCCCGAGCGCGTGCCCGAGACATGGCGCGCACCCGTGCTCGGCATGTTGTGCTGGGGGGCCTTCTATATGCTGGTGCTGGCGCGCGGCAACTCCGGCTACGCCGGCGTACGGCACGCGCTGCCGGTCTTTCCGGTGCTCGCCTTGGTCGCTGCAATCGCGCTGGTCGAGCTGCGTGCGAGCGCGCGTGGCCTGCAGTGGATCAGCGGCGCACTGCTGCTCTGGGCATGCTTCGCCGTGCTGCCGCAGCGACGCCCGTGGGAGTACTACAACGAGCTGGCGGGCGGACCGAGCGAGGCCTGGCGGTCGTTCTCGGACGACGGTCTCGAGCCCGGCCTGCGCGTGCACGAGCTGCTCACGTACTACGACGCCAACGTGCGCGGGCGCGGACAGCAGGCCTACGACTTCTACCTGGTTCCCGGCCACGAGCAGGAAGCGTATGACCTTCGGTGGCATCGCGTGGAGGACGACGCGCTCGACGACGACCTCGTCTCGGGCGTCGTGTTCCTCAACACGCGCTACTTGCTGCAGCGCCCGTACTACGACTTCGACGCGTTCCGTGACGCCGAGCCGGTGGCGCGCATGGGCAACCTACTGGTGCTTCGCGGCACGTTCCGGTTGTCGTGGTTGCCGGCCTTGCGCAGGCGCTACCTCAAGGACGAGGCCGTGCAGGCCGGCGACTACGCGCGCGCGGAGCAGCTGCTGGCGGAGATCGTTCACAGCCATCCGTACGACTACGAGTCGGCCTTCGACCTCGCCAACCTGCTGCTGCGCCGCGGCGCCTACGAGCGCGCGATCGCGGCCTACACGCACGCCAGGAAGCACTCGCCGGAGCGCGCGCTGAACGCCAGGCTCTCGCGGCAGATCGAAGTGCTGCGCAGCGACGCCAGCTCCGCGCTGCCGCTGACGAGCCCGTGGGACGACTGAGCTAGAACGTGAGCGGCGCGACGCGGGTGCGCTTCTTCCGCTAGCGAGAGCCTCGCGTTCGGCGCGGTAGACGCGAAACGCCAGCCCAAGGTATGAAGCGTGCCATGAATGGTTGGGCGCCTAGGATAGTGTGTTCGATCTCGCGAAACCTTGCGCTCGCCAGCGCCTGCAAGCGCGGCCTGCTCACGCTGGCGCTGGTCGGCGCGAGTGCGTGTGCGAACGAAGCGCACACCGAGGCCGGCGACGACGGGGCCCTCGTGGGCGAGGTCGAGAAGTACGTGGTCGATCACGCCGACGGCACCCACCGCGTCGCGTTCGCGCTCAAGCGTGATGACGGACAGCGCGTCGAGCTCGTGATCGAGGACCTGCCGGAGCTTCACTCGGGCGAGCGCGTCGTGCTGCAGGGCCACTACACCTCCAGCGCGCAACCGCTCTCGAAGCGCGATGGCCTGCGCCTTGCCAGCGAGCGCTTCGTCGTGCGGTCCGCGGCGCCCGCGGCCACGGACGTCGTGCAGCAAGCGCTCGTCGCGCCGCCACCCGTCTCGGTGCGCACGGCGCTCGTGCTGCTCAACTTCAACGGTCGGCCGGCCCAGAGCTACACCGCCGCCACCGCGCGCGCGGAGCTCAAGGAGGTCGAGGACTACTACCTCGATATCTCGTACGGCTCCTGGCACATGTTCGGCGACGTCTTCGGTCCGTACATGGTGAACACGCCGTCGGAGTGCAGCCTCGACGTGCTGGCCGATCTCGCCAAGGCCACCGCGCGGGCGCAGGGCGTCGACCTCGCGGGCTACGATCACGTGGCGGTGAAGATCCCCGACATCGACGGCATGGACTGCCCCTGCGGCGTCGCCTACGTCGGCAATCCGCCCGCGCGTGGCGCGATCCGCAACGGCGGCACCAGCCTGTACACCTGCGGTGGCGCCAACGCCTATGCGCACGAGCTAGGGCACGGCATCGGCCTCGATCACTCGAGCACCGCGCCGTGCAATGGTGCGGCGTATCGAGCCGGCCTCGAGGGCTGCAACGTGATCGAGTACGGCAACGCCTACAACACCATGGGCAACGGCCTCGGCCACTTCAACGCGCCGCAGAAGGCGATGCTCGGCTGGCTCAACGGCTGCAACGTGCAGCGCGTCACCGCGGACGGAGAGTTCGAGCTCAAGGCGATCCAGCTCGCCGTCGACGAGCAGACGCAGGCGCTGCAGATCCCGACAGGCGACACCCGCAAGAACGGACCGCTCTACTTCTACGTCGAGTACCGCAACCCCACGCTAACCAAGTTCAACGCCAAGGAAGGCAACGGCACCGTCCGCGAGAAGGGGCCCGGCTTGCACGTCACCGTGTCGCGCGACTTTCGCGAGCGCACCGGGGAGGGAAACTCGATCCTGATCGATGCCTCCAACGGCCTCAAGGGACTGCCCCTCGATGGTCAGACCACGCGCGGCGATCCTCGCATGGTCGCGGGCGACACCTTCAAGCCCAACGACCGCGTGAGCATCCAGTTCGTGTCGCAGACCAACGAGACCGCTCGCGTGCGCGTCACGTTCGCGGGCGGCGGCAGCGGCACCAACGAGTGTCAGCCCAGCAAGGTTCCCCCTGGCCCCGCCACCGTCCCTGCGGGCATCGGCGCCATGCTGTACCAGGACTGCGACTACCAGGGCGGCTGGTCGATCAACTTGCCCGAAGGCAAGTACACGGCCGCCGAGCTGCGTGCCCTCGGCGCGCGCGACAACGACGCATCGTCGCTGGTGCTCGCCGTCGGCTACGACGCGATCTTGTACGCCGACGACAACTTCACGGGCCGCTCCGTCGCGCGCAGCATGTCGCTCGGATGCTTCAACGACATCGAGCTGAACGACGCGATGAGCTCGATCGAGATCCGCGCCAACGGCATGGCGCCTCGCGATGCCGGGGTCGACGCCTCCGTGGCACCTGGCGATGCAGGCCTCGACGCCGGTGACGGCACCAAGGCGGACGGCGGCATCCCCCCGCGTGAACCCGACGCCGCCGCGCCGCGCGACGCAGGACGCGGGAACCTCGGCGGATCCGACGGCGGCCTGCCCATCGACAGCGACGACACGGATGGCGAAGAGGTCGCGACAAAGGATGGCGGCGGTTGCACGACTGAGACCGGCTCCGTCGCGCGCGGTTCCTGGCTCGTGCTCCTGCTCGGCGCGCTCGCCCTGCGCCTGCGCCGTCGTTCCGTCAACGGATGAACTGAGCGCGAGCATGCGCGCACTATCGCCACGCGATTGCATTTGCATCCGCGTGTCGTATTAGCTGCGCATGTTCGAGAAGGCGGCCGTCGGGCCGCAGCGCGTCCGGGCGCTCCAGCTCTACGGTCTGCTGTTCCTGAGCGCGGCGTCCGGCTGCCGCGACACGGCGAGCTCCCTCGACGGCGTGCCCGTCTCCGAGCCGATCGACGCCGGCGCGGGGTGTCAGACCTTCGTGGCGGACTCCTTAATCGAGCACGCCTGCTTCCACGAGCGCGTGGGCCCGTACGTGGAGGACATGGCCGGTCCGGCGCTGGACGCTCCGGGCATCGACGTGAACCGCGTGCACACGTCGTTTCACCTCCGACTGCCGGAGCGCGAGGGCGGCGGCTATCGCGGCGTGGTGGTGTATCAGCCACCGAAGGCGGGCGACTACGCCGTGTTCCTGCGCCATGGCACGCCCCGCATCGCCGACCAGGGCACGACGATCACGCCAGGGATCTCGCACCCGACCGAGATCTGTGAGCTGTTGCCGTCGGTCCTGGTCTTCGCTCTGCAGCCGCGGCGCCACACGATCGAGCTCGAGAGCGAGCAGCCCGACGTCGTGCTGGTGATCGAGTCGCTGAACGAGGGGACGGCGGCGGACCACTATCGCGTCGACTGCCGCTGACTGTTCGCGTTTGACTTAAACGCAATACGGTTGCATCTACCATCGCATGGTATCTTCAGGGCGAGCGGCCGCGGCCTTCCTCGTTATCTCCTCTTGTACGGACGCCGGTTCCGGGGCTCGTCCTGAAGATGCCGCCCCCTCGGACGCGGGGCTCGACTGGAGCCAAGGCGGCGCGGACACGCCTGAGTACTCGCTCGGGCGCTTGCTGATCTCCCACGCCGCGACGCCCGAGCTGAGCTTGCTGGAGCTCGACACCTCGTCCGTGATCGCCCGCATCCCCCTGGCGCCGGAGGCGGAGCTGGAGGCCGGCGCGAATGGGCGCCACGGCTACGCGTTCAGCCCCGCGCACGGCGTGCTGCGCGTGGTGGATCCAGGCCAGTGGCTGCTCAGCCACATCGACCACTTCCACATCGTGCGCGGCGAGCACCGCCTGATGGACGAGCAGGTCGCGCTGCCGAACCTCTCGTCGCTGCGCGTGAACGACGGCTGGACCGTGTCGCTCGCGGCCAGCACCGGCGCGGCCGCGTTGTTCCAGGAGCGCAGCATCACCGCGCGCAGCTTCGCGCCCACGTTCGTGTCGCTGGCTCCCTCTTCGCCTGGCGTGGCGCTGGTCGCGCAGGCGCAGCTGCTCGCCAGTGATGGCGCGAGCCTGACGCAGCGCTCGGTCCTCGATCCCGCCCTGGACGCGACTCGCCTCGCGAGCTGTACACGGGCGCGCGACGCCGCCGCGAACGGCGAGCGGGTCTACTTCGCGTGCGCGGAGGGGGTGCTGCGGCTCACATGGGTTCGCGCGGAAGAGCGCTTCGCCGCGCAGCTGCTCACCACGGAGGCCCCGGTGGAGGCGGTGCGCACGACTGCTCGCTTCGATGGCGTGCTGCTGCGTATCGGGGCGCGCACGCTCGGTCTGCTCGCGGAGCAGGCGCCGCTTCGTCTGCTCGAGCTCCCGAGCGACATCGTCGCGCTCGAGCTGCGCAGACAGGGAGGCACGGCGCTCGTCCTGACCGTCGACGGAAGGGCCCACGAGCTCGACCTGCGCAGCGGCTCGTTCTCGCGCACGACCTCGCTGCCGGTGACGTCACGGACGCGCATGGTGCTGGGTCACGCTCACGCCTACCTGACCGACCCCACGGCCGCGCAGGTGTTGGTGCTGCGCCTGCGCACCATGCAGCTCGAGCCCGCCCTGCTCCTTGCCGCCCCCGCGCATGACCTCGCGCTGCTCGGCGTGCCCAACACCTACACGGACGAACGTGAGTAACCTCGGCGCGCGGAGCCTCTTGCTCGCTGCTCTGGTGATGTCGTCGCGCGTCGCCGCGCAGAACGACTTCGGTGCGCGAGCCACCGTCAAGCGCGACCCCCACGGCGAGGCCGTCGCTGCCAGCGACTTCCGGCTGGAGGTCGGCGAGCTGCGACGTGTGCCCCGCGACCGCGCGCAGAACCTGCTCACGCTGGCACCCGGCATCCTGCTCACGAACCACGGAGGCGAGGGACACACCGCCAGCATGTACCTGCGCGGCTTCGACGCGGGCGAAGGCGAGGACATCGAGCTGCGCGTCGACGGCATGCCTCTGAACGAGGTCTCCAACCATCACGGCCACGGCTACGCGGACCTGACGTTCCTGATGCCGGAGCTGGTGAGTCAGGTGCGCGTGCTGGAGGGACCGTTCGATCCCGAGCAGGGAGACTTCGCCGTCGCGGGCAGCGCGGAGTTCCAGCTCGGGCTGCCGGAGCCTGGCGTCGTCAGCTCGTTGCGCGCGGGCAAGTTCGGGCGGCGGCGCTGGTTCTTGGGCTATCGCCCCTCGGACGAGCGCGCGCGCACGTTCGCCGCGGTGGCGCTGGAGCGCGGCGATGGTTTTGGTCCGCAGCGAGCGTTCGCGCAGGCGAGCGCGATAGCTCAGTACGAGGCCAAGCTCGGCGCCGGCACCTTCCTGCGCACGCTCGCGCTGGTGAGTGCGCAGCGCTGGGACAGTGCTGGCGTCGTGCGCGCGGACGACGTGGCGGGACGACGCCTGCCGTGCGCCGGCACCGCCGAGGCGCAGTTCTTCTGCACGCCAGACCCGAACCAGGGAGGCAACGGCTCGCGGGCGCACATCTCGACCATCCTGGAGCGCATGCGCGGAGACAGCGCCCTGCGCGGTCAGCTGTTCATGTCCGCGCGTCAGCTGCGCACGCGCGAGGACTACACCGGCTACTCGCTCGACCCACGAATGGACGGCGGCCCGCAGCGCGGCGACTTGCGCGACGGCCGGACCGACGCCCTGACGCTGGGCATGCGCGCGACCGGACGACGTCGTGTGACTCTGTTCGCCCGCCAGCATGACCTCGAGGTCGGCGTCTACGCGCGCCACGACCGCGTCTCCGTGGTGATGGATCGCGTGCGCCGTGAGCTCGACGTTCCGTACCTCAACGACTTCGACCGCGACATCGCACAGACCAACGTCGCCGCCCACGCGCGTGTCGACGCGCGCTTGCATGATCGGCTGCGCTTGATGCTCGGGGCGCGGGCGGATGCGTTCGCGTTCCAGGTGGCCGAGCGCTCGCTGCCCGAGCAAGATCGCATCGGACCGCGTCTGTCGCGCCAGACCATTGACGCCTACGGCTTCGCGTTCTCGCCCCGCGGCACGCTCGACCTGACGGTCACGCCCGACCTGCACGCGCTGCTGAGCGTGGGACGCGGGGCGCGCTCGAGCGACGGCGCCGCGCTCTCGCAGTCGGAGTCCGCTCCCTTCGCGCGCGTCACCGCCGCGGAGACGGGCCTCGCGTTTGCACCGTGGTGGGGCGACGTCCGGGTGGATGCGCGCACGAGCGTGTTCTTCACGCGCGTCTCGAGCGACCTGGTCTTCAACCCCGAGCAGGGACGCAACGAACCCGTGGGCGCCTCCCAGCGCGCGGGTGCCCTGTGGAGCGTGCGCGCTCGCAGCGCGTCGTGGTTCGATGTGCTCGGCTCGGCGACCTACACGCGCGCGCACCTGCCGCCGGAGGGAGCCGCGCTGTACGAGCTGTTTCGAGGGCCGCGCTTGCCGTTCATCCCGACCTGGCTCGTGCGCGGCGATGCAGTCGTGCACCACGACCTTCCCTGGCTGGAGTCGCTGCGCGGCTACGCGAGCCTCGGCGTGACCTACGTCGGCAAGCGTCCACTCCCGCTCGCGCAGTGGGCCGCACCTTACTCTCTGATTGATCTCGCGCTCGGGGCTCGCTATCGGTTCGTCGAGCTCAGTGCGTCGGTGACCAACCTGTTCGACGTGCGCTATCGCGAGTCCGAATTTCACCACGTGTCGAACTTCCGCGACCCGGATGCTCCTCGCTCGATGCTGGCGGCGCGCCACTTCAGTGCCGGCGCGCCGAGGCAGTGGCTGCTCACGCTGAGCTTGCAGTTCGATCCGGCTAGCTGGGGACAAGAGTCATGAAGCTGCTCTCTCTCGTGATGGTGCTCGTCTGCGCGTGTGGCTCGGAGGACACGCCCGGGCGACGCGTCGAGGCCTCGCTCCACATCGCCGGCGCCGCGACGCGCTCCTGGACGCTGGCGAGTGGATGGACGGTGACGCTGGACGAGGCCCTGGTGCTCGTGGGACCACTCTACCTGCGGCCGCCAAAGCGGACGACCTGGTCGCGGCTGTCGCTCGTGCCTCGTGCGCACGCGCATGGGCAGACGCTCGTCGACGGCGAGGTCATGGGCGAGTACCTGTCGCAGATCCCCTTCGACGTGCTGGGACCCGAGCTGTCGGCAGGAGTGCTGGCGAGCGAGGCCGGCCCGGTCGACAGGCTGAGCATCATGCTCGACGTGCCGCGCGGTGCCGAGGCGCGGGCGCGCGGCCAGGGCTACCACGCGTACATGCGCGGCCACGCCACGCGGGGAGCCGACCGCGTTCCGTTCGCATGTGGCATGCGCATCGACGCGTCCTCGCAGGAGACGCCCACGAACCTCGAAGCGCGCCGGCGTATCGACAACGTGAGCGTCGAGTCCAGCTTCCCCGTCGAGGACGGCGCGCAGCTACGCCTCTGGGTGCACCCGGAGCGCTGGTTCGACTTCGTCAGCTTCGACGACCATCGCGGGCTCGACAACCCGTGCGCGCGGGACGGCTCGGCGTTCGCGCAGCAGTGGTACCTGGGCCTGCGCCGTCCCGAGGCCTTCAGCGCGGAGTTGAACTGATGACTTACTCGAACGGGCTCCTGGTTTCGCTGCTGCTGCTCTGTGCCTGCTCCAGCGTGGATGCGGGCAGCGAGGGACGCTTGATCGTGCGTGCGAACGGCGGCGTCGAGACGCGCGAGGGCATCGCCAGGGAGCGCTTCGCGGACGGCTACTTGGTGAAATACACCCACGCCGTCCTGAGCGTCTCCGCGTTTCACCTGCGCACGCGCGATGGCGATGATGCGGTCGTCGTCAGTACGCCCACCGTCGTCGATCTGGTTCCCTCCAGCGCGGAGGTGTTCGCGTTCGACGGTGTTCCCTCGCAGCGCTGGGACGAGGTCGGGTTTCAGAGCCACGCCGTCCAGCCCGGGGTGCGGAACGTCAACGCGCCGGGCGAGCTCGTGCAGCGCATGCAGGAGCGTGGCTACAGCTTCCTGCAGACTGGAACGCTCACGGCGCCAGACGGCATGGTGATCCCGTTCGAGCTGGGGCACGCGGTCGACATCGACTACTTCACCTGCACCGCGGGCGACGGAACGTACGGGGTGGTCGTGCCGGTGAACGGCACCGCCGAGGCGGAGATCACCTGGCACCTCACCCACCTCTGGTTCGACTCGTTCGCGGAGGACTCGGCCTTTCGCGCCGAAGCGATCGCCGCGGTCCACGACGGCAGCTCGCCCGTGACGATGGAGCAGCTCGCGAGCCAACCCCTGGGCACGCTCCGTGACCGCACCGGCAAGCCGCTGCGCGACGGCAGCGGCAACCCGGTGATCTACATCCCGCCGCAGGAGCTCGGCGTCACCACGCTACGCGACTTCGTGGTGCGCGCACGCTTCGGCCACTTCAACGGCCTCGAAGGCTCCTGCGAGACGGAAGTTCGCGTGCGCTGAGCGTGCCCGCCGCTGCTCAGTGGCAGTGGTCGTAGTCGTGGCAATAGGCGCAGCACTCGGAGTCACTGGAGCAGGGACCGCTCTTTCGGCAGGCCCCGGCGTCTGGTGCGACGGCGGGCTGCGTTGCGCACGCGTGCTCCCAGCCGTCCGCACCCCAACCTGCGAGCGACTCGATCACCAGTGCGATCCGCTCTCCGTCGGCGCGCAGCGTGAGCTCGACCGGTTCGTCCGCCGCGAGCTGCAGGAGGTAGCTCGCCGGCAGGGCCGCGCAGTCCACGGCGCGGCTCTCGATGACGAGCGACGCGTTGCCCTGCCGTGCCCCAGTCAGCACCCCGCGCGCGGCGAACAACACGTAGTCGCCGACCGAAGTCGGCAGGTAGCGAAGGTGCACGTCGGCACTCGCTGCGGCGAGCACGGTAAACAGCGTGTGCGCCCGACTGACGTCCGGAGCCGCGTCGGAGGAGTCGCCTCCGGTCACCACGCGAAAAGGCCCATGGCTCCCGTGCAGACAAGCGTGCATGACCACCGCCGCGCCGAGCTCGGGCGCGCCGCCGTCCGGTACGCAGGCATCACGCCCTGGCTGCAGCGACGCGGCGTCGCGCTCGAACATGACGTCTGCGTCCATCACTTGAGGAACTGACGAATCGAGTGTGCTCAGCGCACCCTCGGGCTCAGCATCGTCCGCACAGCCTGCGTGAGCGAGCATCGCGAACAAGGAACAGCGCATGCGATGGATCGGCATCGCGCCTGTTCGTATCTCGCCAACTTCGTTAATGCAACTGTGTTGCTTCTACACATTCGATGCGATAAGCCCCGGACACGATGCGCTCGTACGAGACGAGCTCGCGTGCAGACGACAGGTCGGAGGTGAGCGTGGGAATCAAGAGAAGTGGACTCGCTGGCGCGGTGCTGATGGCGCAGCTACTCGGGGCGTGCGGGGACGACGACGAGGTGGACGCGCAGCAAGACGCCAGCGTGTCGGAGGACGCGGCCACCGGCGAGCTCGTCGACGCGGCGCGCGTGGACGCAGCCCTCGACTCCGGCGTGGTGGATGCATCGAACCAAGCCGTGCCCGACGCGCAGGCGAGCGACGCGGGCGTCGTCGGCCGCGAGGGCTTCCTGCTCGTGGCGGAGCTCGCCGAGGGCAAGGAGTCGATCCACGCCTACAGCCTGCCGGAGCTGCAGCACACCGGACAGATCGACGACGTCAAGCTCGGCAACCACCTCGGTGCGCTGGCGCTCAAGGACGGCCGCGTGGTCACGTCGGACGACAAGCACGATCAGCTGATCGCGATCCGCGTCGACAGCGCGGGCAAGCCGGCGATCGTCAACCGTGCCGACGCGAACCTCGGCACCGGCGCCGTGTGGGGCTGCGGCGACAAGGACTTGCGCTACCTCGCCGTCTCCTCCGGACACGACGGCGTCGAGCAGGTCGCCAACATCCTGAAGCTCGACGACTTCACGCTGCGCGAGTTTCCGATCACCGTGCCTGCCGTGAACGGCGCCAGCGAGGAGGTCCACGCCACGGTCGCTGGCGATCCGGCGCACCTGTTTGCGAGTGTCGGGGGAGAGATCCGCGTCTGGCCGCTCGCCGACGTGCTCGCCGGAACCGCGACCACGGCCGCGACCATCCCGATCAACACGGGCTCCCACGGCATCGTCGTCTCGCACCGCACCGGCGTGCTCTACATCACGACGGCCGCCGGCACCGGCTTCGATGGCGCCGCCCTGCAGATGCCGTTCGCACGCACGCAGCTCGTGCCGTGGGACGCCGACGGCCTCAGCACCGGCCGCAACGCGCGCCCGCGCCTCTCCTACGACGGCCGCTACATCTACGGCGCCATCGCGCAGACGGTGCCCGAAGGTGCCGAGCGCTGGGCCGAGCGCCCGGTCGACCTGCACGCCGCGGACCTCGACACCAAGACCGCCAAGCGCACTGCGCTCACCAAGGGCATCGTGCCCAAGTTCCAGCTCTCGAAGAGCCTCGCCCTGTTCGCGAACGTCGACGAGACCGGCGCCAGCCAGGCGATCCTGGTCGACGTCGTGGCCGGCTCGCCGACCTTCCAGCAGGTCGTCGCGCGCGTACCACTCGCTCGACTCGGCAATGGCCCCGTCGTGGGCCAGGCCACGAGCGGCAAGCAGGCGCTCGCCTCGGCGATCACGCCCGACGGCAAGTGGGCCTTCGTGAGCCACGGCGGCGACAGCAAGATCTCCGTCATCGACACCACCACCCGCACCGTGGTCCGCGTCCTCGAGACACCGACCTCGCTCGCCAACGGCGGCTACCTGTTCGCCGTACAACCCGGCATCGACCCGGTCGACACCTGCACGCGCTGATACGGTCCGCGGAGCGAAAGCTGCCAGCCAGCAGTCCAGCGGGATCAGTAACGTGAGGCCGCTATTCCGCGCCGAGCGAAGCGAGGTTCGCGGCGTCGCGCTTTGGGGGGCTGGCCGAACAGGCGGGTGTACTCACGGCTGACCTCGGAGGGGCTCTCGTAGCCGACCGAGATCTGGCGCGTCGCCAACGAGCCCGCGCAGGCACTCCGTCAGCCCGCGGGCTCGTACGCCGTGGCGCCGGGGACTCAATACACGAACGGCACGATGCGGTACGGCACGCGCTCGCGGTAGCGCTCCCAGTCCGCGCCGTACTTGCGCGCGCAGTGCTGGTCGTCGCGCCGCTCGCGATCGATCAGCAGCGGCGTGAAGTACAGGAAGTAGAAGAACGGCACGATGTGCGTGAGGCCGCAGGCGAGGCACCAGGCCAGCGCCATCATCAAATCGCCCAGGTAGTTGCTGTGGCGCGCCAGGCTCCACCAGCCGCTCGCCAGCAGCTTGGTGCCTCGTGCGGTCTGGATGAACTCCGGCTCACGGCCCCAGATCTTGCCACTGGGCCGCGTCTTGAAGTGATGCTTCTGAAGGTTCGACGAGCGGAAGATGTAGTAGCCCGCGAGGTTGAGCGCGAGCAGCCCCACGATCGCCGCCACAGGAAGCTCTGGCTCCGCATAGACCAGGTACTGCGACTGCAGCGAGAAGCAGAACGGCATCCAGACCAGGAACGCGAACGCCAACATGAAGCCGTAATTTTCGTTGTTGATGTCCCAGGTGGAGAGCATCGCCTCTTCGAACCAGAAGAAGTCGAGCGTGTAGAGCGCCTGGAAGCCCACCACGAGCATCATCGGGATGGACGCCGTGCCGGTGCGTTCGTACTCCGCATGCGCCATCAGGATGGTCAGCACGAGCCAGCCGCTCATCGCGATCTTCGACTCCATGAACATCTTGAGGTCGACCCGTCCGACGCGAGGATTGAGCGCGGTGCCCATGAAGTACCCGTAGACGATGCCGCCCGCGCCGCGACGCGTGGGCCTGGCGAAGCTGTACAGCCAGACGCTGAACAGGTAGCAGCCGAGGATGCACGTGCTGAGCAGCGAGCCGAGCAGCTCGACGGCGGCCGCACCGTGCAGCACGCCGAAGCCGAGCGCGCCCGCCAGCATCACGAGCGTGACCAGCAGCGAGGCCATGCCGTTGAGGCGATAGCTGCGGCGCACGCCGTCGCGCTGCACGAGGCCGAGGTAGTCCCGCCCGGGGAGGACGAGGTCCAGCACGAGCTGAGACCCGACCCAACCGAGCAGCCAGCCGAGTGCCTTCGGACTGGGTCGCGGTAGCTCGGCGAGCAGCGCGGAGCTGGGCAGCACCAGCGCGCCGCCGTGACGGTGCACGCACACCCACAGGTACAGCGTCAGCGCCGGCAACAGCGTCATCATCGCCAGCGCGCCGACGGGCCCACCAAACGCAAGTTGTTCGTCTTCCGCCGCGCTCGCGCCAGACACCACCGAGGTCGCGCTCTCACTCATCGCCGCGCATCGTACAGCAAGCGCGCACGCGCACAACGAGCCAGCGGGCGACGTGGCAGGGTGCTGCAACGAGGAGAGCTCTCATGAAGCATGCGCCCGTTCTGTTGATCGGTGGCTACGGTGCGGTCGGCCGCTGGACATCCCGCTTTCTGCGCGAGGCTCATCCGCACCTCGAGCTCTTGATCGGTGGCCGCGACCTCGCCAAGGCGAGCGCGTTCGCGGCCGAGCTGGGCCATGCCGAAGGCGTCGCGGTGGAGCTCGACCAGCCCGACCTCGGGCTCGGTGATCGCGCCATCTCCGCCATCGCGCTGATCGTCAAGGATGAGCGCCACACGGCACTTCGCTTCGCCCAGGCGCGCCGCGTGCCGCACGTCAGCATCTCCAGCGCCAGCTTCGAGATCGCCCCCGAGGTCTCCACCTTCATGCACGACCCCGGCGCGTGCGCGGTCGTGCTGGGCGGGGAGTGGTTGGCGGGCGCCGCGACCTTGCCCGCGCTGTACTTCGCGAAGAAGTTCGCCCAGCTCGACGACATTCGCATCGACGTCGTCCTCGACGAGCAGGACGGCGGAGGTCCGGCAGCGCAGTCGGACATCCGCACCATCGCCGAGATCGCTCCCGCCGCGCTCACCCGCCGTGATGGGAAGTACTACTGGCGCGCCGGAGACGACGCCAAGGTCGTGATCCACGCCCTGGATGGCACTGCCCTCGAAGGCTCGGGCAATTCGCCGTTCGACATCGCCGCACTCGCGACGGCCACGGGCGCTCCCAACGTGCAGCTCAACATCGCTGTCGGCGTGACCTCGAGCCGTCGCCGAGGCGAGCCCGCCTCGCACGAGATCCTGATCACGCTCGCCGGCACGACTCGCGCGGGCGAGTCCGTCCGCGAACGACACGCCATCGTGCACCCGCAAGGCGAGGCGCCGCTGACCGCGCTCGGTGTCGCGATGATGGTGGAGCAGGTGCTCGGCCTCTCAGGGAAGGCGTTGGCTTCTCCCGGCCTCTACTACCCCGAGCACCTGATCGCGCCCGAGGCCTACATGCCTCGGCTCAGGGCCATCGGCGCCCTCGTACGCGACGCCTAGCTGACCGGCGAGCTCCGACGGACGCACCCGGGTTGCTGGCGTTCCTCTCTCCGCGACACAGCGTGCCCGTTCTCGACACCGAGCGAGGCCGCACCCGAGCCTTAACTTCTCGTTCAGGCCGTCCGGCGCCCGACGGCCGAGAAGGAAGGACCTATGTTCAACTTGAATGGCAAGCGTGCACTCGTGACCGGAGGGTCACGCGGGATCGGAGCCGCGATCGCACTCGCGTTGGCGGAGAACGGAGCCGACGTGGCACTCACGTACCAGCACTCGGCCGACAAGGCCGAAGCGGTAGCGCGAGAGATCGAGCGCACCGGCCGTCGCGCGCTCGCGATCCAGGCGGACAGCGCCGACCCGGCTGCGATCGAGCGCGCTGTGCGGGAAGCTGTCGCCGCGCTCGGCGGGCTCGACATCCTGGTCAACAACTCCGCGGTCGGTCTCAACGGAACGATCGCCGAGCTCGACCTGAACGCATACCAGACGCTCATGGACATCAACGTGCGCGCACCGGTGCTGTTCGCGAAGGCCGTCATCCCGCACCTGAAGGGAGGCGGACGCATCATCTCCATCGGCTCGGGCCTCGGAGAGCGGGTGCCGTTTCCGGGCGTCACCGCGTACGCGATGTCCAAGGCGGCGCTGACCTCCTTCACCCGCGGTCTCTCGCGCGAGCTGGGGCCAAGCGGGATCACCGTGAACCTGGTGCAGCCTGGCTCGACCGACACGGACGCCAACCCGGCACAGGGCGCAGCCGCCGACTTCCAGCGCAGCCTCTCCTCTCTGGGCCGCTTCGGCGAGCCCCACGAGGTCGCCAACGCCGTCGTCTTCCTCGCCAGCCCCGCTGCGAGCGTGATCACCGGAGCCACCCTCAACGCCGACGGCGGCGCGCTCGCCTGAGTAACGCCCGATCCACGCCTGCTCGATCGCCGACTGATGCATCGGCGGCTGCGGCAGCGTGCTCGTCATCTGAAGTTGGGATACGTGACGCCGAGGAACGCGATGCACATCTCCTTGTTGCTGTCCTCGCCGTAGAACACGTCCTCCGGGGCATCGAGCCCGCGCAGGTCGAGCTCTCGGCGTAGCGCCGCGTTGCCCATGCTGTTGTCGTACGTGCAGCGAACGCGGATGACGTCGGTGGTGCGCAGCTCGGGCAGCTGCTCGAGCGAGCCGGCGTAGTCGTACACGAGCTGCCAGTTGAAGTCCCATCGCGGCGTATGGATGAGGCACTGCTCGCCCGCCAAGCGCTGCAGGGATACGTGCATGTCACTGCCCACGTAGTGCATGTGCGGGAACAACGAGTAGACGCGCACGTTGCCCGCCGTCCAGGTGAACTGCATCTCTTCGACGTGCGCGCTAGCGCCTGCTGGAACCTTGAATGCCGCGCTCAGCTCGCCCGGCTGCGCCACCAGGCGCCCCTGCGCCAGTGGCGAGTCGGTCTGGAAGCCGCCGATCTCCACCATCTGCGCCACGTGCGAGGGCTTCGCGTCCGCGAACTGAAAGCGCACGCTCGTGGTCGCGTCCACCTCGCGCTGCGCGATCGGGTGGTAGTGCACGTTGAGCAGCACGAGTGAGTCGCGCGGCATGAACGTCGCCGCGTTGTTCGGCGCCATGCGCGGTCCACCCCCGGGCGCCCACACATCGAGCACCTCCTGGGGGACCGCGGCGAGCTTCTCGCCGGTCTTGCACTCGTAGATCTCGCCGAGCCTCGCGCCGGTGTATTGCTCCACCTGCGCGATGAAGTCCGGCTTCGCCAGGGGCGTGGCGCCGATGCCGAACAGGCCCGCTGTGCTGGTGGGCTTGAGCATCATGGTCTTGGCGTGGTGCACCACCTTGCGGTTGCCCGGCGTGGTGAGCGTGCCCAACACATAGCGGTCCTGGTCGAGCCTCGGGTCGAGCACCATGCACAGGTGCATGTCGTCGCTGCCTTCCACGACGACCTCGCGCGGCAGCGTCACCGCGAGGTCCTCGCGCGCGAGGCCCCCGGGCGTGGGCAAGCCGGGCACGGCGCCGGACGCTTCGCCCTCGGGTGCGCCGTGCTCGGCCCAGGTGCGTAGCAACGCCTGCTCTTCCCTCGACAAGCGCGGGTCGCGCGCCCACGGCAGCGCCGTCTCGCACGCTGGGCCTTCCTGCGCCAGAAACGGCGGCATCGTGCCGCGCTCTACGGCGCTCGCCATCGTCTTGGCGAACGGCTTCGCGCCCTCGTACGTGGCCACGGAGAACGGCGCCACGCCGCCTTCCTGATGACAAGCGCCGCAGCGCTCGGCGAGCAACGGCGCGACGTCACGATGCCAACTCGGTCCCTCGTCGCTCGGCGCGGCATCCACGCTGGGCCGCGCGACCGGCTCGTGCACACGCGCATCGAGCCTGGCTGCGGTGTCGACGGCGGCGTCCACCCTCTGGCCCTGCTCCGTGTCGTCGGGCGCCTCTGCATCGCGCTCGATCGTGGTGGGGGCGGCCTCACAAGCGCCGAGCCAAAGGAGCGCGAGCAGCAGGGCACTCGCGCGCACGAACAGAGAAGAAAAATGCATGGCGCCATCATGCGCGTGGGCCACGGTGCGGCGCATGCCGGGTCGCGCCGTCCTCCGTCCGACTTGCACCATCGTGGGCGGGTCGAGCGATACACTGCGCTCGTGCACGACGGTTCCGCATTCCGCTGGCCCAGCATCCGCCCACGCCGCGCGGCGCTGCTGCTGGCGCTGCTGTTCGTATACTCGATGTTGCAAGGCAGCGCGCACTGGCTCTCGTCGCCCGCGCCGTATCTTTGGGCACTGTTCGCGAGCGGCGCCGTGGGCGCATGGGTCACGCTCCCGTTGCTGCAGCTCGCGGTGCTCCATGCTCCATCGCCTCGCAGTGCACCGCTGCGCTTTCTCGCGGTGCACTCCGTGGCGTACGCCAGCGCAGCCGTGATCTCGAAATTGGTGCACCGCGTGCTGTCCGCGTGGATCGCGCGCGTGTCCGAGGTCGAGCTGCCGGCGCAGCCCTTCGTGGCCGACTTGCTGTTCGACGTGCAGACATCCCTGCCCGTCTACGCCGGCTTCGCGACCTTGCTGAGCGCGCACCAGTCGGCGCGGGACGCGCTCGAGCGTCGCGCCATGGCAGCAAGACTGCGGCGTGAGCTCGACGAGGCGAAGCTCGCGGGGCTGTCCGCGCAGCTCGATGGTGCCGAGCTTCTGCGAGAGCTGGCGGCGGTGCGCGTGGCATTGCATCGCGATGTCGCGAGCGCGGAGAGCATGCTGGACGCGCTGGGCTCGAAGCTACGCGCTGCCCTGGCGAGCGAGGCCAGGCCCCGCGACACGCCCCTCCCCACGGCGCAGCCGTCAGCGCGCGCCGTGCGACTACGCCTCGATGCACGCCACGCCTGGTGGGCGCTGCTGGTAAGCACGGGGGCGGCCCTACTCTCGGCGTTCACGCTGAGCGTCGCGCGGCCCGAGCAAGCGCAGCTCTTTCTGGGCTTGTCGTTCGCGCGCTGCCTCGCGCTCTGGTTGGCGCTGCCCATCTCGTACCTCGCGGTGCGCACGCAACCCGATCCGCGTACGAGCTGGCTGCGCTGGGCCGTTCTGCACTCGTTCGCGCTGCCCCTGTTCATGGTGGTGCTCGTGGCTGCGGAGTACGGCATGGCGCTGCTCGCGCAGGCTCCCGCGCCGTCGTTCGCACGTTCGTTGCTCGCGGAGCTGCAGTACGCCAGCAACGCCTACCTCGCCAGCGCGGGCGTGTGGACGGCGCTATTCTTCTGGCACGCACGCGATCTGCAGCGTCAGCACGAGGCCGAGCTCGCGCAGCTGCTGAGCGCCACGCGCCTCGCGAGCCTGACCGCACAGCTGGAGCCGCACTTCCTGTTCAACGCACTCAACACGATCGGCGCGCTCTCCTACGCGGCACTCGAGCGTTCCCAGGCGCTGCTCGCGGACCTGGAGGCGCTGCTCGGGTCGACCCTCGGCGACCCGCGTGCGACCTGGAGCTTGCGCGAGGAGCGCACGCACCTCACCCGTTACCTCGCGTTCGTCGATGCACGCTTCGGAGACCGCGTAGCGGTGGCGGTCGCGCTCGGACCCGAGCTGGACGGCGTGGAGCTCCCTCGCTTCGCGCTGCAGGGCCTGGTGGAGAACGCGGTGAAGCACAACCAGGCCGACACGGCGGACCTGCGCATCACCGTGCAGGGCGCGCGCGAAGCAGGCCAAGCTCGCTTCGAGGTCGCGGACGATGGGCAGGGGTTCTCGGCCACGTCGCGTGCAGGCGGCCTCGCGCGCCTCGACCAGGTGCTGCGACTCCTGTACGGCGCGGGCCTCGAGCGCGGCAGCGGACGCGGCGCGCGGATACGTTTCTCGGTGCCCCACCCGACATTTCGCCAAGGCTGAGCAACGCGGGCACATTCACGAGGTATGACGGTCTCCGTCCTGGTGGTGGATGACGAGCGACCCGCCCGCGAGAAGGTGGTGCGGCTATTGGGCAGCGACCCGCGCTTCGCATTGGCGGGCGAGGCGCGCAACGGCCGCGAGGCGCTCGAGGCCATACTGCGCCTGCGTCCCGAGCTCGTCGTGCTCGACATCGAGATGCCCGGGTTGAATGGCTTCGAGCTGCTCGAAGCGCTGGCGGGAGGCGCGCAGCCCAGCGTGTTGTTCTCCACCGCCTTCGACAGCCACGCGTTGCGCGCCTTCGAGGCACACGCGGTGGACTACCTGCTCAAGCCCTACGATGCCGCGCGCTTCCAGCGTGCACTCGATAAGGTGTACGTGCAGCGGCTCGGCATACGCCGCGAGCAGGGCGAGCAGCTCACGCTCAAGACCGTGGACGACGGCTGGGTGCAGCTCCGGCAAGACGACGTGGTGCGCATCAGCGCCGCGAACAAGCACGTGTGCGTGTTCACGCGCGACGCTCGGTTCCTGCTCCGCCAGCCCTTGCGAGAGCTCGCCGACACCCTCGACGCACGCTTCGTGCGCGTGCACCGCGGCGAGATCGTCAACGTGCGTCACGTGCTCCGGGTAGAACCGCTGGACCACGGTGACGCACTGCTGGTGATGCAGAGCGGCGGGGACGTGATGCTCACGCGCACGTATCGCAAGCCGTTCATGGAGCGGCTCTCGGCACGTGCGTGATGACGAGGGCCACCACGTTGCCAAGCTCGCGCTTCACGCCGCCATGGACTCCAACGCCGGGCTCGGCGTCGCGACCTTACGCGAGCCGCTTCGACAACGTCGTCCGCGAGTGCGCCACAAACCCCAGCTTCTCGTAGAGCCGTCGCGCACGAGGGTTCTCATGCTCGACCTCCATGCACAGCCGCTTCACCCGCAGCTCCGCACAGACGCCTTCCGCGAACGCGAGTGCCCGGGTCCCGATACCCTGCCCGCGCGCCCAGTCCTCGACATACAGCTCGTCGACGAACGCATCGCGCCCACCGACCTCGATGCTGTAGCCGATCGTGATCGCCAGATAGCCCGCACACCGCGCCTGGCCGAGCTCGATCAAGTAGATGAGCACGAGCGGATCTCCGCGCAGCGCGTCGTCGACCGCGCACTGCACCTCCCGCTCGGCCGACGGCTGGTCGTCTGCAACGCGGTACGCAGCGCAAAGCGCGATCACCTGCGCGCG